>DATDWU010000027.1:0-38867 GCA_035289525.1 Patescibacteria group bacterium | reverse complement strand
CGCCAGGTACTGAACTTCCTCAGAACCATCACTACACAAATCCTGAAGACCGTCTCAAATACTCTCTCCCGCTCCTAATGATAACTATAGTATAGAATGTTACAGTTTGGAACTTTAGTAAATTTGACAATGCGTGCCTATATGCCATAATTTAATAGATGAAGCTACTCTCTCTTAAGGCTGCTGTTATTTATCTTTCTGTTTCTGTAGCCTTATATAGCTACCAATTCATTTATATATGGGGTAGGTATTATGAAATGGCATCTCAGAAACCTGTTTACCCTCTTTTTCATTACATAGATCAAAATATTTTGACCTCTGTCAACATTTTTATGGAGAGAAATATATTGATCTTCTTTGCGATATTAATTCTGGTGCCTTTTTTAAATTTATTAAGTTTCGGGATTGCGGTAAATAGCTATAGAAAAAGCAAATATAAAAACCTGAAGCGTTATTCTTTAGTCTTGATGGTTATAGCTATCATGCAGTGGCTGACATATTTTTACATGAGATTTTTTAGGTAATTTTCCGGCGCAATCCAAAATACCATAATCAATTTGACTTTTAGGTTATGAAGACATAAGCTGTCTCGTGTATAATTCCCCTTAAGATAATATGAACGATTTACAAAAACAAAAACTGGAGATGTGGAAGAAGAAGCTTACCGAGGCTGAAAAAGCCCTGGCCGATGCTATGACCAGAAAAGGGGAAGCCGCCCAGATGGGAGATTTATCGGAAAACGCCGCCTACAAAATGGCTATCGAGGATATCGAGATGGGTTATGCCCGAATTAACGAGATTACCAAAATCATTGAGAACATAAAGCTGGATAAATAACCGTATTTAAGCAGTCCGCCTCACAAAAGACTTGACTGGCTGCCGGGACGAAGTAGGCTTTTTGGGTCTTTCACTTTCCACTTTCTGGCGGGCCACACCCGCTGCAGCCAATGCAATAAGCTCATCATTTCTATTCAGAGACTCAAGTTCGTTTGGCGGGCCGCCGTGGCCGGCTATTAAATTTGCCCTATCCCGTGGGGTATGTCCTTCTGCATCCCTTACAGGTTCCGCTTGTTCCGCCCTGGCGACCCTTATAGCAGAGTCAGTTGGTTTCCATTTACCCTTGACAGCCTGAGTTTCGGGCTCACTATCTGTTTCCCCTCCGGCAACAGGCAGTGGAGCTTCCATAGTCTGCTGTGATTCAATTTTGAGTTCCGGTTTAGGCCACAGTCCGACCTTTCGGTTTAACCAACCCAGAAGCTTAGCTCTCCGGCTTTCGCCATCCCTTCGAACAGGCGATAAATCTTCAGTCGTTATTCCCGCTTCAGACATAACTTCAGCTTAGTAAACTCCAATACATTAGTCAATTTTGTTGGGGGGTGGGTTTTTCCGGGAATTAGTGCCGGGTATATTCGCTTAATATTTCGTTTTCCTGCTTTAAAAAGATTTCAAAACTGGTCGGGCCGGAGATAGCTTTAATTTTCCGGGATTTTAACTTACCCTCCCTGACCATACTGCCGATGACTGAAGGTGAAATTTTGAATTTATTAACCAGTTCGTAAGTTGCGTACCAGCTTGTCCGGTCCCGGCAGACATAACTGGGGATTATTCCGAGTTCAATTGCTTTCTGACAGGCTAAACATTTAACACCATTTAAGTCCCACCATCCCGTCTCTCCCGATATTGAAGCGTGGCAAATTAAGCAGTTGTAAAATTCTCCGTCAGTTTCCAAAGTAAACCCCTGAGGTTCTGTGGCGAGTCTTTTCCTTCTTGTTTCTTCGATCTTGGTGATGATTTATTATACCTTTTTTTCCGCTCTTAAACAACGGTTAATATCTAATCTATGAAGGTTAGGGCCATGCCTTTTTTGTTGGCCCTGCCGGTGCGGCCTATTCTGTGGATGTAATCGCCGTAAGACTCCGGCATTTCATAATTAATAACATGAGTCACGTCCGGAATATCCAGACCTCGGGAAGCAACATCTGTTGCCAGTAAAATCTGAATCTCGTTTTGTTTAAAGCTTTCCAGGACCCTCATTCTTTGACCCTGTGATTTATTGCCGTGGATCGCTCCGGCTTTAAAGCCCCGGTAAACCAATTCCTTGTATAAATTATCGACGCTGTGTTTAGTCCGGCCGAAAACCAGCACTTTTTCAAAACCATCCTTGATTAAAACATCATGAAGCTGGTCAACTTTTTTCTCCCGGCTGATAACTTTAATGACATCCTGGTCAACATTTTCCGAAGTATCCTGTTTTTTAACAGAAACTGTTACCGGATCGTTGACAAAAATGTCCAAAACCAGCCTGATTTTAGGTGAAATGGTGGCTGAGAAAAATAGCGACTGGCGCTCTTTGGGTAAAAGTGTGCAGAAATATTTAACATCATCAATAAAACCGATATCCACCATTAAATCAACTTCATCCAAAACAAAAATGGAAAAATCTTCAAGATGGAGAACCCGTCTTTCGATTAAATCACGCAGCCGACCGGGCGTACCAATTACAACGTTGGGGTTTCTTCTTAAATCATGGATTTGCCTTTGGGCATTAGTTCCGCCGATTATTAAAGCCGAATATATTCTCATCCCGTGGGAAAAGCTTCTCAGTTCCTGGTTAATTTGGACTGCCAGTTCCCTGGTCGGGGCAATAATTAAAGCCTGCTTATTCCTGTTTCTGAAGATCTGGTCAATAATCGGGATTAAAAAGGCGGCGGTTTTTCCTGTTCCGGTATTAGCCAGACCTATTAAATCGCGTCCTTCCAAAATCGGTTCAATAGCCTGATCCTGAATCGGAGTCGGCTCCGTATATCCTTTGCCCAGGATATTATTTTTTAAAGGTGTGGAAATTGCAAAATCGGAAAAACTGTTGTGGGGAGTGTAAGTTAATTCATCCTGAGGGTCAAAGGTGGCTTTTTTGACAAATAAACTGGCATCCAACCCAAACTGGTTGGCGTAATTTCTCCGGCGTCCGCCAAATGTCCGTTTGCCGAAAGAGCCCATTTTTGACTTATTAAAACTGCGGTATCTGTTGTTGTACATATTAGGTTCTTCTTCATCTTTTATCCAAGCAAAGCTTGAGAAGATGAAGAAGATAACTTAAATTAATTGAAAAGAAATATTTTGCAGAATTTAAAAAACCTGCTTTGAAAGAAATAACTGGATTGCTCCGAAAAATCTTTGGAGCCAATATGAATGTTTTCCCTAAGGAGTAATTCTAATGACTCGAATTCTTAATCAACTTTGGTAATTATAGCCTATATGTTTTAAATAAGCAAGTTTAACAACTTATTGCTCTTTTCAGCCGTGTTATAATGATTTGATGAAACTGAACAAGTTAGATTACATTATTAAATTAACCTTTGATAAAGAATATGACGGATACGTCGCTGATGTTGTAAATCTTTATGGATGTATGTCTCAAGGAAAAACAAAAGAAGAAGCTTTGAATAATGCCGGACTGGCAATTAAAGCCTATATGGAAGCGCTCACCAAAACATCAGACAAGCATTCTGAGTTTGCGAAAAAATCTGTTGAATCTCCTATTCCGGTAATTAATGCCTAAATTAACCAATATCTCCGGCAAGAGAGCAGTCAAAACATTCTTAAAATTCGGATATATTCACATTCACACTTCAGGAGACCATGCGATATTACAGAAACCGGGCTCTCCTTCCCTATCAATTCCATTACATAAAGAAGTTGCACCTTTCCTTTTAAAAGCCCAGATTAAACGGGCAGGAATAACAACTGAAGATTTTCTAAAGAAGTTAAAATAATACTGCTACTCTTTACTTTGCGGTGCGACGAATTTAAGGTAACCTAAAACCATAGCCGTAATCAGTCCGGCGCCGACAACCAGGAATCTGTAAACATCATCATTAGTATTAAACCCACGGACAACCGAATAACCTAAGGTAAGAACTCCTCCCAACAGCACACCGTCTGCAATAACCGGAATTTTCTTAAAGAAAACCAGGCTGATGACAAGCATAACTATGGCAAAGCCCAAAGCTATCATCGAAACATAACGGTTATAATTTTCGGTTGCCGTCTGGAATTTTTTGCTCTTTGCATCAAAAGCTTCCTGTTCCCTGATATAATCGGCCGAAGGGGTCGCCATGGTGCTCTCTGGGTATGGCCTGGCATATTTTAAAGAAACCGGTGTTTCGGGATAAACCGGACCTTTGTAAAAAGCTGCTATACCCACACCGACGAAAGTGGCTAAAATTAATCCTAGAAAGACAACGTAAACGTATTTTATTAACATCCTTGTAGTATACCAGAGAGTAATGAAGAGTTTGTGATATCTATCACTTAAGGAGAATAAATAGCGGCAACTCCGGAAATATCACCAGTAGTCAGTGTGTTTTTCTTGACCTCGTTAACGGATCCATAGCCGTACATCGTATTGTTGGAAAAAGCTCCGGCGTTATATTCATCGGAAAGTCCTAACCAGTGGCCAAGTTCGTGCGTCATAATATTTTGAGCATCATAGGTGGTGCTATCCGCACAGGAATTCGAATTTGACCAGGTCCACTTATATCTGGTATTCATAACAGTATCAATCTCCACCGCCAAACCGGTCGAAGGGTAGTACCAAATATAAGTAACCCCCAGCGTACCCGAACTTGCCCTGCCCCAAGTGACGATATTTTTGCCATCCAGCCTGGCCCGGCTCACAGTCGTATCCGGTCCCTTCACAAAATTAACTATTCCCCCGGTAGCCAGATTATATTGGTCAAAACCGGCTTTTACGATTGCCGGCAGATTAGTTTTTCCAACCGAGGTAGGAACGCTGGACGTATTTAATAGATAAGTTATATTTCCTGCCGGAATTTTCCAGCCGGCTTTAGTAACAACCGAGGATGAGTCCGGATCTGTTAACCCGCAGGCCAATAAATTAGAGACTGCAGCAGATGGCGAGGGAGACGGCGAACTGCCCGGTTTAGGCGGTGTTTTCGGTTTAGCAGGATGGGCAAAAACTTTGACTTTCATACCCGGACGCTCCGGTACATCATAAATACCATCAACATCAGGCGGAGCCGGGACTTCAGGTGCAGATGGAGCTGACGGAGCTTTCGGAGGAACAGGTTTATTAAAAGCTAATACCGGGGTCACCAGGAATAGAGTCAGGAGTATAAATGAGAAGAAAAGAAAACTTTTACTCACAAAATTCATTATAACATATGATTCCGGGTAGTTAATTGCAACTATTTGAAGAGTTGAAAGCGCTATTAGATGGATATTTACAATTGTAGATGCTAAATTTATACTTCTTCCATGTCTAAATACACAGTTGAAGCACCCGGCGGCTATCCCGGTGTAAGAGAATATACTGCAAGACATGTACTTGGATCTGCAGGCGTTTATGTTGAAAACTTACCTGCCCATACGGAACTTAGGCCATACCGATTAAGGGAAATAAGCGGATCGGGAGGCCTTTATAGAGGATTTGTTATCGATGCATCACTGGAACTTTTAAATGATTTGGTTTGGGTCATTCCCCAAATTGATCCCAATTCAATGAAGCAAATGATATTAAAAGCAGCGGCAGCAAATCCGGCTGATCCTAACTTAGACCCGAACCAATTTAGTAGATTTCTTGTAACTCACGGCCATATGAGATCTGAAAGAGGAATAAAATTATTACTTCCGGGAGAAGACAGGGAGTGGCTTTGCCGGCTGCATCCGCCTTCGGTTACACCGGGGTTATCTTCATCTACCAGGCACTTACTAACCCCTTAGCTATTAATTGACCCCCAGGATAGTTTTAAAAATACACTTGTCGGATGGATTAATCTTTACGAATTTTTTACCAAAGCCATCATCCGATTATGGGAATTTATACCGATGAAGCATCTTCAGAAAGTGTTATTTTGCTGTTTTAGCTGCGGACGAAGCCGGAGTTGCTTCCAGCAAATTAATCTGGCTGTCAACTTCGTTTAAATCACCTGCCGGATCGGTAATCTGAATATTATCCGCCTCATTCTTTAAATTTGTTAAATCCTGAGTTTGCTGGGTTGATTGGGTGTCGGTAACCGGAGCCTGACTGCTTCCTTTATTGTAACTGGTGTAAAAGAAATATCCCCCGACTGCTAAAATTGCCAAAACTAAAATAATAATGATAATCACCATCCACTTCTTCCCCCCGCCCGAAGCAGTAGTAACCTGGGGATTTCCCGGCATCTGAGAAGGCAGACCCTCTCCAACCGGAATACTGCTGGAAGCCGGATCGGCAGTATCGCCTGATCCCATACCAACCGGCCCGGAAGTGCTTAAGGGTTGTGGCATTCCCGAATTCGGGGAAGTAGCCGGAGTATCTGTTGCTGAATTTGGGTTACTCGGATCCATTAGCACCTCCTGATATAGAGCTTAACGCAGTACTTAGAGCCTTTGCAAGTGCCTGTCTTGCTTCTACAAGCTGGGTATGGGTTGCCTGCAAATCTGTTTTTAAACTGTCCCTGGCCGAGGAAGCATCGGCCTTAACCGTTGACTCAGTATTAACCACAACTGAATAGTCCTTATCCGCCTGGGCCTTAATTGCTGCGTCGGCCTGTGCCCATTCCGTCTCCAGAGTAGCTATAGCGGCATTTACCGCGGTAACATCCTTACCCGCGCTTCCGGTTTCCGCGGTTTTAGTTTTTATTCTCTCTAAAACATTGGCTATTTTTTGCAATGCTTCCTGCATCTGGGAAGTCCGGCGGCTGTTTATGGTATTTAAGTTATTATTTATGGCCTCAACTCTACCGGCTTTGACTTTATCTCTGAATTTATCCAGTTTTTTTCGAAGTTCGGCGGCTCTTGACGCCATTCTATCCTTGAGAGAGGCCAGGCGGTCTTCAACCTTATCCATTCTTTTTTCGACGGCATTAATATCCCGGGGCTTTAATAATCCGGGAGCAGTAGCAGTCTTTGGAGGGCGGGTCATTACCGGCTGAGAACCCTGGGCGTATACAGGATAAAGAGGGGTTAAAAGCGCAACAGCAACAAGAATGGACAGTATCTTTCGCATTACAAAAACTTTAACAGAATATATAAAAGATTGTCAAATCAAAGAAGATTAGGGCTTCGAAAGGTATTCCTCGAGATTGATTCTTGTTGGCTGGAATTCATAATATATCCTTGGTCCACCGGTTTCATCTCCTAAAAATTGAATTTTAAACCTTACTCCCATTCCTGCTCTATCCGCCGCAGCAGCGCCAACGAGCCTCGCGGCATTATGAGGATCCATTCCAATCCTACCTAAACTTCTCACAGCGCTATAACCCCACTCACGATCTCTCTCTGACCTCAAAAGACCCAATTTATCAGCTACTGTCGCAGTAACATTTCCTGCAGAAGCCCTAATACACTCTTCAGTTTCTCCTGGCAAAGACCTGATAACCACTGGACGTTCCTTTTGTCCGGTTGTAAATATGATTGGCATAATTATTATATTACACTATAAGTCGCTAATAATAAAGTTTTGTGTGACTGGTCTAAATTGATATAATACTCCAAGTGCGCACGTAGCTTATGTGGATGAGACTTCAATGACTCGCCTCTCCACTTCGCTCCAGCGCATGAATGAAAGCGCCCGTAGCTCAGTGGATAGAGCAAGACGGTTCTAACGTTTAGGTCGGGGGTTCGAATCCCTCCGGGCGTGCAGATTTAAAATTTCGGGATTCATTCTGAAATTTTAAATCTAACTCCCAAGAGAATTCCAACAGCGATTTAACCCAGAAGTCTTCAAAAGTAACATAATTTAATTTAATCAGAGTCAGCAGGGATTTTTAATTAGAAAGCTAGTTCGACCTCGCGGAGCGAGGGAAGGTTAGCGAAGCGATCTTAATCCCTCCGGGCGTGCTTTTAGTCTTATAGTTTGATAAATTTTTTCTTTTCCTATATACTTCGCCGATGACTTTACAACGAAATGAAAGAGAAGGTGTCCCCGCGTTTTATGTGGGACACTCTACTCATCCAGTACTTAAGTGGGCGGAAGCGAATATTGCTGGTTTAGGTTCTGCTTTAGGTCTAAGAGAGTCGGTTATTGGTTTATATCCATCCCTTCCAACTGAAGTTAGAGAAGCAGGTAGGTTTGGAGCTCTTAATAAACTTGCTAAAACTCATGCTTGGGAGGAATTTGAACCCACCTTAACAAATCTCGTTTTATCTCTCTCAACAGATACAGCAATGAATCAAAGGGAAGTTGTCGGATTTGCTAAATTAGCTCATGATGCTGTAAGAAATTATCATAGACCTGCCGGTGAAGACAGGATAGCTCCAAAAGGAATTGATTTAACTATAGATGAGTATAGTCCAAGACTAGCATTTGCAGAAGATTTTAAGGACCCCGAGGATTGGTTAGCCGCTATATCACAGGTTGTAGTAGTAAATGGGACACAACGGGAAGGAGATGCAAAAGAAAAAGCTAGGGCGCAAAATGTTACAGCATTTACGAGTCTAGGTCGGGTGAATTTAGCAGATTTAGAGCAAGCGTACAGAGATACTGTTAAATTGGTAAGACCAACCTCAGAAGGGATAACTTTATACAGAGATAAACAGTCAAGGATTGATCGAGGAATTGCCGAAATTAGTCAAAACTTTAGACTGGGCTTTTATTTTGGCAGTAATTCTGTCAGGGAATTTAGAGATACTGTAGATATGTATTTAACTTGGTACAATGATATGGTATTAGGATCACGAGTTGCCGATCGTTCCGAATCTCCTACATGGATTACTGGAACTTATTTAGCAATACATCCCCACCCAGATTACAACCATACAATGACCCGAACGTTAGTTGATACCTATTTAGCTCATAAAGGTTTACCTCTAGTAAATTGGAGAGGTATCAAAAGAGATGAACGATCAAGAAGAGCATATCAGGAGGCAATAGATCAATATATATTTAGGGGGGATACAAAACCCCTCGCAGATCAGTTTCAGAAAAATAAAGTATAAATTGCCATAAAGACTCGTAAATATAATTTTAAAAGCTTTCTGATTTCCTCAAAACCTCATATTGCTCAAGTGTCCCGGATGACAAATTATGCCAACTTCTGGTTCGAGAATAAAAACGAAGTCTGTGCGGGCTTTACTTTAGGTAGTCTGTAAGCTTAGCAAGTCCTTCTTCAAGTTTTACTTTCGGTTCCCAACCCAAAACTCTTCTGGCTTTGTCTATATCAGGCTTCCTTCTTTTCGGATCATCCTCAGGCAGCTCCTCGGCCAGTTTTATTTCCGAAGTCGAACCGGTGACCTTCTTTACTATTTCTGCCAGTTCTAAAATAGTGAATTCATCCGGATTGCCCAGATTAAAAACCTCACCTGAAGTTCCCTCCGACTCCATAACCTTAATTATCCCGTCAATTAAATCGTCAACATAGCAAAATGAGCGGGTTTGGCTCCCGTCACCGAAAACCGGGATTTCTTCATTTTTTAAGGCGCGGGTGACAAATTCTATAACTGCCCGGCCGTCTTCCAAATCCATCTTCGGGCCGTAAGTGTTAAAAATCCGGATTATCCGCCCGTCCAGATTTTTGTAGCGGACAAAAGCGGAAACAACCGTTTCACCGAACCTTTTTGCCTCATCATAAACGCTGCGGATTCCGGTGGTTGAAGTATTGCCCCGGTAATCTTCTTTTTGGGGGTGCTCTAAAGGATCGCCGTAAATTTCCGAAGTTGAGGCAAATAAAAATCTGGCTTTATGATCCGCTGCAAATTGGGCAAGGACCCAGGTTCCTAAAGAATTGACCTTCATAGTCTCAAAAGGCAGGCTCAAATAGCTCTTTGAACTATGCTTATTGGGCGAGGCAGGGGATGCCAGATGATAAACCCGGTCAAAATCAATATCCTTTAACTCGCCAACGTCAGTTACATCCAGATTTTCAAACTTAAACAACGGATTTGTTAAAAATTCTTCGATGTTATTTTTTTTACCGGTAACCAAATTGTCCAGGCAAAAAACTTCATGTCCCTCTTTTAAAAGTCTGCCGCACAAATTTGATCCTAAAAAGCCTGCACCGCCGGTTACCAAGATTTTCATTGTATTAAGTATTAGGTATTAAGCGGGAATTATCAAGATTTAGGTTGAGAATTTAAGCCACTAATAAATGACCCATGCAAATCTTTGCTTAATACTTGATGCTTACTACTTAATACTCTTTACATTCTACCCTCAAAGTTGTAAAATTCAACTATAGGACATAAATGGATTCACTTTCAAATTTCCGTAAAACCAAGATAGTCTGCACCATCGGCCCGGCCTCCTGGGATTATCAGACCATGAAAAAAATGGCCAAAGAGGGCATGGATGTCGTCAGATTAAACATGTCCCACGGCAACCAGGAAGAAAAAGCCAAACAAATCGGCTATGCACGCCAAATCTCCGATGAGTTAAAAAAACCAATCGCCGTTTTTGCCGATTTACAAGGCCCTAAACTCCGCCTCGGGACTATTGACGGAATCAGACAGATCTCATCCGGTGAGATTCTCAAAATTTCCACCGAACCTAAAGATGAAACCGAACTGCCTATTCAATTTGACCTTACTCCTTTTATTAAACCGGGCGAGCGGATGTTTTTAAATGACGGATTAATAGCAGTAAAAATTACCGGAATCAGCGGGAAAACTATTACCGTCAAAGCCTTAAATAACGGCGTTATTTCTTCAAACAAAGGCGTAAATGTTCCCGACACCAATTTAAAAGACGCCAGCTTCACTGCCAAAGACAGATCCGATGCAATTTTTGCCTTAAAAGAAGGTGTTGATTATATCGCCCTATCATTCGTCCAAACAGCCAAAGATATCGAACCGGTCCTGAAACTAATAGCGGACCACAATCCGAAAGTAAAAATAATCGTCAAAATTGAGAAGAAAAAAGCCATCGACAACCTGGAAGAAATCATGAAGTTATCAAGCGTCATTATGGTGGCCCGGGGAGATTTGGCTATCGAAACCGAAACCGCCCAGGTCCCGATTTACCAGGAACGGATCATTAATCTCTGCCGCCAGTACCAAAAACCGGTTATAGTTGCGACCCAGATGCTTGAGTCAATGACCGAAAATCCCCGGCCTACCCGCGCCGAAGTTTCGGACGTTGCCAACGCCGTATTAGATCAGGTTGACGCAGTTATGTTATCAGCCGAATCGGCATCGGGCAAATACCCGGTTGAGGCAGTCGCAACCATGAAAGACATTATCAATTCGGTTGAATCCCATCCCGATTATCATCACGCTATCAATATTCATTGGGAAAAATTGACTAAACAGGAAATGAGTTTAATGGCTATCGCCGCTTCTGCGACATCCCTAGCCTTAAGAGTCGGTGCCAAAGCTATAGTGACCGGTACGGCTACAGGCAAAACCGCCAAAATCACTTCGGCTTTCCGGCCAAATACCAAAATTATAGCCGTCACTCATGACGGCCAAACCCGTAACCAGCTTAGTCTGGTCTGGGGAGTCGAGCCGGCTGTCGTTAAACCGTCTGCCAATTTTAATATTTTCATGGATCATATTTTAAGCGAAATTGCCCGGGGCCATGGATTAAAAAAGAACGACAAAGTCGTTGTGGTGACGGGTACAACTGCTGGAGTTTCAGGAACAACCAATACTATCAAAGTCGCCACCGTTTAAAAACTAATTTTTCCTGAATCCGCTGCATCAATAATCCCAATAAAATAAATATTATTAAATACACCAGGGTCGCTAAAAATGCCGGCATGTATAAATATAAAAACCCGTATTTGGCTAAAATAGGCCAATGAACCAGGTATATTTCATAAGAATATTTTCCAAAAAAAGAGAACAACTTGAATTTAAGATTTATTACCGCAAATAAGAAAACCGCGGATAGTGTCGTTACCAGACTTATCGTCTGTTCAATAGTTTTACTTAAACCCACACCGGAATTAAACGACGTATAATAAAAAATAGCTGCAAAAAATGGGATTGAAACTAAACTCAAATTAAATTTGGAATAAAAATGCTTAGCCGCAGCCTTAATCGGAGTCAAATCCTCATGGTAAATAACTTGGGCAAAAAACACGCCCAACGGAAAAGAAATAAAATGGAGTTTGTATAAGTTAAGCACCGGCTCTTTAATAGGCAAAGGTTGTTTAAGAAGATAGAAGGTTACAACCAACATTAAAGGCGCGGCCAAATAAGAAAATTTTCTCCAAAACAAAAGCGGAAAAAGTAAATAATAAAAGAAAATTAGCGTAAAATACCAAAGAGGAGAGTCTAAATCGGTAAAGATGTCGGCACTTGGGAAAAAACCTAAATAATTTTTGATCAAAACCAGCAAAGGATAGCTTTTACCCAGAAAAATCGAATCGGCAATTACAATCAAGGTTATCGTCAACCATAACGGTAAAAAAAGTTTAGACAACCTTTTTTTGTAAAACTTAACAATCGAGAGCGGTTTTTTTAAAGCCGAAGCTGTTAACCCGAATCCTGATAAGAATAAAAATAAATTAACCCCTGTGCCGGCTAAAATTGATAACGGGAAAAGAAACCGGTCATCGGTTGAGAGAAAATAACCTATATGGGAAAAAACCACAGCTAAAATCGCAAAGCCTTTAAGTTCGGTTGTCACTTCACGGCTCATGGTTAACCCGGCTTCTTTTTTGCGGACGCTTAAGAAAAGGGCAGTAAAGAAAACCAGGGAAAATAGGTAGGTTTGGGTAACCGGATCGGGAACGTTAATTTGCATTTATATAGTCCGACCAGAGAATGTACCCCCGGCCGGAAGGGTGAAAAAGATCTTCCGAATACAAATCCGAGCTATCTATAAATTTTTCCCGGCTCAGTTTGTAAAGGTCAATCATTTTTAGGCCTTTCTCCCGGGCAATTTTATCAATAATGGCATTGTACTGCTTAGTTTGAAAATCCATAAATAAATTCCAGGGCGGAAGCAAAATTGAACTTGAGCCCAAATAAGGAATATTAATTAGGGTTATTTGCCCACCCGAGGCAATCAAACCATCAACAATCAAACGATAATCTTTTTCAAATTCTTTTTTTGGGGTAAAATCGTGAACGTCATTAATGCCCGCCAGAAGCCATACAATTTTAGGACGAGATTGCAAAGCCCTTGGTAATTGTTCTTTCAAAACTTGTTTTATTGTCGATCCCGGAATGGCCAGATTAACATATTTTAATGCTTTATTCCCAATCTTCGCTTTGTAAAGCAACAGACCCAAACTTTCATCACCCTCCCCAGTCCCCACTCCAACCATTAAACTGTCACCAAGCGCAATAAAACTTGAATTTTCATCTTTTTCGCTTAATATGGTTTGAGCAGGAGCTTTTTGAAAATGGTCTTTAATATAGTCGTAGTAATAAGCATAAGTCCGGTTAAGCAAAAGGACGAGGGCTATAATCAAAACAGGCAGCAGGAACTTCATTAATTTAAGTTTACACTAAATATCTTCAAATCTTAAACCGCCTGTCCGACATAAAAGAATTGGCCATTCTTCGGATATTTCTTGAGTTGAGCAATATGCCTCTTTGCAACGTAAATTCACCATACCTGTCATTAATTTTATCCAAAGCGCGGGTGATAACTTCCCTTCTGTTTATATCTTCAAGAAAAGTTAAGTTTTGCGGGGTGGCGGATTTTAAATTGGAGAGGGAAACACCAACCATCCGTACCGGACTACCGTCCCAAAGTTTCAGAAAACAGTTCCAGGAGGCATTAAAAATATCCAAACCATCGCTGGTGTAAGGAATTGTAGTTTGCATTCCGGAACCGGAAAACCCAAAACCCCCCAAATTTACGCTTCCACCTGAGAGGTGGGAAGCTAAACTTAAGAAAGCATATCTGAACCAAAAGCTGACAGTTTTTCCTTCCAGTTTTTTAGCCCGCGCCCGGCGCGCAACAAGTTCACAAAGTTTTAAAAGAATCTGTTTCAATTCCTCAGGATCTGAAACGTCCCTGTTAATAGTATGCCTGTGACCGATGGATTTCACTTCTTCTTTTTCAAAAAAAGGCACAATTTCACGCTCGTCAATACCTCTGGCAAAATTATATAAAATCCGGCCATAACTTTTAAAAGACGTCAGCAATAAAGGCAGCGGTACTTTGCGTAAATCAGAGAAATTGAATACACCCATATCGTTCAATCTTTTTTTGATCCTAAATCCAATACCGCAGACATCATCAAGCTTCACGCGGTCTAAAATCCACATTGCCGACTGCTCATCAAAAATTCCGACCAATCCGTCAGGTTTATATAAGGAACCTGCCAATTTAGCCATCATTTTGTTATAAGAAATGCCGATTGAAACGGTAATCCACTCACCTGCCTGCTTTTTAATCTGCTCTTTAATGTCTAGAGCGAGATTAAAAAGGAAGTTTGAAGTATAAAGTTCGAAGTTTGAATTCAAAACATTACAATCTATTTCGTACTTCGTATTTCGTATTTCAGACTTCGAGATTTCCAAAAATACTTCATCTATCGAAAATACCTCCATCTTATCGGTATAGCCTTTTAAAATATTTAAAAATTTTTTATTAATCTCAACGTATTTATCCGAATCGCCTTTGACCAAAGTCAGATCCGGGCACAATTTTAAAGCCTCGGGGATCCTCATTCCGGTTTTAACCCCGCGCAATTTTGCCTCAACCGACGCCGCACCTATAACCGTCCGGGTCAGCCTATCTCCACCCGTCACCCCGATAGGTTTTCCCCGCAAGCGCGGATTAGCCTGCTGCTCGACAGTTGCGAAAAAAGAATTAAAATCAATGTGAATTATTATTTTCATACTAGACAAAATATCCGCTACTTGATATGTTTTTACTGTTAATGGTTGATACCGATCCCTCTCGCCAATCTTCTGGAGTCCAAGCCAGCGTTGAACACACTCTCAGTTATATTTGCTCCCCGCCTTGCCGATCAGTCACCGGAACGGTTAGCAACAGTGGCGGCAAGAACTCTCGAGGTCGCCGAAGAACTTAGCTATGGAGCCAGCATAACCACTTTTATTCCGCAACTTGTGTTAAAAATTATGAGAGAGAAAGCCCAACCTTTATTCAGAAGACCTCCATCTAAATTTATTGAGTTTTCGCTGCCTGCACCTCGCCCTGCTCCAGTTTCGGATCAACAAGCCTTAACCCGAGCTTTAATGATCTCCCCTGTAGCCAGTATTTTCTAGTCTTAGGACAAAACAACATCATCTTCTTCAATAGCTTCCAGAACCCACTTCAACCTACCACTGTCAAACCCCAATCTATAAAAATTACCTCCCGAGGAAACTGAAAAATGATATAAATCCCTATCTCCCTCTCTGCTTTGGTGGACTAAATTGATTTTATCTATGGCAATCCGCCGTTTATTCCAAAAGAAAACATAAGGCTTGATCTGCCCTTTTTCAAAGAAGACCCAAACATTAACAGGATCACAAAGCTCAACCATAAATGAATTACGAATTATGAAGCATGAATCATGCTTTAAAAATTTTTTTAAGCAGTAGCGAAATGTGAAACAGGGCAAGAAACATATTCGGCAAAATTTCGGTTATTTATTATTAAACCAAATTTAACCCGAAGTCAAGAGAGAAAACTTATATCTTCTCTATAGTTAAAATTATAAAAAATTGTGTATAATATACGTCTATGGATCAGAAGAAACCTGCCACTCAACAACTAGCAATAAGAATACCTGATTCAGTCGGACAAGGGTCCTATGCAAATATTGTAAGCATAAATGCCAGCGATCAAGAGGTTGTTCTTGATTTTGTATTAAACGTTCCAAACGGACAGGCAATTTTAACAAATAGAGTAGTTATTTCTCATGTCACAGCCCAACAATTATCTGATATTTTAGAAGCTTTATTACGACAAAGAAGAATCGCAAAGGATATACAAAAATGACTCAAATTATTACCATACCAGAAGAATATAAAAACAGACTAAAATTTACTGAGAACGTCAACGAGTTTGTTATTACTCAAGAAACCTCTATTCCATCACCATATAACTGGAATGAATTAACTTCGGATGAAAAATTAACGGCCGAAGACGGTAAGGTTCTTGGTATTATTATGAATGAATATAAAAAAGGAGAACATCTTAGCGAAGAAGAATTTTTTGACAAATTAAAGAAGTAATGTTTTATAAAAGTGGACTTAGGATTTAAAATAGTAATCACCCCAACTTTCTTAGAAATTGCTAAGAAATTATATAAAAAAGACCGATCTATCGAGAAAAAGCTTCGACATACATTTGAAAAATTAAAGATCAACCCCTTTGAAGGAAAAAGGATTGCTGCTAAAGAACAAGAGCAAAGAAGGGTTTGGGTCGGTGATTCGCATCGACTTTTTTATGTCATTAACGATAACGGAATAATACCTGTTAATTTAAAGAAAAAGGATAAGCATACTTACCGCTAGGCGTGTTAAAATATCCAAACTTCCATTATGAAATTATTTAGCCTGCTTTTTGCTTCCATTTTGTTTGTATCCTGTTTCTTGTATCTTGTTACTTCCGTAAAGGCAATCAGTGATCCCCGCGCGGTCCCGAATAACAAATATGGAATCCACATCATCTCGGCAACGAGGGACGAAGCTTCGGAGGCGGCGAGACTGGTTAATAATAACGGCGATTGGGGTTATATCACAGTTCTTGCTGAGTCCAGCGACCGGAACGAACAAAAATGGCAGGAATTTTTTAATGAACTCCGCCGCCGTCATTTAATCCCGATTGTCAGGCTGGCTACTAAACCCGATAACGGTAACTGGGAACGGCCTTACGAAGACGAGGGCACAGCCTGGGCGGATTTTTTAGATAAACTGGTTTGGCCGGTTAAAAACCGCTATGTAATTTTATATAACGAACCCAACCACGGTTCGGAATGGGGCGGTGTTGTTGATCCGGAAGGATTTGCCGTCAGCACCAATAGAACCATTGAGGCTTTACGGAAAAAATCTGATGACTTTTTTGTTTTAAATGCAGGATTTGACGCCTCAGCCCCTAACAAACCACCTGCTTATATGGATCAGGAAGAGTTTATGAAACGGATGGATGCATCCATTCCCGGGATCTTTGAAAAATTTGACGGTTGGGTTTCCCATTCTTACCCAAATCCCAATTTTTCAGGCAAACCCGGTGATGCCGGACGCGGAACCGTACGGACCTGGGAATGGGAACAGTCGATCTTAAACCGGCTCGGAGTTAAAAAAGTTTTACCTGTTTTTATTACGGAAACCGGATGGAAGCACTCGGACGGCATCACTGTTGATAACAGTTTCCCTGACCCTGATAAGGTTGGAGAATATTATAAACAGGCTTTCGACAACGCCTGGGCAAGCAACCGGATAGTTGCAGTCACACCATTTCTACTAAACTACCAGGAACCGCCGTTTGACCATTTCTCTTTTAAGAAAAACGGTAATCTGGCAAATGCCGAAAAAGATTACCATCTTCCTTTTTATATTTTGCAGGACGCCGAAAAAATAAAAGGCAAACCGGTGCAGTCTGAGTCTGCCAGGTTCATTAAATTGGCCATTGAAAAAGAAGGCTTCACTAATTATTTCGAAGCCACCTCATCCGGCACAACCGTCACCTTATCTTATAATGAGCCTTACGTCATGCGGGTGACTTTTAAAAACACCGGCCAGACTATCTGGGGTAAAGACTCCGATACAGCCTTAAATGTCTTCGGAACGGCTGAGGCTTTTGAAAAAACCCGTTTTGAAGTCGGAGCGGATAAAACTGTTGAACCCGGCCAGGAAATTTCATTTGATATCCCGGTCTCCGGACTACCCGGAGGGGAATACAAAACTTCCTTTAATCTCTTCAATGGTCTAAAACCCTTAACCCCAAACGACAATCTGTTAAATATTGAAGTTAAAGCACCGGTTTATTTACAGGTATCGGCCTCCTTAAAATGGAAAAAAGCCTTCGGCGGCGATTATATTTTAGGAATTTTAGGACAGCTCCGTTACGCGCTTTCAAGCACCAATGTTAAGGCTGTTTTGGATAACACCGGCAAATCCGGCAATTTGGAAACCAAATATTTACTGCCTGACCAGGAATATTTATTCACCCTGGAAAAGCCTTACTACAAACCTAAAAGCATTAACCAAAAAATTATACCCGGAGAAAATAAACTGGATTTTGGCGAGCTCCAGCCCGATATCCGCTCGGCAATTCTAAAACCGGTTGAACTTTGGAAATTGCTGCCGTGGTCTAATTAATGGGGGTCTTGTTGGGGAGGTGACCAAATTTCGAAATCGGGGTAAGCAGGCGCCGGTTTGATTCCACTATTATCGTCTAAGCATTCCGCCAACGTCGCAGGAATACTAACAGGATCTGCTATCCTGACTTCGCATCCGGCAGCAGCCAGAAGTGCAATATTATTTCTTAACTCTTTAGCGCCAATTGCTACTCTGCAAGGCTGTTCTAATTGACTAAAGTCTGTCACAGCTTTCCACCCGTTTCCATTGGAAGCATTTAGCGCATCATACATTCTGAGCCCACCATTGAAACTGGAAAAATTACCTCTATTAACCCCAAGGACAACAACTACCGAAGGTTCTCGTGTTGTTAAACTTCTTGTTCGGGCAAAACCTTTGGCAGCTTTAATTATTTCATCTATCCGGTTGCTACAGGAGAAAACCAGCAAAGCTTCTCCCCGATTTTGTTTTAGATGAGTTTTGTTAGGGTTAGGTATGCCACCTGGTTCAGAGAAATCAGTAGTATAACCGGCAGCTAAATAAACTTCCGTTACTTTAGAGGGTTGAAATTCGCCTGCAGCCGGTGTGGGTTTGGTAAATCTGACTCTTCCTATGATTCTTAAAGTTCTTAAACGTTCGAACATAAACTATAGGATTATAGTATTAAGGTTTTACTTTGTCAAATATGCTTAAACAGTTCCGGCTTTCTGGCATCTTAATTCTAAATCTTGTAAAATACACTTTGAGTTAGGATTCGGATTTAATTCTTAATTATAAATTTTGAATTCTAAATTCACTTGGTGGCTGTAGCTCAATGGTAGAGCATCGGTTTGTGGTACCGACGGTTGCGGGTTCAAATCCCGTCAGTCACCCACAAAGAAAAGTCCTCCTTTAGGAGGGCTTTTTTTGTGGTGGTTAGCAAGGGATTTATAACTGCGATTTAATGTTAAAACTATGGATCGTTGATGCCTCAATACAACCTCAGAAATTAAGTAGTAGTTAGAGGAAGAGAGTTCACCTTTTGCTTAAGCAAAAGGGCGTGTTATCCCGTCAGTCACCCCCAGAAAAAATTCCTCCCTTGTGGAGGATTTTTTATGGGTTGGTTGGCAAGGGATTTTAAGCGGATCTTCGATCCCGGTTCACCTTTTGCTTAAGCAAAAGGGCGTGTTATCCCGTCAGTCACTCCAAAACCAAGTTCGGGCCTTTGATATAATATCTTCCTATGCCGGCAATCTCTTTTGAAGCTAAACTTTATAAAATTGGCGATTGGACAATTCTTCAACTACCAGAAGATGCCTCGGCAAAACTTCCATCCAGAGGCATGATAATGGTTAAAGGTAGTATCAATGGCGTGCCTTTTAAGACTTTGCTTGAACCGGATGGTAGATACGGACCAGGACTTAAACCAAGCCATTGGTTTGCCCCTGATAAAAAGCTGCTTGATGAGGCTTCTGCCGCTTCCGGAGACACAGTAGAAGTTTCTCTTGAACCGACTAAAGAGTGGATAGAGCCGGAAGTGCCGGCTGATTTAAAAAAAGCACTGTCTTTTTCGCCTAAAGCTGAAGCTTTATGGAAAGATATCACTCCAATGGCCCGCTGGGACTGGATTCGCTGGATCCGCGCTGTTAAAACTGAGGAGACAAGAAAAAAGCATATCGAAGTTGCACTCGATAAACTCAATAAAGGAATGCGCCGCCCCTGCTGCTTTAACCGCAACCTCTGCAGCGAACCCGCTGTATCCAAAAATTGGGTCCTCCTCGAGCCAAAAGCATAAAAGCTACTCATTGATACTATAGGTTGTAAATTGATAATCGTGAATGTATAATGCTTTTGTAATGTCCAGATCACAAGAAATCTTAAACCAAGCTCCGGTTTATCATGTAACTTTAGATGAATTTGTTCCTGAAATTTTACATTCAGGCTTAAAGTCAAGACACAGATCCAGGCACATTCCAACACTTAGATATAGAATGTACTCATTGCAAATAAGAATTACCGATGAGTTATTTGATCTAGTCGCTAGAAAGGAAGGAATAGGTTTTCGCCGGATGCATTCTGTATATGCGGAACCTACACCAGATATGCCTATTTCTTCAAACGACTCCATTTTACAAGTAATGGTTGATCCAAGAGCCGTTCTTGTTGCCCCTTCAATGGAGTTAAATATGGCAATGATTGCTTTGTTTGAAAAAGTGAGTCCTGCCGAATTCTATAAAAGAGCGAATCTCTATTGGAAGACTGCCATTACACTTGAAGATTATCTAAAAAACCAGGGTAAAACTTTTTCACTTCCTGAGGTCATGATTCCAAGTCCTGTAAAACCGCACTCTATAAGCATTTATAGGCGATAAAATTTATCTCTTTATTCCCTCAGAATTTTCAAAGAGTTCATGCTCTCACAATCCCAACGCGAGCATTCCAAATTAAATTAACTTCCCCAGTTTGTGAAGAGACCAATAAGTGAAATTGCTTCGACGTTTCACTCTTCGCAATGACGTGGGTTTTGTTTTAATTGGACATTGGCTTTATTGGATTATTTGTATATTGGTTTATTACTTGTATATTCCAAAATATCTCCCGGCTGGCAATCTAAAGCCTTACAAATTGCTTCCAGGGTCGAGAAACGGATAGCCTTTGCTTTGCCATTTTTCAAAATGGAAAGATTTGCCATGGTTATACCCACCTTTTCAGTAAGTTCCGTCACACTCATTTTTCGCCTTGCTAACATCACATCAATATTAATTACAATCATATCTGCTCTTTTTAGACCGTTAAGTCATTTTCTGATTTTAGCCCGAAGGGCCAAAATCTCTTCAAACTGTTAGATCGTTCTCAGATTTTATATCTACTGCGTTTTGTAATAATTTTTGAAAAACGCCGGCTGCGGTTGCAATAACAGAAATTGCGAAAACTACGACAATTCCAAGAGCCGTTGGACCTGCCGGATCATCATCACCAGGGGCCGCGAAACGGATGTGAAATAACGCGAGTGCAATAAAAACGATAAGGGCTAGAGAAGCATATTTCATATTTCTTAGGGTATTAACAGCACCTTGGGAAAAGGCTTTGTTTTTTTCTATTAACCCCAGCAATTTATACGCTTGATAAAGACCTGCAAAAAACGGGATTGAACCTACATAGATATAGATAATAAACGGATCTGAATAAATACTGATTAGATCAAGGTTTTTAGCTCTTCCTTCAGTTTGAGGAAACACAATCAAACCGGCAAGCACTATGATTGCAATGGAGCAAAGTACAAGCTTTAAGAATAATGTTGAGCTTCTTTTGAGCATTTTATAAACAACATCTTAGCATGCTATTTATTGTTTGTCAATAAATTATTACTGTAAAACAACATAGCAGACATGAATTAAATCAGCCTGCTGTCCTGGCTAAGCGATTACACCTTCTGTCTAAGGCTACAAGTAATGTTTTAGCCATGGGATACCATGCCACTGCATCCTCAAATATGGGCCAATAATCTCTACGTGTTTCAATAAGTTTTCTTCTTATTCTATCTAGGTCTTTTTCAAGACGGGCTGGGTCATCTGGGTGTAATGGCAATGTTACTACATTGTCTAGTCTATCCGAGAGTTTTACTAACCAAACAACAGGGGAACCTCTAGCCACGTTATCCAAAGTTTTTATTTCTGCAAACTGCTTACTTTCATAATTATCATCAATCGGCTCTACTTTGGATAGAGCCTTTATATCTCTAAAAGCCTTTACTCCAAAAAGTTTTTCATACATATCTGTTGTGGACCGATTTCTAATATTAGCGAGCTCTGGTCTGACTCGGGGCAAAGTTTCAATCAACCAAATACGCATCCGTTCTTTTGCGTCTTCATTTACATCATGCAAAAGGCCAACAACAAATATAGCCGGATCTTCAAACCCTGCTATTCTTAAACGCTCAACTACTCTAATTGGGTGAGCTTTATATGGCTCACCAGTTTCTCTAAACTGTCCATCATGAGCCATATCCATTAATTCAAAAGCTAACTTTATTCTAAAATGATCCTTTGGAGCTATTATCCCTTTTAGATTTCTTCTTTGAAAATTCTCCCAGTCTAGAGGAACAGGCCACCTAACCGGCATGATCTCCCGATAGTCTGCTAACATGAATTTTATTATAAGATTAAACTGAAAACTTACTAGAGATTAAAAAGAGTTTCTAGACTTTGGTGGTGGGGCTTGGCAATGCCTTTATATTCCTCAAAAAATATTTTGTTATTAAAATCCCTCTCAATTTTTTCTAAAACCCATTTTTTATAATCTTCCAGAGACTTTTTTTCAAAAAGATAACGGTTCCAGCAGATTACCAGGTAAAAATCGGTTGTAAAATGGGCCAGCGCATCGGCTGTAGCTAAGACTTTTGCCTCCAATGTTTCCGGCTCTGTCCCCTCCTGCATACCATGACCGTGAATAATTTTGTCTACAATAAAAATCACCTGATTTTCAGAGTAACCTGCTTCTTCTAAAACTTCCCTGGCTTTTGATTCACTTTTTTCTTCTAGGTCAGGATCATTTTTACTCGTCCAGGCATAAGCTAAATCATGTAAAAAAGCCGCGGCCAAAACAGACTCCTTATCACAATCATATTTCTCTGAGATTTTCTCCACCCAATCAGCCACAACTTTGATATGCCCCTCAAAAACCCATTTATTCCAATCAATTACCGGATTTTTCTTAGCATATAATCCATTAACAATTTCAATGACCTGATTAAGTTTGTCCATTTTTGAACAGTTACAAAGCAGAGGAAGGTTTTTGTTCTAATTTATCTACCCGTTTTTTAAAACAGTAAATTCTTCCCTGGTTGGAGCATCATCTTCCTAATAGGCTAATTGTTTACCCAAGGCGTCAATTCTTTTAGCAAGCCTTACTTCCAATCCATCTATTTTATTATCAAATTTTTTATCCAACTCATCAAATCTTTTAAAGATCTCCTGCTTAGAAGTGCTTAGGTTATTAACAAGAGCTTTTAACATCGTCTCTATGTCATCAATCTTTGCCATGGTTTCATGTTAGTTCTGGAAATTAAAATTTACAAGATGAAAATAATCAACTGGCCGAAAAAAATATCAAACAACTATCCTACAGTAAGGGTGAGTCTGGGCAAAAAAGAAGGCGTTTTGGGTTCATATTTCACCGGCAAAATCCTCTCTGAACCTCTGGTAGAATTAACAACCACCTTTGGTACGTTCTCGCCTGTAACAGGAGATATCTGACCTTCAACAACAACAAGCCTCATATCAGGCTGCCAGATATGATTCAGGAAAGCATTTATATTTTTTGGGGGGAGCTTCAACGAAACCCGGTATAAACTCAAGCCTTCTGCGCGGACTTTAATTTCCCTTAAATCACCAAATTCGCCCGCATGAGCCAAACTGCTTTGAGTAATAAGCGGTGGCTGCCCGTCACCTTCAAGACCAACACTGCTTTCTCTTGCTGTCGGAAGTCCGAGTTGCTCATAAGTATACGAATCCAAAAGTCCCCTCACATACCAGTTAACAGGTTTTTTTGCAGCATCCTGTTCCATCATTGCCCCCAACTGCAAATCAGTCCGGCTTGAGGGCTGCTTATAATCCAATTCAAACTTTAAATGGCCGGGTACACTAACCAGATAATAGACCATCTTGCCGGGTTTATTAGAGTATATTATTCTCGGAGTTGACTCAGGTGTTAAGCCTGGCCTGCGTTCATCTATCATCCGGGAATAATAAAAACCAAAAGCTATTTTGTCAACTATTTTAATTTCATTTTTCGTACAATATCCTCAATGAAATATAATCTTTTGACTGAAGAGGAAAGGTTTATATTACCTCTTTAGTATCTTCCTGGGCGACAAACGGCATAGGCTTGTCTTTTTCTTTTGAAACTATCCGTTGGATTGTTTTATTAGTACTTTTTGGGTTGGTAATATTTAATAAATAAACCTGCTCTTTTAGAGCCGGGTCATAGAGTTCAATTGTTCCGTAATTAAAAAGCAGTCCCAGGAATGATTGTTCTACTTTTACTCCCTCAATAAAATTGCAGGCATATTTTTGTTCTTTCCGGTGAAGAATTCCGCTATGCTTAACAATACCCTCACCGGAAACTTCAGTGTACTCCGAGTTCCATTTTAAAGAGATTAAGATGACGGTGCCAATATTTATTAGGAACCATATCGCCAATATTATTAAATACGTAGCGGAAAGGTAGGTGGGGTTTAGATATGTGCTTAGGTAATAAAATATAATGCTAATAAGGAAAAGCGAAAATCCAAAAATAATTTCCGTAACGATGAATCGGATGATAATTAATGTAAAACTTTCTCTCAAGATTATTTTTTCCGATTCCCGTTTTTCCTTTGCCCTCGGTTCTTCCGGCGTAGCTTCTTTCCCATTCGTGACACTTTTAAACCGGGTGTCAATTCTGGCTATCAGCTCATCGGCATCAAATGGTTTACCCATATAATCGTCCGCGCCTATTTGTAAGCCGTGTACGACGTCAAGAGTTTGAGCCTTTTCAGTAAGGGCAATAACAATAATCTCCGGATGATCTTTTTTAATTTTTACACAAACTGTTTCGCCCGAAACCTTGGGTAATCCGAAATCAAGAAGTACCAGGTCCGGCATGTATTTTTCCACAGCCTCCAGAGCCTCGGCCCCATCAGCCGCCTCAGCCACCCTAAAGTTATTAGCGGCCAGAAGTTTTTTTAAGAAGCTTCTTAGTTCATCATTATCCTCGACAACGAGAATAGCTTTTTGCACCGACTCATTATATCATTGAATGGTCGGAGATCAGTCTTGTTAATATTTTGACAAAAAGTTCCATGAACATCGATCCATATTCCCGGAACAAACTATCTAGTCGGATGTATGATTATTCGAAGCAGTATCTTTCGTTCAATGGAAAGGTCGCCAGACTATTTGTAAAAGTCGGCCTGAATGTACTTTTCGGGATATTTTTATACTTTTCGATTGATATTTTTACTATTGCCGGGGACAAGATTTTTCTTCTTATTTTTATAGCAGGCGCGGTAACCGTCAGTTTTTTAGCTGATTTAGCTTGGGAGAACGAAGAAGTAAAACGGCTTAGGAAGCAAGAGAAAAGGTATGCCAGGGCGTTTGTTTTGTTAAATGATGATTACAAATTGGCCCAAAGGAATATAAAAGCCAGAGATGAATTTCTTTCCATTGTCTCGCATGAGTTAAAAACACCACTCACTATAATGCTTTTAAAGCTCCAGAGTGAGCTGAATAATATCAGAAACTCTCCACTGGCAAATTTTTCAGTTCAAAAATTAATAGAGGTTCTTAAAAATTCCGAGCAACAGATTAATTGGCTCAAATCAATGGTGAATAATCTTTTAGATGTCTCGCTTATTACGACAGGCAGGATCAATTTAGAAGCGGAGGATACTAATCTTGTAAGCCTTACAAAACAGGTAAAACAGAGTTTTTCCGAAGTAATAAAGAGAGAGAAATACAAAATAAAAATTGACGGAGATGCCTCTTTAATGGGCAGGTGGGACAAAATCAGGCTTGAACAGGTAATTACAAATCTTTTATCTAATGCAATCAAATATGGCAATGGCAAGCCTATTTATATCCGGATCTTTAAAAAAGGAGCGCGTGCAATGTTTATCATTAAAGATAATGGTGTCGGGATAACTCCAGTGGAACAAAAAGACATCTTTGATCTCTTCAAAAGGGCAGCCGGAGCGGGAACGTTCGGAAAAGGTCTCGGAGTTGGTCTTTTTATAACCTCACAAATTGTTAAAATTCATGGGGGAAAAATAAAGGTCTCAAGTAAGCCGGCAAAGGGCACAAGTTTCACTATTGAACTCCCCCTTAAATAATAATTTGACCGTGTATTATTGAAAAAAATATAATATCAATATGAAATATAACCACTTAACTGCGGCTGAAAAGCATATTATTGAGGAAAAAGGTACCGAAGCGCCTTTCTCCGGCGAGTATGATGATTTTTATGTACCCGGGACTTTTATTTGCCGGAGGTGCAACCTTCCGTTATTTTCTTCTAAAGCCAAATTTGATGCCCATTGCGGCTGGCCGGCATTTGATGACAATTTCCCCGGTGCTGTAAAAAGGATTCCGGACGGGGACGGCTACCGGGTAGAAATCCAATGCAACAATTGCCATGCTCATTTAGGACATGTCTTTGAGGGAGAAAAAATGACGGATAAAGATACCCGCCACTGCGTCAATTCCGTTTCCATTAAGTTTATTGCCGAAGGCGAGAAATTACCGGAAGTTATCGAGAATTAAGTTGTTTGTAAGCTTGTTTTAACTGGTCCAGCCTTAAACTTAATCTTTTATCAGCTTTAATTATTATCTCTGCCCTTTTTAAATGCTTCCTAGAAATTTCAGGTTGATCCTTTAAAAGCATGTGGGCGATCCGAAGGTGTGCACCTGAGACCCAGACATTTTTGTTATAACCGGACTCTTCTTTGGCATTTTCTAAATCTTCCAGGGCTTTTAAAGCTCCGGTTAAGGCCGTTTTATCACCTACTTTATATTCGGCAGCGTATAGATGGCCGGCAATATCCGCAATCACTTAAGCCCGGCTATGTCTTCCGGAAGGAAATTGTTTCAAATTATCAATTGCCTTTTGAAAATATTCAGCGGCTTTACCGTAGTCTTTTACTTCAAAATAATACTTGCCTAAATTATGATATGGAATTCCTAACGCCTCGTTGATACCACTAAGTTGGGCAATTTCAACCGCGGACAAAGCGGCAAATTTTTCCAAATCCAAAAAAACTTTTTTGCCGGTCCGGCGGAATAAATGCTTAAAAGTGCTTTGTCTTGAGGACTGAACTTCGGCCAGACCTAGTAAGTCATCGTTCTTCGCGTATTCTAAAGTTGCCCGGTCGGTTAATTCGAGAGCTTCTAAAAACTTCCCTTGTTCCCTGGCGTCTTCGGCAAGACGATGAAGTCTACGGCCCTGGACTGAAGTCGGATTTTTTTTAATCATGCATTTGCGATAATTCAGGACAGTTATCCCGGCAAAATCCCATATATTTATCAAAGCAGTCATCACAGGAAATAAAATGCCTTTTACCACGGCAATAAATATTGGCACAATCCCGGTAAGTATCGGCCGGGCCGGAACAGAATTTGCATTTGCCGACTATCTTATGTTCCGGGTCGTCAGTGTTAAAACCCATGGCTATCCGCCCGTCAAAAACATACAACTTGCCTAAAAAATTCTCATTCGGATACTTTTCCATATACGAAACAATTCCCCCGTAGAGCTGATAAACGTCTTTAAAGCCGTTGTTAACTAAAAAACCTGAGGCCTTTTCGCATCTGACTCCACCGGTACAGACTGTTAAAACCGTCTGATCTTTTAAACCGGTTAACTGTTCCAATACTTTCGGCAAATCCCGGAAATTAGTAAATGGCGCCAGCATTGAATTTTCAAAACGGCCGATTTCATGCTCATAATCATTGCGCATATCAACGATATAAAATTTTTTGCCTGATTTAAACCATTCCCGGAGCTCTCCCGGTTCTAAATACTTGCCCGTTACACGGTTGGGATTAATATCGCCCTCGCCTAAATGAGAGCTGACAATTTCCGGCCGCACCTTAACTGATAACTTGGGAAATGCATCCCCCGTACCGGCGCTTTTCTTAAAATGCATATCCTCAAATCTTAAATCTTTAATCATTAATCTTATATACTCCTGGGTATTCCCAATCAAGCCTTCAACAGTCCCGTTAATCCCCTCTCCGGCTACTATAATCCGGCCAGTCAGGCCCAACTTTTGACATACATTACGCTGCTCCTGCCTTAATTTTTCGGGATCTTCTATGGCTGTGTACTTATAAAAAAGTAGAATCTGGTGACTATTTTTCATTCTTAAAGTGCCAACATTTTACCACAGGCGATTGATTTAGGCTTTAAATCCTGCTATAATCTCTTTACTTTAATGCGGTTAATTTAGGAACTTGCCCTCTTAAAAGTAATTCCATTAAGTAAACCTTCAAAAATGCAGCAAAAGCCGCCAATCAGATCAAACAACCCCCGGAATAAACTTGCCTCTCAGGAGAAGTCGGAAGAAAGAGAGATTTGGTTTAAAACAGTCGTTAAAGTTATCAACTGGAAAAACGGTCCGAAAGCCGGCGAAAAAGAAATAACTTCCGAAAAAATCAGCGAAAAAGAGTGGCTTAATTACTGTAAGCAGTCCTTTAAAATCAATACCAGTTCTTTAAAAAGCCAGACCCAGAAAAAGCTGCAGGAAGTTGAAGAATTAATCCGCAAACACGGCGGCTTTGCATAAACCTCGACCTATAGTTTGACTCCTATCCGAAACTATTATAAAATTCACGGATGTTTACAGAATCATTGAGCCGTAATTACCCCAAAAAAGGTGAAGTACTGAAGCCTTACTTAAAGCCTGTTATTCCATTTCTGGATTATAACGCACTGAAATTGGATCTGCTTATTGGCGATTCAAGGGCTTCCTTAATCGGGGGAGTTACGGGTTTTGAAGGAGATGCAAGCTTATTACTCTCGTATAGAGGTTTTTTTGGGGCAATCGCCTGTCTTGAGATCGATCCCGAAAATACTCTCCGAGTGCTTCAATATAAAGGTACTAAGTCACCGAAATCTTACAGGCTATTTTCAGGAGCGAAGGTTGACGAATTATTTGCGGATGAAATTGCAATTATTGCCAGGGCAACGGAGAGTCCTGCGGTAAAAGTCGTGCGAGTTCCGGATATCAATGACGCCCTAAAAACTGAAAGAGGCGGAGCCAGATTAAGATCGCTGGGTATGTTAATACTCGCCAGACTTACTGCTAACGGAATCGATTCTAATCTTTTACCACAAGCTACTTAGGGTTGGTTTTATTGCCTCACAGAAAACGGATTGAAGTCTGTTTTAAAATCATAGTAGTCTTCACTCTCCTTTTTCTTTAAGAAATTTATTATCAAATAAGTAAACGGAGTAAATAAAATTTCGATAGCAACTTTAAGCAGGTAGCCCGAAATTCCAACCGCCACAAATAATTCGAAAGGCAAAACTCCCCAAAATGCGATAATCATAAAGACAGTTGTATCAAAAGCTTCTCCAAATATAGTTGAGCCGATTGTGCGCATCCATAAAAACTTGCCTTTAGTTAAAATCTTCATCTTTGCCAGGATAAATGAATTTATAAACTCTCCGATAAAATACGCAGTAACCGAAGCCAAAACAATTCTTGAAGATTGACCTAAAATCGTCATATACGCATCCTGGTTTGGCCAATCCGGAGCCGGCGGTAAAACCCCGACCAGCATAAATGTCGCAGCCATCACTAAATTCGCCCCGAATCCCATCCAAATTGCCTTACGGGTCCTTTTATAGCCGTAAACTTCGGTTAGAATATCCCCGAAAATATAAGTTAAAGGAAATAAAAGTCCGCCGCCGTCGAGAGAAAGGGGACCTAAAACTAAAATCTTTGAGGCGACGACGTTCGAGATCAGCAAAAACGACACAAAAAATACCGTGATGACGTCCAAATATTTAAACTGCCTGGCCAGATCTTTCATAACAAGGGATTATACAGCAATATTACCTGAACGCATATCCGCCTACTTTACGTTGACACCTGAGAGGTGGGAAGCTAATCACCGGAAATTATATTGATCCGGTTTGATGCAATTGCATTTATATTTAGCCTGTGGTTAAATCTACCTCTTACTGCCTGTTGTTATGTTAACAAGCTTACTGGCAGTACCGATTGCAATTTCTTTTTTCAACCCTTTCCCTTTTCCGTCAATAAAACCTTTTCCTTTCCCGACTAGCACCCCGGCTGCCTCCTCAACCCCTGCGCCAAGCCATACTCCATCGCCAAGCCCCTCAGTCACACCCGCACCTTCCGTCACCACAGCCGTAGAAATTGATGATGTGGACCCGTCTTCAGCCAATTTCATGCAGGAGTTTACTTTAACCGGTTTAAATTTCGGCAGTACCGCCGGCTCGGTCAGTTTCCGTTACTACAACCAAAGTTATTCCTCAGGCGGCGCGCCGATAGTCTCGTGGTCTCCAACCGGGATTAAAGCCAAGGTTCCGGCAGTAAAGAAAGGGTCGTACAGAATCCAGGTTATCACTTCAGAGAACAAAAAAAGCAATGAAATTAAATTTACTGTTAAAAATGGGCAACCTGTCATTAATTCAACGTCAGTCAGGCTTTTAAACGGCGAATATGAGATAGTTTTTGAAGGAAAGGAATTTGGGAGCAAGAGAGGATCTATTGATATTTATGCGGACAATAATTTGGCCGGAAACGGACAAATCCGATACTGGTCGAGCTCAAGAGTAAGGTTTGGATTGCCTGCTTTGCCTAATCAGGAATACGGCTTTCAGATATCAACTTCAGACGGCAGAAAAAGCTCCCTGAAATACTTTACGCTTGGCAATTAATTATTAAACCTCCAGGGCGGCAATAACCGGCGTTCCGGTTTTTTACAGGCTGCTTCATCAACCCTTGGTTTATCAGGCAAAATCACTCCTAATACTCCCTCCCTATCTGCTATTTCTTTCTCCGACATAACCGCCGGGTTTAAGATGCTGTAAACCGCTACATCGTTACCTGTGCTTATCACATTAAGGCCGTTCAACCAGAAAAAATATCTGAAACCGGCGTTTTTACCGGGCGAAGTCATATAGTTTATGGATATGCAGGGGTAATTGTTCTTTTTTGCATCTTTAGCTATAAAAGCCACCAGTTTTTTCCTCATCAAATATCCTTCGCCGTTGGGAAGTCTTTTAATTACGCTATCCAGATTCAAAATTGCGAAAATTGCCAGCAAAATTAAAACAAAAATTTTTAAATAGTTTTTTTTAGTCAGACCGGTTAAAAATACGGCTATTGTTAATATTTCTAGAACACTCAGGTTGGTAAAATAGTATTCGCTGATTGCCCTTTTGGAAATTAACTGACTGATGATAACAAGACCCAACCAACCATATATAACTACCCCATACCGGCCCAGGTATTTGGCGTTAGCCATTAACATTCCGGTGAAAATAAACAGCATCACCGCCTGATAGATCCTAATCCAATCGGGATTGGTGTTTCTAATTTCATAAATGATATTCATAAACGACCAGGATACCCCGTCATAAACTTTAAAAATCCGGCCGTTTTCCTGATGCCTGTCTTCGGACAATGACTTAATCAAACTTTGAGTTTGGGTAAAATTATGACGGATCTCAAATGCAAAGAAAGGCAGCATCAGAAATAAAAAGATAATAATTCCAAAAAATGTTTGCCTGTTGAATATTATTTTCTTAAGAACCGGGCGTTTTTTTGAAACAAAAAAGGCTAAAAATATCAGTAGAATTAGCGGCACAAAAGCGATATGGATATACCAGATTAATCCGAGCAAGACCCCGAGCAAAAGAAAGATTTTCGGATTTCCTTCTTTAATAATGTAGAAAAGGGCAAACAAAAACCAGGTCGTCCAAAGAAGGGTCGGTTGGGTCGGCACAATCCAGGTATCGTGACCGGCCAGGGCCTGCGAACCGGCATAGAGAAAGACTCCTGTCAGAGCGGTGTTCAGCCCAAAAAAACGTCTGAACACGTAATAAATACTGAAAAAAGTAATAACCGAAATGGTCAGAGTCAAATACAATCCGCCGATCGGATCCATATTAAACAGCGCAAAATAGCCGGCCTGAAGATAATAAAAAAGCGGTCCGATAAATAATCCGTCTATGCTGGTTTCCTGGCCAATCAGCCTGAAGTTATGATCGGCGATAATATCTTTGGCAATCCACCCGCCCAAATCTTCATCGTGGCCAAAGCCTAAATTTGCCTCGGCATGATAAAGTCTTAAAAACAAATGAAGAATTAAAATTAAGCTCAGAGTAACGATTAATTTCCTGTCCGAAAATATATTCTTCAGCAAAATTTTCATACTAATAACCTAATTTTTTATCAACCAGGTTTGGCAGTTTCTTCCCGTTAAGATATGCCTGTAAGTTTTCAATAAAAATATCAACCACTCTCTCGGTGTAGTTAGGATTCCAGCCCGAATAATGCGGTGTGATAATGACATTTTCCAGATTCCAAAGAGGAGACGATTTCGGCAGAGGCTCAACTTCAAAAACATCCAATCCCGCTCCGGCTATCAGCCCCTTTTTCAGGGCCTCAATTAAATCTGTTTCAACAATGGTCGTGCCCCTGCCTATATTGATAATGTAAGCACTTTTCTTAAACTTTTTTAACAATTCCAAATCAAATATCCCGGCTGTTGAGGGAATACCGGGCAAACAGTTGACGACAAAGTCTGACTTACCAACCAGCTCCTTTAAATCTTTAAGTTCAAACAATTGCACCGGGGTCTCTCTTTTCTTTGACAGATCTCTGACAATACCCGTTACTTCCATCCCAAAAACCCCGGCAATTTCGGCAATTCTTTCACCGATCCGTCCCATACCGACAATTAACAGCTGTTTTCCATAAAGCTCATCCGGACGGTAATATTCATAACTTCTGAACCACTCTTTCTTCTCAACCTGAATTCTAAAAGCCAGATTTATTTTCCGTATAAGCATCAGCATCAGGCCAAAAACATGCTCGGCAATCGGAATCGGATGGACGCCTGAGGAATTGGTAATATAAATGTCCGAACTTTTAATAAAATCCGGCAGTTTATTAGTTCCGGCCGAAGTTAAATGGACCCATTTTAAATTCCGGCTGTTTGTCTCATTTAGCATGCCGAATTCGGAGGTAATCAGCACATCGGCCCCGAGCATTTTCTTCTCAACGCCCGGATCTTTCTCACCCGAACTTAAGACTTCAACGTTATCCCCGGCATTTCTTATTTTATCCAATAGTTTCTCCGACACCCGGTAAAGGTCGCGGGTTTCCCCCGTTTTAGTAGTAATGACCAGTATTTTCATACCAGACAAAATTTTAGCAGATTGTGGTACTCTTAGGGTATGGAAAGTTACAAGGGGCTCTCGCCTATTTCCGAGTATTTAATTAATCATTTCGATAAAGAAAAAGCCCATTCTTATGACAAAATGATTTCCGTCAATCCGGTCGTTTCCGAGGTGGCTTCCTGGTATGAAAAATTACGCAATGCCATGGATTTCCGGGATGACGATGCAGTTTTGCGGGGAGCGATTGAAAGGATCCTGCGCAGGAGATTTTTGCTGGGAGGAAACGCCCAGACGATTGCCGAGCCTTTAGTCAGGGAACTGGTTTGGGCCCGCTATTTTCCGGAGGGCACAGTCCCCGAAAGCATCACAGACCGGGTTGAAAAAATTATCACCTTGTATTTGCATCTCCAGGATAAAGTCAGTCAAAAGCACCGCGTCAACCGGGGCATAGTTAATGAATGGATTTTAAATTTTATGTCCTCGGCTATCGAAAATATTCTCAGTCCTTCAAAAGACCGCGAACTGATTGCCAATTTCATGTTCCAGTTTTTTAAAGACAAAGTAGTTATCTCCGATGACAGCAACACCACCAAAGACGCCCAGGTCTTTTTATCGATCCGCCGGACTTATGCCAACCAGGACTTACCTCTTTTGCGCTACCATCTTTTTATCCAGATATTCGGCGAGCTGACCGAAAATAATCTCGAGCACATTGCCATTAACTTTCTGGAAGCCTACAAGCAAATTAACTACCAGATCAATTATCCGCTCAAAGATAAGCTGATAACTTTTTTCAAAAACCAGTCCATTCCTTTCTATATTCTTGAGGAAATTTTAAAACAGCACCGCGGTAAAAACGGCGACCTGATCAGGAACATCGATGATTTCAAAGTAACGGTTATAAACACCTGCACCAAAAAATACGACAATATCAGGGAAAAGGTCAGCCGGGCAATTGTCCGGGGTGTCATCTTTATTATCGTTACAAAAGCGGTTTTCGGTTTGGGGGTTGAGGGCAGCCTTGAAAGCCTGATTTACGGCCATGTTATCTGGAGTTCGATTGCTTTAAATACGGTTTTCCCGCCTTTGCTGATGGTGGTGGCGGCCCTTTTCATAAAAACTCCGGACCGGGATAATTCTTTGCGTATTTGGGATAAGATAAAATCAATAATTTATACAACCGGCCAGGATGCCTGGCAGCCTTTGGTTTTGCGTAAGGCCGGCAAAAAAGTCGACCCAATTTTAAGTTTTATTTTCATTGTCCTCTGGCTGGCGGCACTGGTATTAACGCTAGGCTCGATAGTTTACGCCCTGACGCTGCTTAATATGACTATTGTCAGCCAAACCGTCTTTATTTTCTTCCTGCTGATTGTTTCATTTATCTGTTACCGGATTAATCAGACCGCCCATGTTTATTCCCTCCAAACCGACAAGCAAAGCTTTAAGTCGGTTCTGTTTGACTTTTTCTTCCTGCCGATCATCCATGCCGGCAGACGGTTGACTGAGAATATTTCTAAAATCAATATCATTTTATTCTTCTTTGATCTTCTTATCGAAACACCATTTAAAGTTATATTCGGATTTTTCGAGCAGTGGTTTATTTTCTTACGCACCCAGCGTGAGAAATTAGGATAAAAGGTAGATAATGTAACTTAAGCAACTGAGGCAACTGAGGTTTCCAAAGTATATAACATAAATCTGAGCTTCCTTCGTCACCTTAGTATCCTTAGTCACATTAGTCACCTAGAACAATTGCATGAATCAAATTATTTCCGTTAAGAATTTAGTAAAGAAATATAAAAAATCATCCCAAAATGCCGTTGACGAAATTTCTTTCGAGGTAAAGGAGGGCGAATTTTTTGCTTTTTTAGGCCCGAACGGCGCCGGTAAAACCACTACTATTTCAATCCTGACGACAACACTGTCCAAAACTTCCGGAGATGTAAATATTGCCGGCTTTGATATTGATAAGCAGTCCAGCCAGGTCAGAAGAAAGGTCGGCATAATTTTTCAAAATCCCTCTCTTGATTTAAATTTAACCGCCGAAGAAAATATCCGTTTTCATGCAATTTTGTATGGACTCTACCCTTTCCGTCCGCTCTATTCTTTAATGCCGGAAAGTTATAAAAAGCGGGTCAATGAACTGGCCGATATTTTGGATCTTAAAGGTGAGATGTATAAACCGGTTAAAAAATTCTCGGGTGGAATGAAAAGAAAATTGGAAATAATCAGGTCGCTAATGCACCGGCCTAAGGTTTTATTTTTAGATGAGCCAACAATCGGACTTGACCCGCAAGCCCGGAGAAATCTTTGGCAGTATTTAAAGCAAATTATGGGTGAGGAAAAAACTACCGTATTTTTGACTACCCACTATCTTGAAGAGGCCGAAGAAACCGACCATATTTGCATAATAAATCACGGAAAAATTGTTAAGGAAGGCACTCCGGAATACATTAAAAGAAACTTGATCAAAGATTATTTGATTGTCGAATCTGCAAATAAACCCGCATTAATAACCGAGTTAACCCGTAAAAATATCCGTTTTGAGGAAATGGCAGAGTTTAAGGTATTTATTCAGAACAAAGATATTCAAAGTTTCTTAGGAGGACTGCGCACTAAATTATCCAATATAAAAACCCATGCACCGAGCTTGGAAGAGGCATACTTAGAAATTATTGGCGAACAAACGATTAACGATAACACACCCCTCCTTCGGAGGTAACGATATTATGAAGGAAATTAACGCCATATTAACTATTGCCCTAAGAGACTTTACCAAACTGCTTAGGGACCGTTTCCGATTAGTAATTTCCTTTATATTTCCGATAATTTTTATTGGTGCGTTAGGAACCAGCTTGCAATCTAATATTGGCCAATTTATTGCTTTTAACTATTTAACTTTTACCTTTACCGGAGTTTTAGCTCAAACCTTATTTCAGTCCACAGCTTCCGGAATCATCTCATTAATCCAGGACCGGGAATCTGATTTTTCCCAGGAAATGTTCGTCTCCCCAATTTCCCGTTATTCTATAATATTCGGTAAAATATTAGGCGAGTCGTTAGTATCGCTCGTACAGGCTGTTGGTGTTGTCTTTTTTGGTTTATTCATGGGATTATTTTTCCCGATTGCTATTACTACGGCACAGCTCCTTTTGGCAACACCAGCGATAATTGCCGCCTGTTTATTAGGCGGGGCGTTTGGGGTTTTAGTAATGGCTGCCTTAGGAAATCAGAGAAGCGCCAATCAACTTTTCCCTTTTGTAATTTTCCCCCAGTTTTTTCTGGCCGGGGTTTTTAACCCGATTAAAGAGTTGCCTTTGCCGATTTTAGTACTTTCGCGCCTGGCACCAATGACTTATGCGGTGGATTTTTTCAGAGGACTTTATTATTGGGGCCAACCGGATTACCAATATGTCGTTTTGTACCACCCGTTAGTTAACCTGATTGTTATCAGCATCTTGTTTACAGTCATGCTTTCTGTCGGGACTTACCTTTTTGTCCGCAACGAGCGCAACCGTTAAGTAGGTGACTTGCCTGAAACCTTTATTCTCCTGTAACATAGTTTAATGGTTTTAAATCAAGGATGAAAAAAATATTTAATAAGAAATTCTTGTTTGTAATTGCAGCCTTCCTGTTCATACTGTTTATATTCTTTTCGTATCTTGTGGCTAAGGAAACTTTTACCCAACTTGATTTCGATTTAACGGTTAAATTCCAGGATAGAATTCCACGCCGGCTTGACTATCTTTTTTCCTGGTTTTCGGTTTTAGGATCAGCCGAGGTAACCGGTGTAATTTGGTTGACACTATTTATTTTAATGGCTATTAGAAAATTTTGGCTGACTGCAGTCTCCCTCCTGCTTCTTCCTTTAGCCTTAGCCATTGAGATATTCGGTAAGGTTTTTGTTCATCATCCTGCTCCTCCGTTCATGTTTTACAGAGGTGTGCTCGAAATCCAATTCCCAAAATATTTTGTTCATGATTTATATTCTTACCCCTCCGGACACGAAACAAGAACTGCTTTTTTGATTGTTTTTTTAATGTGTTTTTTCTCTTTCAGGCGAAGCAAATATTTCCAAACTATTGCCCAGCCGATTCTGGCAGGAATATTAATTTTAATGACGGTCTCCAGGATCTATTTGGGGGAGCATTGGACTACCGACGTTACCGGAGGATTTTTGATCGGAACTTCGTTTGGACTGCTGGCCGGAATTGCTGTGCCTGAAAAAAAGTTGAAGGAAAAATCAGTTCCGGCTGACCCGGCTGCCGTTTAAATTCTCTTTTAACCAGTTATTGTAGTTTTCGTTGACCTTATTCCACTTAAGCTGTTCTTTTATTCCATCCCGCATCCTGGCTGCTTCCGAGCTTTCCGGGTTAGCTAAAGCCTGGGGATCCAAAGAAGCTTTTTCCGATTCAATAAATTTAGCAACATCGTCATCGGTAATATTCACACCTTGACCAAACAATTTCTGGATTAATAACTGCTGAGAAACCAGTTTCCGGAAGTCTTCGCGGGTCAGCCCTCTGATTGAAAGAATCTGGTCAAGCTGTTCCGCCCCACCCTGGTTTGATTCAATCTTTTTTACTTCCTCCTCGATTTCGGCTTCCTCCACCGATTGGCGTTGTTTTGCTCCTTCCGACTTCAACAGGGCATTAACAATCAACTCTTCCGAAGTTTTTCCTTTATCGCGGCTTTCCAGAAGAGAATAAAGCTCGAATTTAGTTACCGGCTTATTATCAACCCAGGCAATCACCCAAAACCTTGAGGCAGTAAATAAAACTCCGATTACTGCTAAAACAACTACCACCGCATATAAATATTTCTTTGTGATAATTGTCTTTTTGGGACTTTGGTCAGCCGAATCAAAAAACGAAGCTTCAGTCTCTGCGGCTGCCTTAGCTCTTGATGTTTTCCGGGGTGCGGTTACCTTAAGTTCGGTTTTTTTGACTGTAGTTTTTTTCTTTGGGCCTGCCATAGTTAAGTTTCAGGCATGATATCATCGTAAACCCATAAACGCAAGTGACAAATGCTATAGTTATTTCAACATTTGTCATCCTGATCCGCCAGCCGGCGGAGAAGGATCTTTTTATGATTCTGAAAAGCCTGACTACCGGTAAAATTATTTGTAAAGACTTAAAAATAGCCCGATCTTTTATCGACCGGATGTTCGGACTACTCATAAAAACCAATCCACGCAACATGCTTTTTAAAACCCGCTTTGGTATTCATACGTTTTTTCTCAAAGAACCTGTCGACGTTATTGTCCTGAATCAGGATTTCAAAGTTGTAACATTAAAAAAGAATTTAAAACCTAACCGCTTCTTCTTCTGGAATCCCGGATATTTTAATGTTTTGGAGCTACCCACAGGAACAATAAGCAAATTTAAAATTGAGCCAAATCAAAAGCTATTAATTTGCTAAAATATCAGGTGAATTGTTGCTATTGTTTTTAAAACTTAAAAAGCAAACAATGATTGGGTTCGATGATTCGGTAACCATTAATCTATGGAGAGACTTTAGGTTGGCAGAATCTTCGATGTTTTTTGCGCCCGTAGCTTTACGTAACGTAGTACTATTGAAAAGAATATTTCAATAGTAGCGAAGTTACGGCAAGATACAAGCATTTTGAAAAAATGCGCCCGTAGCTTAAAAGATTGAAGCATTATCAAAACATCGATTTTGATAATGGCGAAAATCTCGCAAGCGAGGGCAACTATATAATTTGCGCCCGTAGCTTAATGGATAGAGCACGACGCTTCGGACGTCGCGGTTGGGGGTTCGAGTCCCTCCGGGCGCGCCAAGAAAGAATTGGGTGTATT
>DATDWU010000026.1:0-2272 GCA_035289525.1 Patescibacteria group bacterium | reverse complement strand
CCCAGTAGTTGTTTGTCGTGGGATTTCCAAAAAAATCAGGCGCAAAAAATTTGATTGCTTCATACCAAGGGTTAAGTCCAAAATTAAATGACGATGAATAGGCTTCATTTTGCCTTATAGAATCCTTAGTAAATTCATAAGCCGGAAGAAATTGAAATGAACAAAATGAAATTGCCAGAACAATAAAAACTGTCGGCCATGCAAATTTCGGTAAACTTTTTTCCTTAAATAACTTTATGGATAAATATATGAAAACCAGTACAGTGGAATAAAGTGTCAGCTGGGCATGACCAGAAAGATAAAGAATGATGAAAGAAATTGACAATAGGAAAAGATGCCGCAACTTTCCCTCACTAAGATACTTTTCTAAAAATAGAAAAATCCAGGGTAATTGGCCGGCTGCCCAAACCCCGGTCCCGAATTCCGTCCAGGTTGTCATCAGTCCCGAAAGAGAGAAAACCAAAGCCCCAAATATTCTGCTCCAAAAATTCTTAACAAAGGTGCCCGAAAATAAATACATACCCAACATCGCCACAAAAGTTTGCAAAGCAATATATAGCCCCCAACCAAAATATCCAGGCAGGAAAAGTAATAGATTAAAAGGATTAAAGACAGCCGAGTGGTAGGTGGAAAGAATAGGAGTACCGCTTAACGAATAGATATTCCATAACGGTATCTGCCCGTTTGTGAAAATATCGACTATCTGATATTTCCAGATAAAAAATTGAGAAAAAACATCGGAAATTAAGGCATTTTTAACCGGTACGCCGACCGGAAATCCCCACTTATAATCAAGCCAGGGGAAGTATGCCCCAATCAGGGTGTCCCCCGGCATAGGAATCTTTCCTAACAGAAAAAACTGCCAGTATAGGGTAATTGTGAGCAAAGCAATTAATGCAATCCCAATCAAAGAGGAGTTTTTCGAGGAAAACATTTAGATTAGTTTATTCTTGAGCTTTTGGAATACTCTTTTAATCTTATTACTTGATAAATTACCATAGTTCATCCAGTAGTTAATCTCCGTACCGGACTCTTTTAAAATCTGGTTAAGTTCTTCAAATTTCAGATTCTGGTCGGCGAAATCTTTTCTTTCCCAGGTTTTTAGATACATAACGAAGTGCGAAAATGACTGTAATAAGCTTAAAGCCAGTCCATGAAGACCGTCTTCAAATCCTCTGTTGGCGTAAAAGCGGCTTAGAAATTCACCTAAAGGCTTCGATATTAAATCACGCCAATCGAAGACATAGCCTGACTCCTTTAGTTCTTTTGCCTGAATCGTTGTATAACGGTCCATCCGCTGCAAATATTGGGAGACGGTCTGGTAATGATAGTGAACGATGGCATTACTTTCGGAAGCCGTCAGTGTCAGTCCCTGGCCCTCTGTTTTCGGTTTGCTGTGAATTTTATTGCCCCAGATTACCGAATTCTTTTTAAAAAGCCTGGTGTTGTAATCGGGCCACCACATCGACGCCCTTAGGGCTTTGCCGAAGATGATATTTTTTCTGGGTATCTCAACATGGGCTACTACACCGTCTCTTGAAGTTATCTCCTTAATTTTATCAGCCAGTTCCGGGGATATCTCCTCATCAGCGTCCAAAATTAAAATCCAATCCCCCTCGGCTTTGGAAATAGCCAAATTGCGGGCCGGCTCAACAAACCCGGCCCTCTTGTGAAAGATAATTTTAGCGCCTAATTTTTTGGCAATAACCGCAGTGTCGTCATCCGAATACATATCGCAAACCAGTATCTCTTCTGCCCAAGCTACCGACTTAATAGCCCGTTCGATATTTGCTTCTTCATTGAATGTATTAATTACCACGCTGATTTTTGGAGCCATGTTATAAATATATAGACAGCTGAAAACAAAGTAAAGAGAAGCTTCGCCTATCTGATAGCCGGTTCACCTAATACAAAAAAACGCCATAAAAAAGGAAAGTGTAGCGTAGACCAGCCCAGGCGTAAAGGTGCTCTTCGAGCTGGCCGATTACCGGCTCCCGGTCATAATTATGCGCCCTTAAAATAAAGGTAAAGGAAAAAGAATTAATAGTGCTATTCTTTGAAACCACCTGTCGCTAAAAAGTTTTTTAATTTTTTTCATTGGACTTTATAAATATCTACCTCATCATTCTCGTAAATTTTCTTAAGACCCATTAACCCTTCATCAATTTGATAATTTAAGAATTTTGGCAGAAAAACATAACTGATGTTATTTTCCCTGGCAATTTTATTTGACCTATCCCTAATCTTAAAATAATCCCTGGCCTGATTAAAG
>DATDWU010000025.1:0-17799 GCA_035289525.1 Patescibacteria group bacterium | reverse complement strand
CGGATCGGGAATAAACTTCAAAGCTGAAGAGTTAATGCAATAACGTAAGCCTGTTGGTTCCGGACCATCATTGAATACATGCCCTAAGTGTCCGCCGCATTTTTTCCCCACAACTTCGGTACGTTCAATACCGAGGCTGTTATCAGTAATTTCAACAACCGATCCTTCTATTGGTTTGGTAAAGCTCGGCCAGCCAGTTCCCGACTCGAATTTATCCTCACTCCTGAAAACAGGTTCATTGCAATCGGCCGTTACAAAAGTCCCCTTGCGGTGTTCATTCAAAAGCTCTGTTTCGGAGAAGGGGATATCGGTCCCTTTTTGCCGCAGAACATAATATTGCTGCGGAGTCAAAACAGCCTTCCACTGCGCATCGGTTTTAGTAACTTCAGCCACAAAATCCTGCGTATGAACGAATTTAGGAGCCTGTTTTTGGATAGGTGAATACAAACCTATCAGGAAGATTAATATAGCAATTAAGATCAAGAAAAGTATTAATTTAACATTAAAATTTCTGGAATTTTTCAGCATATAAATAGTTCTGAATATAATATTTGTAAGTTCACAATAATATATCTTAGAAGTTGGTAAAGTTTAAAGAAGGAAGTTTACATTAAATATCTTATAGTATATAATATGAAGATTATGTCTGTTGATGATGAAGCCAATCTGAGAATGGCTACTGAATACATCGCTAGCCAAAAAATGGAAGCCATAAGAATGGCATTAGGATTTGCCTCTGTTGTAGGGGGATTACAAGGTCATCAAATTGAGGCAGGGGCACAATACCTGGAAAGAGAGCTCACGGCGAGCCTTAATTCAATTATGATGCTTACTAGAGGGATTAGCGCTGAGTCACTACTGGATGCTTTAAGGGAAAGACAACCAATTCTTGTTCCGAAGGCACTTATTCCGCCTGGAGATATTATTTGGGACGATGCTCCGGTCACAAGAAGAGGGCGGCTGTCTGCACCTCATGTAACTATTGCAGTCAGAAGGGATAGGGCCGCCAAATTTGAATTATTTCCTCGTCATATACAGTTGCTCGCTTCTGTTCTAGCAGGGGATGAGGAAAATGGAGTTATTGCAAATGGATTTCACATAGGACTTCCGACCGTAAAAACTTATTTTGAACAAATATATTCCAGACTTCAAGTTACCGGTAAGACATCTGCCGCCGTTAAATCTGTTAGAGAAAGAATTCTGTATTGGGGTATTTAAAGGACTGCATACATTATTTGACACATATTCTATAGAACGCGTACAACATGCGTTTATATTTATTTCCAGTGAATCCCATGTATATATATTTTGAGGTCTTTTAAAATTATGAACGCGGCTAGAAAGCAACAGTAATGTTTATAATTAGTATTGGGTTAATTAATTATTCAAATCCTTAATACCGTAGAATTCACAACAGGTTCTACAGTTAGTTGACATTTCTAATACTATTTAGTAGTTTTATAAAATGGGTAAAGATGCATCAAGTGAGCAAAAAGAGCCAGTTCAGTCTCAACGACCGATAGAAACCTCGACACATAGTCCTAGCAAAAGGGGCTTGATGCGTGGTTTAGCTGGTTTAGTCGGTGTGGGAGCGCTAGGCGGTCTGGTTAAAGTAGGGTTGGATTACAAAGCCAGTCAAGATGTGGCAAGAGCCGATTTGGCAGCTAGGGCTGAAAAGAAAAGACGAGAACAAGAGAATAGCGCTGAAGCAAGACATATTATAAATAAGGAACTGGATTTATTAATCAAAGCGGCGCATAAAGATTACGGGACAGATGATGCAGCCGTAGTTTTATCCAGGATTCAGAAAGGTCCGTTACCGGTGCAAAACGAAAGTCTAGAGCGAGCTAGGCGGAGCTCGACTCTGCAATCTCTTGTAAATCATGCAGTAAGCGAAGCAGAATACTTGAACGACCCAGATAATCCTAGGTTGGAATATCCCTCGGGGCGGGTAATTGGTGTTATTTTATCTGCTTCGCCAGGACAGAGTCCGGATGTGCCTAATATGGGAAAATACCTCCTGGCTTTCTTAAATGCTCACAGACAAGCTGAGGCTAGGCGAACCGGAGCCCCTTTTGACGAAGAGCTTGTTTATGGCAGAGGAGACAATAGTGCATTTATAGCTGTTATAAGAGAACGTGGATTTATTGAGGTATGTGCTGATCCCCTTGGTTATGATTCCGCTATACTGTACCCTCATTTAGGTGACATCATTGATTTAGCAAAGAAAGACCTGAATTCAGGGGAGCATCCGGCTGAAACACTTGGACAGAGGAATAAGCGATTAGCTACCTATGTCACCTAGTGATTTTAAAAAGTAACTGCCTCTAACATCCTCAATAAGATTCCTTTGCAAAGCTTGAAGCAGAGTAGTATAATCCTAAAATCTAACGAAGAAAGAAGGAAAAATGCGTGGCAACATTAACAATGGCCGATTTATTGGCCAAACAAGACTCTAAACCTGTAACTAATCTTAAACTCGAGCGCAACCAGGAAATTGAAGGCGAGATTATCCTGATCGGCAGCTCCGAGATTATCCTTGATCTGGGCTCAAAATCGGAAGGGGTTCTCTCTGTAAAAGACTTTTCAGACGAACAGCTCATCAATTTGAATGTTGGAGATAAGATTAAAGCTTTTGTAATGAGAACCGAAAACGAGTCCGGCCAGGTAGTTTTGGCTATGAATAAAGCTGTCCAGACTTCGGGCAGAGGCGGGCATCAAAAAAATTGGGACAGGTTTATTACCGCTAAAAACCGGGCCCAGATTTTTAAAGGTAAAGCTCTGGAATTGAATAAAGGTGGTTTAATTGTTGAGGTCGAGGGAGTCCGGGGTTTCCTTCCTTCCTCGCAAGTGACTCTATCCCAGGCTTCCAAAATTGATGAGCTGGTCGGCAATGACCTTCAGGTCAGTGTGATTGAGGTTGATCCCGGCCAAAACAGGCTGATATTCACCCAAAAAGCAGCCGTCTCTGAAGAAACCAAAAAACTGTTGAGCACAGTCAAGCCGGGGGATAAACTTTCCGGTAAGGTAGCGGCTATTTTGCCTTTTGGAGTTTTCGTTAGTCTGGATAGCGGTTTGGAAGCCCTGGCCCATATCTCTGAGCTTTCCTGGGATAAAGTTGAGGATCCGGGAACGCTTTTTAAAGCAGGTCAGGAAGTTACCGGTGTGGTTACTTCCGTGGATCTGATTACCGGCAGGGTCAATTTTTCGCTTAAGCAAGCCACTGTCGATCCCTTTACCGAATCGGCCAAAGGTTTCCAGCCTGAGGATGTCGTTTCGGGCACGGTGGTAAAAGTTTCCCCGATTGGAGTATCGCTTGAACTTGACGGGGGAATTGAGGGGCTGATTCATGCAAGTAAGATGGAATCCGATATGGACTACCCGATTGGAAAAAAAGTCACATGTTTGGTGGATACAATTGATACTCAAAAGAGAAGGATTAACCTCGTCCCATTTGTTACCTCGACGAAAGATTTAATCTATAAATAATAGACAGTTTGACGGATAAAGATCTGTTCGCTTGAATAAAAAATACCGCTCGCACGGCAGAGGCTTGCTCACTATGGATTCATTTTGCACCAACCTATCGATACAGCCCCGAGTTACTAAAAAGCAAAATTCATCAATTATTTTTTACTCATCGCTTCACAGCTCTTTCAAAAAAACGATCTATGTCTAAATCCCAATCCATTTATGTTTGTCAGCAGTGCGATTACCAATCACCCTCCTTATTGGGGAGATGTCCGGAATGCGGAAATTGGAATACTTTAGTGGAGGAAGTAAAGGGAAATAACCCGAACAAGGGGATTAAAACAGGTATATCTATACCAAAGATAATCAAGATGGCTGATATAGATAGAAAGAGTTACGATAGAATTAGCACTAAAATAGGTGAGTTCGATCGGGTTTTAGGGGGTGGAGTTGTTTTAGGTTCAGTGGTGTTGGTAGCCGGAGATCCGGGAATAGGCAAGTCGACTTTGCTGTCGCATTTGGCAATCAATATAAACGAAGCAACTAATGTGACTAAGGCTACTAAGGTGACCGAGGCAAGGCAAGCGATTCCTGTTGACAAAACCTTAGTCACCTCAGATACCTTAGTTGCCTCAGGTACCTCTGTTTTGTACATTGCCGGTGAAGAATCTCCCCAGCAAGTACGCCTGCGGATTGAGCGGATTAATCCTAAAGCCAGTCTGAGTTTCATTGCCGATACCGATATCGATTCGGTTGTGGCCGGGATTGAAGCGGAAAAACCCAAGCTGGTTATCGTTGATTCAATCCAGACAATGGAAACTACCGATCTGAGCGCGGCAGCCGGTTCGGTCTCCCAAGTTCGGGAGTGCGCCCACCGCCTGCAAAAAGTAGCCAAAAAGCTCCATATACCTATATTTATAATCGGCCATGTAACCAAAGAGGGAACTATCGCCGGACCCAAAACTCTGGAGCATTTGGTTGATGTCGTCTTGTCTCTGGAGGGTGATGCCAATAATAATTACCGTATCTTAAGAGCTAATAAGAACCGCTTCGGGCCGGTCGACGAAGTTGGGGTATTTGAGATGGACGAGACGGGCTTAAAAGAAGTTGTTAACCCTTCGGAGGTGTTTCTCGAGGAGAGGGTTGATGCTCCCGGATCAACAATTGCCGTAATCCTGACCGGCTTGAGGCCGATACTGGTTGAGATTCAGGCTTTAGTTACCAAAACCAATTCACCGATTGCCCGACGATTCGGTACCGGCATAGACAATAACCGGCTTCAGCTGCTAGCAGCTGTCTTGCAAAAAAGGCTTAACCTTAGCCTTTGGGACCAGGATATATTTGTGAACGTTGCCGGAGGGATTAAAATCACCGAACCGGCGGCCGATCTGGCCATCTGTGCAGCAATCATCTCCTCATTCAAAGATAAAACCCTGGCTAAAAAAGCAGTTTTTATAGGCGAAGTTGGTCTTTTGGGGGAAGTCAGGAATGTCAGGGGTTTAGAAAAAAGGATTAAGGAGGCTAAGAAGCTGGGATTCGGGATAGTTTATTCGTCCAATAATCTAAAAAACTTAAGCGGACTTTTTAAGTCACAATAATCGGTTTCAGACGATATTGGGTCAAACGTGCCAGCTCGCTGACGGTGGTTTCTATTCCTGTAAGTCTCGGGATCATGAATCGGCCCGGGGTAAAGGGGACCGGAGAAAGCTGTACTTTTTTATCAGGGTTTGCGGGCTTTTTTGGACTGGAAATAACCTCCCGCAGAAATCCGAATTCCTCCAGCTTTCCATAAATTTCATAGTATTCTTCTAAAGCTATATGGACAGCCCCCACTGCTCCTTGAACTATCGGGTATAAATTACCCAGCGTGGTAACCCTTTCCCTTCCCCGGCCGAAAGCCATTTTTTCAAAACCCAAACCGGCTAAGGTAGCCAGACCAAGAACTTCCAGCCTATCCAAAGTGACTATCTTAGTATGATTTTGGGTCGTAGTGCAATTAAATTTTAATAATTCAAAGTCCCGTGCTATTTGAAGAATCGTGCGTAGCTGGCCGAGATCCATACCCAGACCGTTTGACCCGTCTTTAAGTTCGTGTAGCTTACGTGACTGTCGGAAATTTGGATTTCCGGCAACAAACAATAGGTAGTCTTCAAAACTTGGTGGTAGTGAAGAGTTGATAATTCTGTCTTGTGCCATAGCGTCGGGTATTTTAGCATACTCAGCCTCAAAACTTGCAAAGTTAGCAAATAATTCCTACAATAATTAAACAGCTTTCAACGATAGCCTGGCTTTCAGAAAAAAAGCAGCCGGGGACTGAGGCTAATTATTATGCCAGATCCAAAAAATCCTAAAGAAGAAGACAAAGTAGAAGCAGCTTACGAGAATATTTCCAGGAAACTGGAAAGCTTGAGGAATGGGATAGAAGTTGACGAAGAGGAAAGTGATGATGAACCCTCCTCCGCCAAGGCTACGGAGGACAAGGAGGAGCTGGAAGAATGGAAAGGGCCAAAGCCTATGAAAAATCCCAAGGTGCCGGATGAAGAAGATGACGATGGTTCGCAGATCAGACGGGTGAAATTGGATAATGGTAAAGTTGACGAAGAGAAAGAGCTGGAGGAGACTGAGGAGTCCAAGGAGGAAGACAGAGATAAAGAAGTTGAGAAAGATGAGCAAGTTAGTAAAGAAAAAGACTCCGAAAACCTTCCCATAGAGAAAGAAATTGCCATGAAGCCCCGCCGGGATTGGGAACCGGCCAAAAACGATCCATTGGATGCCGAAGAAGGCGATGATGCTATTGATGAGGATGGTGATGGTAAAGACAGTGAGGAAAGTGATGAAGAGGTTGAAGATTTGGAAAATAAAGATCAGCCTGAGGATGAAAATAATGGAGCCCAGGAAGAATCAGACAGTTACGAAGACCGGCCGGTACGGTCTGCCGGGCTTTCCGGAGCCGAATCAGAGCCGGATATTTCGGAAATAAAAACGCCGCAGCCGGATACTTTGGATGATTTGACCGATGAATCCGTCCCTGCAAGGGCTTCAACTGACGATGAGGAGGACTATTTTATACCCAATTTAAAAGGCACTGGACAAAGACACAGTAATATGGGATATAATACGCCGATAGAAAGAGAAGATTCAGGCGAAAGCTACAAGAGCAGTATGGATACTAATGATCCGAATAATTTCTTTTCCCAACATAATCAGCCCCAGCCTCCGAAAAGGGCCAGCAAGTTTCATCTATTAATTTTAGTTATTATCGGAATTGTTGTGATCGGCTTTACCGTCTATATCTTGAAAGGCGGGTTTGGCGAATTAAGCCTGACAGCCAAGCCGAGTCCGTCACCTTCACCTGTGGAAAGTCCGAGCCCGACACCGACTCCTACCCCCGAACCTAACAGATCACAATATAAACTAAGGGTATTAAACGGTTCCGGCAAAACCGGACTGGCTGCCTCAGTATCGGCCAAATTGAAAGATTTAGGTTATCAGACAGAGAAAACCGGCAACGCCACTAATTCTGCCTTCACTCAGACAATAGTCAGGGTTAAGCCGGCGCTGGAATCATTCATCCCCCAAATCGTTAAGGATTTGGCTCCTGATTTTGACGCTGCCGGTAATACCTCACTGAAAGACACAGATGCGGTTGATATCGAAATAATCCTCGGCGCAAGATAGTGCTATTTCCAGTTCTCCCTGTGAGGGTTTACATTTTTTAAAATTTCTGTAACTATTAAGGAGGTTATTCTTTGAGCAGGAGAAGCCGTTTGCCCTTGTCAAAAATTGTCATTTAGACAATTTTTGCAAGCGACCTCCCCGCTTGGGTCGTAGTGTTGGGAAGCGGGTCCGGTGGGAGGTGATTACCGTGACTTGACGATCCTGATTCTTTACTGCTACTAAACAAACTTTAGGCCGGTGAATATCTTCTAACTGGCAGGTTTTCTTTAATGTCTTTTTCAAAAAGTAAATTCAACAGGCAACTGAGCAACTCAGTCCTTGTTTCCAGTTCCGGCTTGGCTTAGGAAGGCAATGATTTGCAATAGTTTTTGTGATTTTAATTTTGCTCAGGCTAGAGTAGCGATTTTGTGGCTTAAATTCTTTCAAGCTTTACTGGCTTTAAAAACAGCCTCAACTATGTTTAAATGAATTTACAGGTTATTATTCAAGATTAATTTAAAACCTGGTAGGAGATTGAGTATATTATCTAATCTCCAAAGGAATTTAGGGAACGGAGTGCTTTTTGACAAAAATCAAAAGAGCGGGCGGTTCCAGCAAATTCTGAAAGAATTTATCTATGCAAATATTCGGACGAACCTTACCTGCCGGAGGGGGCAGGAACGCAGTTTGGGTGCTAAGGCTGGTTTTGGCAGTTGTATTCGCTTTAACCGCTTTTATTTTCACCGAAGTAGTGCCCGACTTGCCGCCTTTTAACCGGATCTTTTTGAGGGTAGTTATTACTGTCTGGTTTGGTTTGATGGGTTATGGTCTATTTCCCGATTTGGCCAAAATAGTCTCAACCACTACCTTAAGATTTGTTAATAATTTTACCAGCCGGTTATCGGCCGAAATTACCAGCCAGATGATGCGTTTACAGAGGCCGCAAATGGCTTTGGGGGGAGGATTTTCCCCGATTTCACCTATCGGCGGAGTATCGCTTAATCAAGCTTTACTGCTTGATACCTCGGCGATAATCGACGGCAGGATTTTAGATATTGCCAAGACCCATTTTTTATCAGGTACGATTTTAATCCCCAGCTTTATTTTGACTGAGCTTCAGCAGGTGGCTGATTCGGCCGATTATTTGAAAAGATCCAGGGGAAGGAGGGGGTTTGAGGTGGTTGATGAGCTAAAAAAGGTCAAAGGACTGCGGATTGAAATTTGGGATAAAGATGCCGCCGGTAAAAATCCTGATGAAAAACTGCTTAAGCTGGCTAAAAATTTACACGGACGGATTATTACGACCGATTTTAACCTCAACAGGCTGGCAACGGTTTCCAATATTGTTGTTTTAAATATCAACGAACTGGCTAATGCCGTCAAATCCATAGCCATACCCGGCGAGAGCCTAAAAATCAAAGTGGTTCATTTGGGTAAAGATTCAAAGCAGGGCGTCGGCTATTTACCGGACGGGACGATGGTGGTCGTTGAGGACGGGGCCGAGCTGGTCGGTAAAGAAATTAACACCGAAGTTTCCCGGTTAATCCAGGTAGCGGCAGGGAGGATGATATTTGTTCGCCCGAAAGGCGAAAAGCAGTAACTGAGGTAACTGAGGTGACTGAGGTAACTAAGGTAACTAAGGTAACTAAGGTGAAGCGCATGAAAGATAAAACGGATAAAGGCTATCATAGGCTAATAATATGGAAAAAAGCGTACGAACTTGTCATAGAAATTTATACACTAACAAAAAAATTACCTAGAGCTGAAGAGTTTGGGTTAACTTCTCAGATGAGAAGAGCTGTAATCTCTGTTGTTTTGAATATAGTGGAGGGGCACAGAAGATCAGGTAATAAAGAATTTTTGCATTTTTTGAATATAGCAAGAGGATCTTTAGCAGAAATTGAGGCATGCCTAGAAATTTGCTCAGGTTTAAATTATCTCGACCAAGAAGAATATGAAAGAATTGATAGTAAAGTTAATGAGCTGGCGTATCTGATCGGTTCTTTCATAGCATCTCTGAAAAGAAAACCTTAGTTACCTTAGTGTCATTAGTCGCCTTAGCTGCGTGTTTGCACACCAACCACTTATCCACACCCTTTCTATTTTTGTGTAAAACTCTTAATTTAGATTAGCCTAAAGTAGCAGTCTAATCTGTATTTTAAGCCTTTTTGCAAAACTCTAGGTCATAGGTTTTTTCTCAGTAATTTTCCTATAGGGCTCTAAAGTATTGACAAATAGTTTTGGCTATGCTAATCTCGATTGGAGTATTGAAACAAGATGTTTAATATAGGATTAAAAAGGGATTTAAAAAAGCGCAGAAGGATTGGCCAGCAGGAGCAGATGATCACTCAGGTCAAGAAGGTTTTAGAGCAAAAGGAACAGGGATTAATTTTGATGGTCCGGGGATAAGCCGGAAAGTGACTAAGGCAACTGAGGATTCTAAGGACACTAAGGTTAGATTAGTTTTTATTTGAAGTTACTGAGCAGCAGACGGATTCGGTAGCTTCAATTAACAGTTAAGTTTACTTGACTTGACTGTAAAGATTTAGAGGGAGTGGACGGAAAGAGAGCAAAAAAAAGAGCATTACTACCGCAGACGGACTCGAATAGCAATGCCCTTTTTGATTATTACAATGATAACTTCAAGAGCAGTTAGAAGTTATCATCATCTATCTAGAATTTCATATTCTGGAGTTTCTGTCAAGGGGTCATTTTGAGGCTAAATTGGCGGGGTAATATTTAAGTTGGGTAAATAATAGACTCTTTAGAGCAGACCGGTTTTAAAGAGGTTTTTGGGCTAAAGGGTAGTATTTTTTGATGGGGATTAGTCTAGGGCAGGGACTAGTCTCCAATAAAGGATATTACCCTTTTCTTTTGGGGATCAGTCAACACGCCCAATTTCGCTAACAGCGAAATTGTAGGGCAGGGACTGGTCTCCAATTCTAATCATCAGTCTCCGGTAGACTTTACAACTTCCACAAATTCTTGCAAGAAATCCACATTTACGTCTTCGCTAGCGCGAAGCCTTTTCCACTTTTGACAGCAAAAGTGGAGCAAAAGCTGCCCGCAGAGGACAGTTTGCTAAAACCTACGCTCGACTAATCAGGAGATGACGCCCTCTCGGCCCTTGCTCTCCGCCGGTTGGCGGATCGTGCGGCCGGTTCTCCCTGATAGTCTCGCTACGTTTTTTTAACGCAATTGCGTCCAATGCGGGGAAGAATAGCGCTGGGTTCAAGGTAAGAATCTATCTGTGATGTTAATTCTGCTGAGTTCAGAGCTCATTTAGTTTGAAAATTAAGATTTAAAAAATTCATTAGAAATTAAAAATTAGAAATTTGTAATTCCTGGGGGGTTATCCCCAGGCTAAAGCACTTATCCACAAAATTTACTCAGTCGGTATCCTGTAGCAAAATTAGAAAAATTATCAATCGCGCAAAGAAACCCTATATAAGATGAGAAAAGTAAAAAATCAAAAGTCAAAAATCAAAAATATAGTGTTTTGCTGCGCAAAAGTTATTTTAAGAAGAGTAAGCTTGACAAATGATATTCCCTATAGTATTATGCACTTTACAAATTTAAAACTACCTAAGTTTTGAAATATAAATTTCACTTCAGGCAAATTACAAAAAATGTCAGAACGAACACAAAATTCAAAAAGAACATTAGTTAGAGCAATAGCAGGAACTGCCGGACTTTTTGTGCTTTCGCATGTCGGTTTCCCGGTTCGTGAGAATTCTAATACCGGTAGTGATAATGCAGGATCAAGTGATGGTCGTTCTTTTTCTATGGATGATTCATTAACTCCTGAGTCCGGTCTTCAAAGCAAAGCCGGACCTAAGAGAAATGGTTTAGGAAGATTATTTCAGGGTCCAACGTTAGTTAGAGCAGCAACTCTAAATGACCAAAGAGGATGCGAACCGGTTATAAATAATGATAATGCTGCTTGTGAACCGGGCCCAAGAAGAGGGCTATATGAGCTTTGGGCAGTGGTTTATCAACCTCAACTGCAAAATGGAATTGATAATGGCGCCTATGATCCCTATATTGAACGAGTTGTTGACAGAATAAACAAAGACCCTTTTACAGTTACCTCTCCTGATATTCCCGGTTACATAAGAAGATTAGTCACTAACCGTGACGGATTAGCTTATCTAAGAGAAGATCCTACGGTGACCAGGCATGAGATTAGGACTAATACTGCAACTAATACTAATTTACAAGTTTTGAATTTAGAAGATCCGTTAAATCCGGGAAGATTCATTCCAACTCCTGTAGCTAGAGTTTGGTTTGAGAATGAACTTCAAGGAGAAGTTTTAGAAGGATTAGTATCGATGTGTCCTGAAGGGCAGCAACCACTTCTGCAAGTTTTCCCTAATGGAGTTCCGGCGCATAGATTTCCAGTAGGTTCGCTACAAGATAGGCCAATGGATTTCCCGGTTGCTCATAAGTTGAGACTGATAAGAAAGGCTACCAGTCTAAGGAGTTAAAATATTATGAAAAAATTACAATTTAGTTTAATAGCCTTAATAGTAATATTTCTTGTCGGGTTAGCAATAAATACAGACTTTCTAAAAAGAGGTCCTGAAAATGTATTTGCAGTAGACGCCGGAGATCAACCTTCAGGGGATACAAACGGAAGCGATCCTGGCGGATGTGGAGGTTGTGATAGTAGTTCTAATTATGACAATAACCAACAGACTGATAATAGTTCTAACCAGAATGATTCCAATGATAATAACCCCTGTGCAAATGGCGGATGTGATCAGCAAACCCCTACTCCAACCCCTACACCTACCCCCACTCCAACTCCTACACCAACACCTACCCCTACACCTACCCCCACTCCAACTCCTACACCAACACCTACACCAACCCCGAGCAAAACACCAATCCCTTCAATCCAGTGTCCGGTAGGGAAGATTGGTAAAATTATTGATTCAACGATAGTTTGTGTAGCTGTTAACCAGGAGCAGAACCAGAATCAGAACCAAATCCAAACGCAAGACAATAATCAAAACCAGAATGTTAGCAACTCAGCAAATGCAACAGGCGGAAACTCCTACAGCACTTCTACCAGCACAAGTAGCGTTAATTTAACAGTAAACAATCCCACGAGAGAAGTAGTAAAAGAAGTTGTTAAAGAAGTTAAAGTGGTTCAAACCCAACCCCAGGTTGTGATGCAGACTAAAGGCGATATTAAAGAATTGCCTAAAACCGGGTTACCTTTAGCGGGATGGGCTTTAGCTTCGCTGTTACCGGCCGGAGCAGGGTTTAAGAAATTCGGTAAAAAATCTGACGAAACCGGCGCCAACTCAATTTGGATGGAAAGACAGATGCAAGGGTAAGTAAGGAATTGACAGATCTGCTTTGTTACATTAATATGCTTATTGATATGAAATTTAATTTAAAATCATTTGTTAAATATCTTAAAAGGACCAACTTTATTTTGGCCTGTTTCCTGTTAATTCTGGTTGGAGTCTTTAACTTAAATATTCTTCCTTCACTGGTCAATGGTAATATCACTTCTGCCCAAGCCTCGGAATCAACATCTCCCGCCTGGGAAGTTGAATACAACGGATCAAAAGTCAGGGTAGCTCCCGGATCGTTTGGGTTTGATTCGAATAACGATTATAAAGCTAGTTACACTTTTCAGAAGATTTCTTCCGATAACCCTTCAAATATTCAACTCTATATAGACATCATTGAAAACGGCTGCATTGAAGGAAATGGAAATTCGACAAAGCCTAATGTGGTAGGCTGCTTTGGGAATCCCTTAACGGAATCCGATTCTCTGCACAATTTTTCTACCATTAACTTAAATGCTGCTAACGGTTATACCCAGACGGTATGGGTGAGCATGACCCAATCAAACCATATGAAGTGTGGGGCAATTCAGACCGACGCTTTTGTTCTGAAAATGAACGGATCAAGTGTTTTTAATTACAACGGCAGTTCCAATCAGGGAGTTAATTATGGCTGGACAATTAATGACGGCAACGAGGTCTTTAATCACCATGTTTTAGTGGCCTGGACTCTTTTAACCACAGGTGTTAATTGTCCGCCACACCAGACTCCTACTCCAACCCCTACACCTACCCCAACACCCACACCAACTCCAACCCCGACTCCTACACCTACCCCAACACCCACACCAACTCCAACCCCGACTCCGACTCCAAAGCCGAGTCATCACCCAAAGAATCCGGGCGGACAATGTCCGGTTGGCCACGTTGAAAAAATAATCGATTCCGCAATAGTTTGTGTGGCAGTTGACCAGGAGCAGAACCAGAATCAGAACCAAATCCAAACGCAAGACAATAATCAAAACCAGAATGTTAACAACTCAGCTAATGCGACCGGAGGATCCAGCTCAAGCTCATCGTCCAGCACAAGTAGCGTTAACTTAACTATTAATTAAGAAGATTTTCCCAGTTGACCCCGAAAAGTTCGGGGTTGACAGGATGTCCGGATTCAAAGTAAAATGCAAGCAGTCTAGAATTGATTTTTCTTCGCTTTCCAGCCAGACAAGAATTCATGATTTCCTAAAAACTAACTTTTTAAATCTATTTTAATAACTATGAACTCAATAACCATACCTAATTTTTCCCTTGTCACTTGCTCCGCAAGTGCAAGCGATCTCGAAAACCATTATGATGCTTCGCATCTACAAGAAAGGAGGTTTTCTCCGATTGGCGAATACCCGTTCTTTTAAACCTAAACCCCAATCTGAAAAGGCTCCTGAAACCGAGGAGATAGTTGCGGAACCGGAAATTGGAGGCAGGAAGCTGGATCAAGAGGTGAGAAGTGAGAGTCAAGAAATCCAACCTCAAGATCAATCTTCTAACTACTACCGTCCATCTTCCGGTCAGGATTCTTACCGCCCGCGCTATGAAGATAATAACGGCTACCAAAACGGTGGCGGTGATTACCGTGGTGGTGGAGGTTACAGAAGGCCTTCCGCCGATTCGGTCCGTGATGTACCGACAGAAGAAGTAGCCGGATATCTGGACATAATGCCGGAAGGTCACGGGTTTTTAAGGCCTAAATATATACCGTCTGATATGGATGTATATATTTCGGCCAGCCAAATCCGCCGGTTTAACTTGCGCGGCGGAGACTATGTTGAAGGCGGAGCCAGGCAGCCAAAAGAGAATGAGCGTTACTTCGGTTTGCTTCAGGTTAATAAGATTAACAGTAAACCGGCCGAATCTTTTGTTTCCGAGACTACGGCAACCGGCCGTCCGGGTAAGTCAAAAAGAGTCAAGTTTGAAGATCTGACGGCCATCTATCCGAATAAGCACCTTAAACTTGAAACCGGTAAATTGCCGTTATCCCAAAGAGTTATTGATTTAATCGCGCCGATTGGTTTTGGGCAAAGAGGAATGATCGTGTCTCCTCCTAAAGCAGGTAAAACCAGTGTTTTGAAAGATTTGGCAGCCGGAATTTCCAAAAACCATCCGGAAGTGGTGTTGATGGCTGTATTGGTTGGAGAACGGCCGGAAGAAGTGACTGATTTATCCCGTTCGATTAAAGGCGATGTTATCGCCTCCAACTTCGATGAACCGGCTGAAAACCAAACCCGGGCGGCTGAAATTGCTTTAGAGCGGGCGAAGCGTCTGGTTGAAGAAGGCAAAGACGTTGTTATCTTACTTGATTCTATAACCCGCCTGGGACGTGCTTATAATTTGTCAGTACCGCCGTCAGGAAGAACTCTGTCCGGAGGATTTGATCCCGTTGCTTTATATCCGCCGAAACATTTTTTTGGTGCAGCCAGAAATTGTGAAGAGGGAGGATCGTTAACAATCATAGGTACAGCTTTGGTTGATACCGGATCGAGAATGGATGACTTAATTTATGAAGAATTTAAAGGGACGGGAAACATGGAGCTGCATCTTGATAGAAATCTGGCAAACAGAAGAATCTTCCCGGCAATTGATATTAACGCCTCAAGTACCAGGCAAGAACAGCTGATGTTTGAGAAAGAAATTTACGATAAGATGGTGGTTATGCACAGGATGCTCAGATTACTGAATGAGAATGAGCAGACCGATCTGTTCCTGGCCCAGCTGGCTAAGACCGAAGATAATAACGAATTTTTAACCTCGCTTAAAGACTTTAAATAGTATTATGTATCAAGTAGTAAGTATTAGGCACTTGCTTTTGCTTAATACATAATACCTAATACTTTATACTTTCTTTTCAATCAATCAGAACTTCGAGAATTTTATTGTATGGTAGAATATTTCGAACTTAATGAATTCTCTTCTCTCCGACCTCAGGGCACTATTTAAATCGCTGGTTTTATACCAGGCAAAAAAGACAGCCAGATTCGCAAAAGCCCTTGAGGGCTTCAAGAATAAAGCCGTCGAAATCCTGATGCACCGGCGGGGCAGGCTGCAAAAATACTTTTTCCATGCTTCAATGTTAGGACTTGTCGGAATAGGTCTGCTTTCATCAGGCATTTTTGGTTCGGAAGCAATTTTAGTAAAGTCTTTCCCCGGAGTCGGAGAGCCTGATCCGACTGTCATAGAAACTTTTGATCCCAACGCTTCCGGGTTAAGCCTAAAATCCCTGATTGATTTTAAGACTTCGGTTTCGGAGAAACCCCGTTCGGAGATTATTGAATACGAGGTTGCCGACGGGGATACTCTATCATCAATTGCCGGTAAATTCGGGGTTACCCAGGAAACTATCAAATGGGCCAACGATATGGAATCGGTTGATACTATCAAGCCGGGTCAAAAACTGAAAATTTTGCCTGTTTCCGGAGTTTCACATACCGTTAAATCAGGGGATACCCTGGAATCCGTGGCTAAAAAATATGACACAGGTTCACAGGGAATTTTGGATTTTCCCTTTAATGATGTGCCTGATGATTTTAAGCTCCAGGTCGGGCAGGTTTTAATTGTGCCCGATGGTATTCCTCCTGAGGCCAAAGCCACACCCAAACCCAAACTTAAAATAATGTTTGCCCAGGGTCCCCAGTCGACTTTCCGGGCTCCCGGCGGAGGGAATTTTATGTGGCCGACCAGTTTCCAGATGATTTCCACCAATTTTGCCTGGTGGCATCCGGGGATCGATATGGCCAACCGGTCTGCTCCAGCTGTGGCGGCTTCCGACGGGGGCACAGTGGTTGTGGCCGGCTGGCCGGATAATTACGGTTACGGAAACAGGGTAGTGATTGACCATGGCAACGGCTATCAGACGCTCTACGCCCATTTATCAAATATTTATGTTTCGGTCGGCCAATCTATTTCGAGGGGTCAATCGGTCGGGCAGATGGGTTCAACCGGCCGGTCAACAGGAACGCATCTGCATTTTGAAATAAGGTATAAGGGTATCGCAGTGAACCCACTTGCGATACTTAAGTAATTCAAAATTCAAAAGTCAAAATGCAAAAATATCGTACTTTGCTTCGCAAAAAGGTAAGGGTATTGCAGTGAACAGACTAGCCATTCTTAGGTAATTTTTTCTCCTACTTTTGGCCGCAAAAGTAAGCAGAGCTTGCAAAGTCATAAGCAAAACTCTCTCGCTTGGAACGGTCGGCTAAATTGCTCCGCTTCGTAATCGGGGGTTGACCCCCTCCTGCATCAGCCTTTGGCTGAGTAGGCAACTCCCCCTGATACTTCGCTACGCAATTTCCGACGCCGCTGCGTTCAGAGCTCGATTTTAATTTTGAATTGTATTTTTGACTTTTGAGTTTTGCCTTTTGACTTTGTTAAACTTACAGGATGTCCAAAATCTTCGGCAGTTTTCTTTTCAAATTAGTGTTGACTGTGGCTGTATCTGTTTTTATCGGCTACCAGATTGCCAAAATAGAAGTTAAAGAAGCGCAGCACAGCTTCAGAAAAATACTCGGCACTCAGGTTCAAATGCAGACAGATAATAAACTTCAATCGGCAATTGAGGGTTTCTTGGCGGGCGGGGAAGGGGATTATGCGGTTTGGGTCAAAGATTTAACCCCCTCGGGCCGGAGAAATGTCTCAATCAACTCCGGGCAGAAATTTGCAGCAGCGTCCCTGTACAAGCTTTTTTTAATGGCTGCAGTCTATAAGGAAGTGAATGCCGGCAAGATTACCCTTGATACCGAAATTTCCGCCAAATTAAGCCATCTGGATAGTATTTTTGGCGGGAGGGACTTCGGGTATGAAGACTTTGACGATTCGGAAATAATTGAATACTCCGTCCGCGAATCTCTTGAAAGGGTGGCCGGTATTTCCGATAATTTTGCCGCCATTATGCTGGCCGAAAAAATAAGCTGGGGTAAGGTCCAGGCCATCGCAGAAGAGTTGGGGGCACAGTCAACAACCCTTAAGGATCCGATTACAACTTCGGCAGACGATATCGGCCTGGTTTTTGAAAAGCTTTACAAAGGGGAGGTTGTTTCGGTTGAGGCTTCGGAGCAGATTCTGGATATGTTGTCCAAATCCAAGCTAAACAACAGAATTCCGGCCCTGCTTCCGGATGATCTAAAAATCGCCCATAAAACAGGCGAGTTATCACGGGTAAGAAATGACGCGGGTATTGTATTTTTGGAAGGGAATCCGTATGTGATCGTAATGATGAGCAAGAATTTAAGGGGGGAAGATGACGGAGTGGAAAATCTGGCTCAAATATCGAAGATGGTTTTTGATTATTATGCTGCAAATCCGGGGGAAAAGAGGTAAAATA
>DATDWU010000024.1:0-2330 GCA_035289525.1 Patescibacteria group bacterium | reverse complement strand
GGTAGTTTTGGGACTTTACCGGACGGTCTACAAATTTATTTTGATAAGAACCGCAATATTGCTTTTAAACCCGGCAGTTCAACAATTTCGGCAGAACTGCGCCGGGAAGCTCTTAAGCTGCCAACTTATTATGTTGCCAATGAATCAAGATTCCCGAAATTTACCGAGAATGTTGAGCTGATCCGTAGATTTCCTAAAGCTTTACCAAAAGATAAGCAATATATCCCGGATGCGATGTTGCTTTTTAAAGTAAACCCTTAACTTCGATATGATCGAATTTGCAAAAAAGTTTGTTAAAAATAAGATCCTCCTAATAATAGTTTTAACGGTGCCGGCCTTTGCCAGTTTAATCAGGCCCGGTTTTTTTCCGATGCATGACGACCTCCAGGCCTTCCGTATTTATGAAATGGATCAGTGTTTTAAGAATTTACAGATTCCCTGCCGTTGGGTTCCCGATATTGGTTATAAATACGGCTATCCCCAATTCAATTATTATCCGCCCAGCGTTTATTATCTGGGTGAATCTTTTCACCTTTTAGGAATTCAATTTATTGACAGCGTCAAAATTGTTTTCGCTTTAGGCTTCATCTTCTCGGCGCTTGCCATGTACCTGTTTTTAAAGGAATACCTGTCAAAAACCGCCGGCTTGATTGGGGCGCTGCTTTATACGTATATCCCGTACAAGGCAGTAAATGTTTATGTCAGGGGGGCATTAAACGAATTTTGGTGTTTGGTTTTTTATCCTTTGTTATTTTGGTCAAGCTGGAAATTAATTAAAGAGGGCGGCAAGAAAAATTTGGTATTTTTTGCTGTTTCAATTGCGCTTTTATTGCTAACCCACAATGTAATGACATTAATTTTTCTTCCAGTTTTAGGGTTTTGGATATTGCTGCAGATTATTCTGGAAAAAAAATACAAATCAATTGTTAGTCTGATCGGCAGCGGAATTTTAGGAGTTTGTTTGGCGGCATTTTTTACCCTACCGGTTTTTTTTGAAAAGCCTTATGCTCATCTTGAAACGTTGGTTGGCGGATATTTTGATTACCGACAGCATTTTGTAAATGTAAGCCAGTTATTCATATCGAATTTCTGGGGGTACGGTTCTTCGGTTTGGGGGAATGACGACGGACTATCATTGTCGACCGGACAAATCCAATTCTTGGCTTCTGTGATTGCTCTGGTACTTGCTTTATTCAATTTCAAAAAGTTCAAAAAATTATCAATTACGGTATTTTCTTTGTTTGGTTTGGAACTCGGGGTGCTTTTTATGGTTCATCAAAAATCCGCACCGGTTTGGACTATTTTTGAGAGTGCCTTAATATTTGTTCAATTTCCCTGGAGATTTTTATCAATCAGTGTTTTTCTTTTGGGGCTACTGTCGGCAATTGGAATTTACATGGTCGAGAAATTAGATTTTAAGATTTTTAAATTAAGTGCAGTTAAAATTTACGGAACCGTCTTGATCATAGCCTGTTTAATTCTTTACCTGCCGTTCTTTACGCCCAGAGAGTGGTATAACATCACCGACCGGGATAAATTCTCCGGGATTTCCTGGCAGAAACAATTAACAATAAGCATCTTTGATTACCTGCCGATTTATGCCAAATTCCCGCCAATCAACCAGGCACCGGAGAATCCTGAGACTCTTGAAGGTTTGGCCGATTTTAAATCAAGCCGGGTAGGCAGTAATTATAAGGAGTGGCAGGTTAACGTGGCCGAGCCGTCGGTTTTACGGGCGCCGGTTTTTGATTTTCCTGGGATGACAGTGTATATAGATAAAAAAGTTGTAAGTCATGTTAACAATGATTGCCGGAATCAAACTTTTTGCCTGGGTCTGGTGACATTTCCGATCCAGCCGGGGAGTCATGAAATTCTGGTCCGCTTAAATAATACGCCCATCCGGACTGCCGCAAATATAATAACAGCTATCAGCGCACTGGCGATTTTGATCTGGCTCTCGCCTAAGCCTAAATATTTAAAAAAATGGCTGGATTGAAAGCTAAGCTGGCCGGTCCGGCAATCTTAATTCCGATAATAGTATTGGTAATTTTAGTCCCGATTCTCAAGCCGGGTTTCTTTTCTGTCCACGACGAAACACATATCGTTGATGTTTATGAAATGTACCGGTCCCTCGAAGTCGGCGGATTTCCTCCCAGATTTGCCCCGGATTTTAATTTCGGAATAGGCTATCCGTATTTCAATTTTTATTATCATTTGCCTTTTTATATTACTTCCATTTTTCATTTTTCGGGCTTTTCTTTTGTCGATTCTTTTAAATATATGATGGGCTTGGCGGTTATAGCGGCAGCCGCGGGTTTTTATCTTTTTTT
>DATDWU010000023.1:0-10165 GCA_035289525.1 Patescibacteria group bacterium | reverse complement strand
ACAATTTGAGTTGGCGAGAAGACAAATACAACAGGAGCCTGAACTACCCTCTGTTTTATATGATGCGACTTACAGACCTCTTAGCTGGTCCCTTAAGTTAAATTATTGGCCTTACTCAGGAGATATAACAGGAAAGAAGTCGCCATTAGTTGATCGAGTGGTGACCCCTAGTCCTAGAGCTGGAGTAGAATATTTTTTTGACGGTGTTCCCGTAGATTTCGGACGAAGAAGCTCTGAGATTTGGCTTAGGGCATGTGAATATAGAGATCCTGCTAATTGGCCTCCCGAACAGTTCGAAGATCGTATCCGTTACTTCCCAGGTGTTTCGGTTCCTAAGTAACTGAAGATTCAACGTCTCCATAATTCATACTATAATTACTAGATGGTAATTCTTACGGTAGATAATTTGACTAAAAAATTTAAAGATTTTTTGGCTGTTGATGATGTTTCTTTTGAATTGAAAGAGGGGGAGATTTTGGGCTTGCTGGGGCCTAATGGGGCGGGGAAGACTACGACTATTCAGATGCTTTTAGGAATTTTAACTCCTACTTCCGGATCGGTGTCATATTTTGGTAAAGATTTAAAAAAACACCGGGAAGAAATTTTGGAGAAAGTAAATTTTTCTTCTACTTATACTACCCTACCCTGGCTTTTAACTGTTAAAGAATGTCTTTATTTTTTGTCCTACCTTTATCAGATTTCTGATCGAAAAAAAAGAATCTCAGAAATAATTGAAATATTTAGATTGGAAGAGCTATTAAATGAAAAAATCCAGACTCTATCATCAGGCCAATTGACGCGGGTTAATTTAGCAAAGGCTCTAATAAATAGTCCCAGGGTTTTACTACTTGATGAGCCAACGGCTTCCCTCGATCCGGATACGGCAGCGTATATACGGGATTTTTTGCAATTGGAGCAAAAAAATTCACAGATCTCAATCATATTAACTTCCCATAATATGTCCGAGGTGGAAGAACTTTGCCAAAGAGTAGTTTTTATAAACCACGGAAAGATAATTGCCGATGATACACCCAGGAATTTAGCCAAATCGATTAACGTTTCCCATTTGGAATTAAGGATAGAGAGAAAAATAGACGAATTGGTCAAATATTGTACTGCCAAGAAATTTGTCCATAGAATTAAAGGTAACTACATTACAATCGATATTGATGAACATAAAATAGCGCTGATCCTACAGGAATTATCGGATAAAAATCTGGAATATTCGGAAATAAGTATTGAAAAACCTTCATTGGAAGATTTTTTCCTGGAAAAAACAACAGGAGTAAAAGATGAACTTTAATAGAATCTACGCCGTCATTATCAGAAATTTATTTGCTTATAAACGCAGTCTTGATAGACTGACAGATGCTTTTTACTGGCCCACTTTAGATTTGATAATTTGGGGATTAACCAGTCAGTTTTTCTCTAGCGGTAATGGAAATTTGAATTTTGTTACTATCATGATATCAGCCATAGTAATATGGCTGTTCCTGTGGAGAGCTCAATATGAAATTTCAATTAATGTAGTTGATGAACTATGGAATAAAAATTTAGTTAATTTATTCGGATCGCCATTGAAATTTTCAGAGTGGATTGCTTCATTTCTGATTTTAGGTTTTATTAAAATAGTTTTGTCCGTGGGTTTCGCAATGGGGCTGGCGTTTTTTCTTTATAAAGTGGAAATCTTTAGCTTAGGATTTTATTTAATTCCTTTTATGATTTTACTAATTCTTAATGGTTGGGTTTTAGGATTTATTGTTGCGGGTCTGATATTAAGTTACGGTAGTAAGGTTCAAACTTTGGTTTGGGTAACCGGTTGGGCAATCTCACCTTTTTGCGCGATCTACTATCCGGTTGCCACTTTACCGGAATGGGCGCAAAAAATCGCTTACTTCACGCCGCCGAGCTATATTTTTGAAGGAATGAGGCAGGTTATTAATGAGGGTAAATTTGATGTAAGCAGATTAATAGTTCCTACAATATTAACTGTGATTTATCTGCTCCTCTCTATTATTTACATTAAGCATAGCTTTAGCAAATTAATGGATAAAGGTCTAGTTAAAGCCTTTTAATCTGTTCAGTTAAGTATTCCTTATTATTTTTGGTATGGTCTTCTAAGACTTCCTGGAAAAGTTTATTTAGAATTTCTCCAACTCTTGGTCCCGGCTTAATTTGTAAAATTTCCATAACCTCCGAACCGTTTATTTTTAGATCGGAAATGGAAAAAGGTTTTTTTAAAACTTCCTTAATTCTTTTTTTAAATTCTTCCATCCGCCAGGAAGTTTCGGTTTGAGTCCCGCCACCAAGCCGGTCGGCAATTCGGATTGCCATCATATCGTCAATATTTTCCAACCCGACGTTTTTAATAAATCTTCTGATTGCCGAATCGGTTTGAGTTTCGGAAACGGTAAACATGTGCCAGCGGACAAGTCGGAATAATTTCTCGGCTTCTTTTCTGGAAAGCCGTAGTTTTTCAGAAATATTTTTGGTTAAATTAGCCCCGGCTGTTTCATGGCCGAAGAAAGTAACATTTCCTTCGTCGTCTTTTTTATAAGTTTTGACTTTGCCGATATCGTGTAAAAGTGCTGCGAGTTTGACTAGTGGGTCAGGGCTGGGGCAAAAATTTAAAGCTAAAAAATTATGTTCACCGATATCATAAACCCGGTCATGTTTCGGGCCTTCCTGCAAAACACCAAAGCAGGCGGTTACCTCAGGCAGAATTAGATCTAAGATTCCGGATTCCCTAAGTAGAACAATTCCACTGAAAGCTTTAGTATCTGCCAGGATTTTAAAAAGCTCATCCCTGATTCTTTCGCCGGAAATATTTTTTATTAATGAAGCATTTTTTTTGATTGATGCAGCAGTTTTTTCCTCGATATGGAAACCTAATTGGGTGGCCAGACGTACAGCACGCATCAAGCGTAATGCATCTTCGCGAAAGCGCGTGTCGGGATCTCCTACAGCGCGGATTAATTTTTTATCCAAATCAACTTGACCATTAAAGGGATCAATAATTAAAGGCTTTGGGTGGCTGGAATCAAGTTCGATAGCTATTGCATTAACCGTAAAATCACGTCTGCCCAAATCCTCCTGAATCTCCTTTGTCCAGGATACCTCGCTGGGCCTTCGGGAATCTCTATATTCTCCTTCTTTGCGCATGGTGGTGATTTCCAAAATCCCTAAAGTCGTGTTTACTCCGACAGTTCCAAAAACGTTTTCATAAAATCCTTCAGGTAGAATTTTTAAAATTTCCTCAGGTATAGCGTCGGTTGTTAAATCCCAATCCTTATGATTCCGTTTCATTAAGATATCCCGAACGGCACCGCCAACCAGAAAAACTTTAAAACCTTCTCCGGTAATTTTGCTTATGACAGTGTAAATTTCTTCTGGTAAAATGATTTCCATTGTTAAATTATACTCAAAATGACTAAGGTTTGGAGAATCAAAGAGCAATCATCGTCGGATTTACTGGAACAGCTTCTAATTAACAGGGGGATTAAATCTGAAGAAGAAAGACAAAGATTTTTTAATCCTAAAATACCGGATTATGAAAAAGAATTTGAAATACCCGGAATTGAAAAAAGTATAAAAAGGATTCAAAAAGCAATTGCAATCGGTGAACAGATTGTAATTTTTGGAGATTATGACGTAGACGGGATTACAGCTTCGGCAATTTTATACAAAGCTTTGACCTCACTCGGGGCAAAAGTTATGCCTTATATTCCCCACCGCGAAAAAGAAGGCTATGGTCTTTCTAAATTAGGTTTAGAATTTGCTCGCGATTCAGGTGCTTCGGTGGTTATTACTGTTGATAACGGAATAGTCGCAACTGAACAAGCAAAATTTGCCAAAGTTATTGGTTTGGATTTAATAATAACTGATCACCACACTACCTCTGGTGAAAAACCTGAAGCCTTCTCGATTGTACATTCCACAAAAATGTGCGGAGCAGCAGTCGCCTGGTGTTTGATTCGTAGTGTTATTAAACCGGATTTAGCCGAGGAGTTGCTGCAGTTTGTTGCGGTTGCCACGATAGCCGATATGATGCCACTTATCGGCTTAAATCGGGCCTTTGTTTTTGAAGGGACAAAGGTGCTTAATAAAACTAAAAATTTAGGATTTGAGACGTTATTTGCTGAAAGTAAGTTAGAAAAAGGCAATATAAAATCTTTTGAAATCGGTCATATTATTGCCCCGCGGATTAATGCCATTGGTAGATTGGAACATGCCATTGACGCACTAAGGCTTTTATGTACTAAAGATACGGTTAAGGCCAAAAGACTTGCTAAGTTGCTGGGTGACACAAATACCAAGCGTCAGGAGATGACCAAAGAAGCTTATGACCAGGCTTTTAAAATGGCTGAAAAGAACGGTGGCAAAAAGATTCAGGTTTTACATTCTAAAGATTGGCATCAGGGAATTATTGGTCTAATCGCCGGACGGATTACTGAAAACTTTTTTATGCCGACAGTCGCAATTTCTGTTGGTGAAACAATTTCTAAAGGTTCTGCCAGAAGTGCGAATGGTATTAATATTACTGAGGTTCTAAGAAGCTGTAGCAAATATTTAGTTGATGTTGGTGGCCATGCAGGAGCTGCCGGGTTTTCAGTTAGAACTGAGCAGATAGCAACTTTTAAACTAGCCTTAGAAAAAGCTATTTTAGAAGTTAAATCTGAAGAGTCAGGGGAATTTCTGGATATCGAAGCGGAAATTCCGGTTTCAAAACTGACAAAAAATTTAGCAAAAAAATTGGAAGATTTTGAGCCTTTTGGTTTACAGAATCCCCGGCCGACTTTAGCCAGTTTTAATTTAAAAGTCTCGGACATCAGAACTTTAAGCGGCGGCAAGCATTTGAAATTCAAGGCCGACGGGATTGATGCAATTGCATTTAATATGGGGGAGCTGGAATCATTTTTGCAGTCAGGACAAATTATTAATCTGGCATATAACCTTGAACTGAATAAATTTAACGGGGCTGAAAATTTGCAATTTAAAGTAAAAGATATCCAGCTCAGCCAATAACTATCTGGACTTTTAGAACTTTAGTGATATACTTAGTATTAATGGATAGAAAAACCTCAAAATGGTTTAGCTTTTTTTACTTTTACTTCCGCAAGGAGGAGGCCTCTTGATGTCTTAAAAAGACACAAAAGAGAACCAGGCCTCCCGAATGGGAGGTTTTTTTTAGCTCAAAATTATGAATAAAGTCGTAAAACTAAACATTGACAAAATAATTATTGCCGGGCCTTGTGCTGCCGAAAGCCGGGAGCAGGTTCTAAAAAGCGCCAAAGAGGCTAAAAAACGGGGAGTTAAAATACTGCGCGCCTCGTTGTGGAAACCCCGGACCGAACCGGGATTTGACGGGGTAAAGGAAGCCGGGATTCCCTGGCTGGTTGAGGTTGCTAAAATGGGTTTAACTCCGGCAACTGAGGTACTAAACGCCAGAAACACAAAAGCCGTATTGTCAGCTATTGCTAAAAATGTAGCCAACCCGTCAGCTTTAATTTGGATTGGTGCACGCAATCAAAATCATGATGAGCAGGTGGCAATAACAAAAGCGGTTAAGCGTTACCCTTGGGCCCGCTTTATGTTCAAGAATCAGCCATGGAGAAATGAAAAACACTGGCGGGGGATATTAAAACACGTTCTCTCGGTTAAGATTGCCAAAGAAAAAGTTTTCATGAGCCACAGGGGCTTTGATCCCGGCACCGACGAGCCAAGGGATCCTAATTCTTTCAGGAATGTGCCGGATTACAAAATGGCCATGAGGATAAAAACGGAAGAGGACGTTGAGATGATAATTGACCCTTCGCATATGGGAGGAACTGTTGAGAATGTTATAAAAATAACCAGGGAAGCCATGCGCCACAGAGAAAATGGCAGTTCGTTCGACGGCTTTATTTTTGAAGTTCATCCTGACCCGACGATAGCATGGACGGATGCTAAACAACAATTAACTTGGGAGCAATTCGATCAATTGATGATTGAATATTCCGATTTGAATTCCAAAACAGGAAAACAAATAAAAAAGATCCAAGCCCAAGCTTCATTCTAATGTTAGACAGAACTGCGAAAATCCACATTGTCGGCGGGACAGGAGCTATGGGAGCGTGGCTAAAAAATTTTCTGGAATCATTAAATTTTTTGGTGACGATTAGTGATGAAAAAATTAAATCCGAGCCGGAAATACAAAATTCTGACATAGTTTTTGTCTCTGTACCGATCAATCTGGCGTCAAAGGTGATAGCCGAAACGGCAAAAAAAACTTCAGCTAAATGTTTAATTGTCGATTTGTCATCGGTTAAATCCGAAACTAAAAAAGCCCTGCAAAATTGCGGCCGTTTGGCTTTATCTATGCATTTTTTATTTGGTCCGTCACTTAGTTCAATCCAAAATCAAAAAATAATTATTGAGCAGCTTGGAGATTCTAAAACCATTGGGGATCTGGTAAGTCTATTTGAACAGGAAGGCGCACAGATTATTGAAATGACAAGTCAAAAGCATGATTTTGTGATGGCTCATATCCAATCCCTAACCCATTTTATTAATTTGTCCCTGGCTGAAATTTTAGTAAAAAATAAAATTGGCATAACCGGTCAAATCTCAACTCCGGTTTTTCTTTCCCAAATAGCCTCAACTCTAAGAGTGTTATCTCAAAATCCGAAACTTTTAAGTGAAATCCAAACGTTAAATCCTAAATTTTTAAAAGTAGCTGAAGATTATCTTGAGATTCAAAAAGAGTTGATTAATAACATAAAGCAAAAAAACATTAGTGAGATAGAGAGACAATTTACCGGCTTGAGAAAAAGCCTGGAATCGGTATCGGGAAAGTCAGAAGTCAAAATCAAAAAAGTAGAATCAGAAAACTTAAAATTCAAAAATCTTAAAGTTGGCTACTTGGGACCTGTAGGAACTTTTTCAAATCAGGCAACACTCAAATTTTTTGACGATAATGAAAACCAGTTAATCCCAGCAAAGAATATCTATGAGTTATTTGAAATATTGGACAAAAGCCAGGTTGATTTAATCGTTGCTCCGGCTGAAAATACCATTGAAGGTACAGTCAGGGAAACTCTTGACCTGCTTTTTGACTACAATTTTAAAGTGATTGGAAAGATAGATTTGCCGGTTTCCCAATGTTTATTATCAAAGGAAACAAAACTTGCGGACGTTAAAAAAATTATTTCACATCCCCAGGCAATTAATCAGTCGAGAAAATTTTTGGATGAAAATTTACCTAAGGCGGTTATTGAAACAAGTGCCTCGACAATTGCTTCTGTCGATGAATTAGAGAATCCGGGAGTAGCTATAATTGGTCCGGAGCTGGCTGCAGGAATCTATAAATTAAACATCTTAAAAAGAGATATCCAAATCCATAAAAACAATATGACCCGGTTTAATATTGTGGCCAAAAAGGATATTCTAAAATTACCGGGCAGGACAAAGACATTATTGTTTATGTCTGTTTTTAACAGGGTGGGCGTATTGCGGGATATACTTTCAGTTTTTGCCGATCAATCGATTAATTTAAATAAAATTGAGTCCCGTCCTTCAAAAGAAAAGCATTGGGATTATTATTTTTATATCGAGGTTGAATCAACGGATGAAAATCCTAAATTTCAGGAAGCGTTAAATATTTTAAAACAGTATTGCCCTCAGATAATAATTTTGGGTAAGCTGTAATTCCCGAAAGGAATTAACAGACAACAAATAAGTATGAATAAGATTAAAGATTTAAGATCAAAGATTAATGAGATAGATAAAAAGCTGTTAGACTTAATTATTGAGCGGTTGCAGGTTGTCCGGGAAATAGGTAGAGAAAAAAGCAAAAAAGGAATCGGGATAATAGATAAAAACAGGGAACAGGAAATATTCAAAAAATTAATAGGACAAGCTGAAAAGCAAGAAATAGATCCGGAGATAATCAGGAAAATTTGGAAAATGTTAATGAAACTCTCTTATGAAATTGAAGCTAGTTCAGAACTTGACCAAGGTGCAGTTGGTGAAGGGGGGAAAAATGGAAACAGTTGAGGTGTTTGGTCAGTACAAAGTTTATATTGATTCCGGAGTGCTCAAAAATCTGGATAAAATTGTTGATTTAACCAAATTCAGTAAAGTAGTTGTCATTACTGACGAAAAAATTCCCAATAATCATCTGGGGCAGTTTGAGAGGATAATCGTACCTTCAGGCGAGGGCTATAAAAATATCGAAACAGTCCGGATAATTTGGAAGAAACTTCTAGATCTGAGAGCGGACAGGAAGAGTTTGGTTATTAACCTGGGAGGTGGAGTTATCGGAGATATGGGGGGATTTGCAGCAGGCACTTTTATGCGAGGGCTTAAATTTCTGCAAGTTCCCACAACTCTGCTTGCTGCAGTGGACGCCAGCGTTGGAGGAAAAGTCGGCATTGATTTTGAAGGGGTAAAAAATTTGATTGGGTCATTTAATCAGCCAATTGGAGTAATTGTTGATGTCGATACATTCCAAAGCTTGCCGGACAGGGAGTTTGTGTCCGGGTTTGGGGAAATTATTAAGCATGGGATTATTGCCGATGCTAATTATTTTAAGGAAGTAACTTCGAAAAAACCCAGAGATTTTTCTAAGGAGGAATTGATTGGGATAATTAAAAAATCTTGTCAAATAAAAGCCGAAATAATTTCTTCAGATGAAAAAGAATCCGGGAGCCGAAAATTATTAAACTTCGGTCACACAATAGGCCACGCCATTGAAAGCGATTCGCTATCATCAGATCAACCCTTATTACACGGGGAGGCGGTTAGTATTGGCATGATGGCGGAGGCGGTGATCTCGCAACAAGTCGGATATATAAGCCAGGAAGGGGTCTTAAAAATCAAGAATGCTTTGGAAAATGCAGGTCTTCCGACAGACTACAAAATTAAAGATCAGAAACGTATTATTGAATTGTTATCCAGGGACAAAAAAAGTGAGGCTGGCTCTGTTAATTGGACTTTGATCAAAGATATTGGCGAAGCAATAATTAATCAACCGGTTAGCGAGGATAAAATCATACCAGCGCTTCAATTTATTGCCGGTTAATTTCCTTATGAAACAACTAGAAATAATCCCTACTAAAAATATTTCTGGTACTGTGGAAATCCCGGGATCAAAAAGCTATACCAACCGTGCGCTGGTTATCGCATCAATGATTAAGGGTTCGGTTGTTATTAAAAATCCTCTAGAGTCAGACGACACGAGAGCAATGATTAATTGTCTGAAAGAATTGGGCATTAGAGTAGAAGAACGAGTTGGGGAAATTAATGTGGTAGGAGATATTTCGGAGATAGAGGAGAAAGAGTATAAGTTAGATGCCGGGCTTTCAGGTACGACAATTAGATTTATGCTTGCCCTGTCCTGCATTATCCCAGGTAAAAAAATTATTAACGGAGAAGAATCTTTAAACAAACGGCCAATTGGAGAACTAGCCGGAGCATTAAAAGATTTAGGCGCAGAAATTGACTATTTAGGGAAACGCGGATATCCTCCTTTGGTTGTAAGTTCATCCAAACTGAAAAACAACCGGACACGTTTGCATGGGGATATCTCCAGCCAGTTCTTTTCGGCCCTTTTGATGATCTCACCAATTATGATGGGAGGATTAGAAATTAGTGTTATGGGCAGTCAAATCTCCAAGCCGTATATCGATATGACACTGGATCTTATGAGCTACTTTGGCGTAAAGGTCGTTAATAAGAACTACAAAAAATATTTAGTTAAATCCGGGCAAATCTACACGAAAAGAAATTATATTGTAGAAGGGGATTATTCATCAGCCGGTTATTTTTTAGCAATCGCCGCATTAACTAAATCGGAATTGATTCTTAAGAATTTAAACTCCGATTCTAAACAGGCTGACAAAAATTTTCTTAAGATTTTAGAAAAATTCGGAAGTGAAATATGTTTTGAAGGGGAAAACTTAGTTATCAAAGGTAACGGCGTTAAAGCGCTTGATGTTGATATGGAAGATTGCCCTGATCAAATTCAAACTATGGCTGTGTTGTTGGCCTTTGCTGCCGGCAAATCTACAATTTCCGGTGTCAGATCTCTAAGAATTAAAGAAACCGAAAGGGTGTTGGCTTTGCAAAATGAATTATCAAAAATGGGAATAAGAACCGAATCAACGATTGACACCTTAACAATTTA
>DATDWU010000022.1:0-2556 GCA_035289525.1 Patescibacteria group bacterium | reverse complement strand
CTTTGCCTCCTAAAACATAAACTGTTTTTATTCCCAGATCTTCTCCTTTTTTAAAAATCTCTTTGTATGCAAATTCCTTCGGATCTGCGCTACTATAAAACAGAACTGTGTCACGTCTTTCTCCCTTATTGATTAAGTGCTTTACCATGCTGCGAAAAGGGGTTACGCCGATACCTCCGGCAATAAAAACTAATTTCTCGCCCGGATTATCAGACATCACAAAATCACCAGAAAGCTGATCGGCAGTTAAAGAATCTCCCGGTCTTAAGCTAAGTAAAGCTTTTTTGAAACTGCTCGACTTATCGCTGATAATCTTCACCCCGAGTTTTAAATCTCCTTCTTCGGGAGCGGAAGCAATCGTAAAGTATCTTCTGATTCCCCTGGTGTCTGAATTTTTATGCGGCAGTGTCCATTCCAAATACTGGCCTGGTAAAAAATCAAACTTACTTTCGCTGTTAAAAATAAATTCATAAATATTTGGCTCTAACTGTTTTCTTTCTTTGAATTTCAAAATCAATTTCCCTTTGGGGCTTAAAATAAATGACAGAATATTTCCGGAAATCAGGGCAAATTCCGGAGAGGCATATAAAGGACCAATAGAAAATTGGAATCCAAACAAGATTCCTACAAAAATTCCATATATGGCGCGGTATTTTTTATTTGGCGGGGTGGTAAATGGTTCGGTTAACATAATCGTTCCAAAAAATATTAGCGGCCAGGAAGTAAAGACTTGTAATATTGAATCCGGAAGATCAACGCCATTTTTTAAATTAAACAAGCTCGTCGATAAGATAGCGGTAATAATAAAAGTAAAGAGTAGCCTGAATCGCCTGATCTTTCTGACTACCAACAAGCCGGCCACCAAAACAAACGGCAGCATTATACTACTGCCGATCCACCATATCGAATTACCAAATCCGAAAAGTCCGGCTAAAAACAAGCCAATTGCCGCCGGATTAAAAATGTGTTTTCTCTCATAAGTCAAAAAATACTTTGAACCCATCGCTACAGTAGCAACCATAGCTGTCACTATTAAATCTGACCGTCCGGCAGTAGGAGCAAGAACCAAAAACAGGATAAAAGCCGTAATCCATACTGATTCAATGTTCGTATTTACTCTAAGAATCCTGGCAAATATTTTATTGCCGGTAAAACAAGCGGCCAGAACTATTGCTAAAGTTTCCAAAAACTGAACTCCTGTATATGGAAGAAATCCAGCAATACCGAAAATTATAGCTATAACAGATAAAATGATCAGCACATAAAGCACTAACCTATACATTGTTAAGAAATTTAGATATGAATCAATTTTTTCCAAAATAAACATGGCTTAATTGTAAAAGATTTCAGCAGGAAAATCTGCAGATTTGTCAATTGTATAATCCGGCTTAAGTATCAGGTATTTGAAATTAAACCCGGTTAATTTCTCCGGTGGAATTAAAAACAAACATGTCGACAAGCAATCGGCCAGCAAAGCGGTATCGGCTATAACCCAAACTGCCAGAATATTTTTAACCGGCTCTAAGGTCAGGGGATTTATAATATGGTGGTATTTATCCCACCGACGCCTGTTAACGGCCGAGCCGCAAATGCTGCCATTTTTTACATCTGCAACTCCGATTACCTGTTTGATATTTTCAGGATTCTCCAAACCAACCCTGATCGTTTCATTCTGTTTACTTGCATATAAAATATCCCCACCGGCATCTATACAAAATGATTCTATTCCTCCCTCTTCCAGAATCTTTCCCACCAAATCAACTAAAAAACCTTTTCCCCCGGCTCCAAAATCCAGAACCGCCGGTTTGATAATTTTTAGAATATTTTTCTTAAGATCTATAGCCTCTTCCCAGTTTAAAACCGGGCGGATTTTTTTTGGACTCAAAGAATATTTCCGGTCATAACCTGCATCTTCCAATATATTACCGACTAAAGGGGTAAACACTCCGCCGGTAAGTATATATAATTTTTGATAGAGGCATACCAGGGGCAGATACTCTACAGGTATAGCAAATCGTCCCCCGCTTCTTGCAGCTTTTAGAATTTCCGAATTCTCATCAAATCGGGAAAAGATTTTTGAGAATCCGGCAATTTCATCTTCAATTTTCTTTTTTAAAGCCTTAAGATTAGGGGGCGGATTTTGAACTATATCAATAACCCAGGAGGTACCGATCGCCTCAAATTCCAGTCTAAAAGTTTCCGGCATGATTGTTATGCCTTGGCTGCAGCCTTAATTTTGTCCAACGCATCATTAAATCCTTTTGGAGTCAGCGATGAACCTGCAACTTTTGTTAGAACTACTTCGTCTATATTTTTACCGATGACCATCGGTTTAAAATTTTCTACGAATTCGCCCTGGAATCTTTTCGAAGTTGCATCGGTTGCTGTGCCTTCGACTGTAGCTTCGGTAATCACTCCATCTGTCAAAATTATGGCAACTTTTACCTCCCTGGGCCCTCCGGGACTGATATAATTTCCAGTCATCGAATAAGTACCCCTTTTATATTTACCGGATTGCATCATTGCAGGACCTATCCGGTTCTGATTTTGCATCAT
>DATDWU010000021.1:0-10283 GCA_035289525.1 Patescibacteria group bacterium | reverse complement strand
GAGCGCCTGTTGGCTATAAAAGCAGGCATAGTCGGGCCTAATCTTGAGGAACAAGTTGAGGCTGCTAATTTTAGAGCAAGACGGTTATACCTAAGTTATCATAGAGGCGAAGAATTAGGTCAAGTAAATGTTGCTAGATTTGTGAGATGGGGAGATGGCGGCTCAGCTCATGAGATTGGGCGTTGGGATGTTAATTTTCAAGACTTAGCCGAGGTCGTGTATTTCATGAGATTTGTTCCGAGAATGGCAGAGGTCCTTAAGGAAAGAAGAAATCCTCGGTTGTATCAAAACTTATTCGATCAAATAACAGGGAAAGGAAGTAATGTCCAGTTATAAACCGGTGATTGGGCTTGAAGTCCATGTTGAGTTAAATACGCGTTCTAAAATGTTCTGCGCCTGCAGTGCGGATTATTTCGGCAAAGCGCCGAATACCCACACTTGTCCGGTTTGTTTAGGATTACCCGGAGCTCTGCCTTTTGCAAACGAAGAGGCATTAAAAAAATGCATCCAAATCGGTCTGGCACTGAACTGTTCCATAACCGAAGATTCCTTATTCGAAAGAAAAAATTATTTTTATCCCGATCTGGCGAAGGGATTCCAGATTTCCCAATTAAGATGGCCGCTTTGCACCGGAGGATGGATCGAAGTTGAATCTGAATCCGGGGAAAAATCAAAAATCAGGATTAACCGGGTCCATCAAGAGGAAGACACTGGCAAGTTGTCACACCTCGGAGGTGTAACAAATATTGATTTCAATAGGTCAGGAGTCCCGTTGGTTGAGATCGTGACTGAACCGGATTTTACAGATTCTGCGCAAGTCCGCGATTACGCTAAAAAACTCCAGCAAATTTTCCGTTACCTGGGGGTTTCTAATGCCGATATGGAAAAAGGCGATATGAGGCTGGAAGCGAACGTATCCGTTCGCAAAGTGACAAGTGACAAGGAACAAGTAACAAGTGATGAAAAATTTGAATTACCAAATTATAGAGTAGAGTTGAAAAATATAAATTCATTCAGATTTATGGTTGCGGCGGTTGAATACGAAATAAAACGCCAGATTGAGGCTTTGGAGAAGGGTGAAAAATTAACCCAGGAAACAAGAGGCTGGGACGAAGCTAAAAAACAATCTTTTCTCCAAAGAAGCAAGGAAGAAGCCAACGATTACAGATATTTCCCGGAACCGGATCTGCCTGGTATTAAGTATCAGGTATTAAGTATTAAGCAAATACAGGAAAGCTTGCCTGAATTACCTATGAAAAGGATTGAGCGGTATATAGCCGAATACGGAATCACTAAGGTTGTTGCAGAAACTTTAGCAGGAGAAGAAACTTTAGCTGAGTTATTCGATGGGGCTGTGAAGCTGGGATCTGAAGAAGACGTTCCGGCAAAGGAAATAGCAAATTATTTAGCAAACCAGAAGTTGGATCCATTAAAAGTCTCCCCTGATGAAATAGTCCAGGCAGTCAAAGAAAAGAAATCAGGAAAGATAGAGGATGAAGGAGAGCTTTCAAAAATCGCACAAGAGGTTATTGCTGAAAATGAAAAATCAGTCTCTGATTATAAATCCGGCAAGGAGACAGCAATTCAAGCATTAATTGGAGGAGTCATGCGAAAAACTCAAGGCAAGGCTGATGCAGGTAAAACTAACGAGATTTTAAAGAAATTGTTAAGCTGATCTCGGGGCTGATTCCTCTACTTTTCTTTCCAGAAACCTTGCATCGGTAAAAACTACAATTCCGCCTTCTGTAAAATTAATCTCCGGGGTATAGAAATATTGGATTCCGTAAGGCTCCATTTTTTCTCCCAGTGCGGATATGACTTCTATGACTCTTTCTTTGCCTTCATATGATTGCCCAACCAGTTTTTTCGCGTCAATTGTTTCTTTAAATCTCTGCGAATATCTACGCAATAAATGGGCTCCACCCCTGTCAAGTACTATGCTTGCCCAGAGGTTTGAGTCAAAGAAATACTTAACATCGGTTATTGAATGATGGGTGGTTTTGATGTGGTCTACCTCAGAAGGCATCGGGTGGCCGTGAATCATCAATATATCTTCCATTCCGTTAATGTAGCGCCAGGAAGATAGGCCATGAGGAAAAAGAGAGGGGCCCCAACCGGCCCGTTCTTTTGAGCCTGGAGGGCCTTCGTGATCGGGTCTTTCGGCATGACCTTTGGAAACTCCACCATGATAAACCTTTCCCTTGTGAAAAGAGCTTATGGATCCGTACTCGGCTCCTGTCTTATCCGTTTTATCAACTATTTCTTTCCAGGTGTGGGCTCTTATTTCATGCGCAGTGAGCGAGATCTTTGGAGGAAGCAGGGAATCTTTTTTTAGATCGCTTAAACGGATGAGTGGTGCTTCCGGTGATAGGACTGTCATATCAGAATGTCAATTATATCAGAGATTGCCACTTGAAATGATGAGGTATGGTGTTGTTAAAATGTAGACCTGAAGTTTTTTCGGTTGTCGCGCGGATGAATTAAGTTCCCGCAAGAAACCGCAATAAAGATGAAATATAGATCCTTCGTTATCGCTCAGGACAGCTCATCAGAGAGGACATCAAAGTGAGCCGCTTTGTCCACCTTCATACTCATACCGAATTTTCCCTGCTCGACGGCCTGTCAAAAATTCCGAAACTCGTCAAAGCCGCCAAAGATTTAGGAATGGAAGCTCTGGCCATAACCGACCACGGATCGATGTACGGCGCTATTGAGTTTTATAAAGCCTGCCTTGATGCCGGGATCAAACCGATCATAGGCTGTGAACTTTATGTAGCTCCCCGTTCCCACTTGAGCAAGGAAGGAAAATTGGATACCGAGCCTTACCATTTGACTATGCTGGCTAAAAACTATCAGGGCTATTTGAATCTGATGAAGCTGGTTTCGGTTTCCCATCTTGAGGGTTTTTACTATAAACCGAGAGTGGATAAGGAGCTGTTAAAACAATATCACGAAGGGTTAATTTGTTTATCCGGTTGCCCGGCCGGAGAATTTATCAGAAATTTAAAAGCCGGCGATTTTTCCAAAGGAGAGGCGGTTGCCAAAGAATATTCGGAGATTTTTGGTGAAGGTAATTATTATTTAGAACTCCAAAATCATTTTTACAAAGATATTTTGGCAAAAGGAGGTTTGGAGGATTCAGTCCGGCGTGATCTGGAAAACATGGCCCAAATCCAGGATTTAACCTGGGAAGCTGCCAAAACCATTTCAAAAAAAACGGGTATACCTCTGGTAGCCACTAACGACCTGCACTACATCAAAAAAGAAGATGCACCTGCTCAGGATGCGTTGGTTTGTATTCAAACCGGTAAAACCCTGACCGATATGCAAAGACTCCGGATGATCGATACGCCGGATCTGTTTCTTAAATCGGCCGGGGAAATGGAGGAAAGCTTTAAAGAAATTCCTGAAGCGCTGGAAAGCACGGTAGAAATTGCCGGTAAAGTTAATATTGAAATTCCTCTGGGCACTCCGCGGTTCCCGGTTTTTGAGGTGCCGGAGGGTAAACCCGCCTTTGATTATTTAAAAGAGTTAACTTTTGACAGGGGTAAAGACAGAATGGAAATGACGCAGGAGCGGGTTACCAGATTGAACTACGAACTGTCGGTAATTGAGAAAAAAAAGTATGCCACATATTTTCTGGTGGTTCAGGATTTTATAACCTGGGCCAACAAAGAAGGAATCATTACTAATACCAGAGGGTCGGCGGCCGGATCGCTGGTGCTTTTTGCGCTAGGTGTAACCAATATCGACCCGATCCACTATAAGATCCCTTTTGAGCGGTTTTTAAACCCTTTCAGGCCTTCCCTGCCTGATATTGACGCCGATATGGCTGACGACAGACGGGATGATGTTATCCGCTACGTCATGGGTAAATACGGAGAAGATAAAGTAGCCCATATTGTTACCTTCGGAACTATGATGGGCCGGGCAGCCATCAGGGATATCGGGCGGGTTATGGCGGTGCCTTACGGGGAAGTCGACCGGATCGCCAAGTTGGTTCCGCCGCCGTATCAGGGTTTTCACAAGCCTTTGGCCGATGCGATTAAAGAAGTGCCGGAGCTGGCCGATCTATACCGGACCGATGCTGCCTATAAAAAACTGCTGGATCTGGCTGTTAAAGTTGAATCGACTGTCCGGCATGCATCTGTCCACGCAGCCGGTATTGTCATTGCCCCGGAGCCTTTAACCCGGTTCACCCCGCTTCAAAAAGAGGCCAACGGCGATAAGGTTGTCACTCAATACGATATGGGTGCGGCTGAAGCGGTCGGGCTGGTTAAGATGGACTTTTTAGGTATCAGGAATCTGTCGATTTTGGGCCGGGCAGTTGAGTTTGTCAAAAAAAACCGGAATATTGAAGTGGACCTGGATAATATTCCCCTGGATGATAAGAAATCATTTGAAATACTTGCCAAGGGAGAAACAATGGGCCTTTTCCAGCTTGAGGGCTCAGGGATGACCAAGTGGCTGGTTGACCTTAAACCAACCACGATTTATGACATTATGGCCATGATAGCTTTATACCGTCCCGGTCCGATGGGCTCAATCCCCGATTATATCCAGAGAAAACATGACCCTTCCAAAATCAAATATTTTGATCCGCGGATGGAAGAATATATGCAGCAGTCTCTGGGGTTGTTGGTTTACCAGGAGGATGTGCTTTTGACTGCCATCAATATTGCCGGTTATTCCTGGCTGGATGCCGATAAATTCAGAAAGGCGATGGGTAAAAAAATTCCCACGGAGATGGCCAAACAAAAAGACAGTTTTATCAAAGGTGCGGTGGAAAAAGGTATGGCTAAAGAAAAAGCCGATGAGTTGTGGGGCTTGATCGAACCCTTTGCCGCTTACGGCTTTCCCAAAGCTCATGCTGCTTCTTACGGCATGATTTCCTACCAGACTGCCTATATGAAAGCTAACTTTCCGGTTGAGTTTATGGCGGCGGTGATGACGGCAGAGTATGGAAATACAGAAAAAATTGCCCACGCCATTGAGGAATGTAAAAGAATGGGGATTGTGGTGATGCCTCCCGACGTCAAGTTTTCCGGGGTCGGCTTTACTATCGAGAATTTGGATACCCTGTCTGAAAAAGAATTGGAAAGAAATATCTCAAAAGCCAAAAATGCCGAACAGACCCAGGGAATCAGGTTCGGGTTGTCGGCCATTAAAAATGTCGGAATATCGGCGATTGAGTCAATTCTGGCTGCCCGCGGGGATAAAACTTTTTCTTCAATTTCCGATCTGTGCGCCAGGGTTGATACCAGGCTGGTTAACAGAAAAACCCTGGAAAGTTTGGTTAAGGCCGGGGCGCTGGATTCTTTCGGGACCAGAGCTGCCCTGCTTTTAAATCTGGACGAGATCCTTGAGCAGGCTCATAAAAATGCCCGGCTGGTTTCATCCGGTCAGGTTTCATTATTCGGAGAGGAGGAAAGTCAGGAGATTGCCAACATGCGTCTGCCTGAGGTTCCCGAACTTGACCTGGATAAGCTGCTGATTTTTGAGAAAGATTTACTGGGTTTTTACCTGCATGAACCGCCGTATTTAGGCAAATTAAAGCTGATTGAGCAGGCTTTTAAGACAAGGATCGGCCAGTTTGAAGAATATTCCCTCAACCAAAGGATCACTTTTGGCGGAGTAATTGTCGAAGTAAAAAAAGTTCTGACTAAAAAAAGCGCTTCGGAGATGTCCTTTGTTAAAATTTCCGATGGCACTTCGGAAATCGAATGCGTGGTTTTTCCTAAAGCTTATGCCCTTAGTAAGTCGATATTAAATAAAGAAGAAGTTGTGGTGATAACCGGTAAGCTGGATAAGCGGGAGGATGAGTTGTCGGTATTGGTGGACACTGTTGAGGTTTTTAACCCTGACGAGTTTTACGTGCTGGATGTCGATGATTCCGGCCGGCCCGGTACTATAGAAGACAGGCAACGCCGGGAATCTGCCATGCCTGATCCGGGAGTTGAAGTCAGCTTGCAAACAGAATCCGGGAGCTCATCTCAAATGGTAGAGCTTGAGATCCCCCAAAATGCCGGAGGAGATTTGCTTAAACAAATTAACACTGAGCTTAAAAAGTATCCGGGCGGGATGGCAATTTCACTACTATTGCCCTCAAACGGCTCGCATAAAAGACTAAATCTGCCGTTTACGGTTAATCCCGAGGCTGCTTTGCTGGAAAAATTGCGGGGGATTTTGGGTCCCGGGGCGGTTAAATTGAGCTAGCTGTTGATTTGAAGCTCATTTTAAGATAAAATTCCAAAGTTATGTTATCGCTTGATTTTAAAACCAAAAAAATAACTGTCGGGGACACCATTAAAGTTAAATACAATATTGAAGAGGGCGGCAAAACCCGCGTTCAGGCGTTTGAGGGTATTTTTATCGCCTGCCAGGGTAAAACCGATGAGGACAAAACCTTTACAGTCCGCCGGATTGGAGACAGGGGAGTAGGTGTGGAAAGAATCTGGCCTTTGACTGCTAAAACCTTGGTTGATATCGATATTGTCAAACATTCCAAAAAAGGCAAGTCGGGTAAAGTCGGAGTCAGACGTTCCAAGCTTTACTACCTTCGTGATGTAATCGGTAAGTTGGCCACCAGGGTTTAGTATTAAGTAGTAAGTATTAGGTATTACGCACACCCCTCTTTTTGCATTAGGTAAATATATTGCACAAAAAGCTTAGAGTTTTCTCGACTTGTGTTTCTCCTTAATACTTGATACATAATACTTAATACTTTTTCCCATGATTTATGCTAATTTCTCCATCGAACAATCTCTTTGGTCTTCAGGATTTAGTACAGTGTGCGGTGTTGACGAGGTAGGCAGGGGTTGTTTTGCAGGGCCGTTAGTAGCCGGGGCGGTAGTTTTTCCGCCCGACTCCGGACTGATTCCGGGAATTGCCGATTCAAAATTATTAAGTCCTAAAAAAAGGAGTGAGCTGGCTGAAATAATAAAAGAAAAAGCGTTCGGATTCGGAATCGGTGAGGTTTCAAGTGAGCTGATAGACAAACGGGGGATTGTCGGGGCCACTCAATATGCTTTTTATCTGGCCTGCAAAAATTTAGCCAGAACCTGCGATTTTTTTCTGATTGATGCCTTTCCGCTTAAATTTATCAGCCCACAAAAACAGAAACCTATTATCTCAGGGGATAAAATCTCCGCTTCAATTGCTGCGGCTTCGATTATTGCCAAAGTTTACCGGGATGCTCTTATGGAGAAGTTGCATATTGATTTTCCGGACTATGGATTTGACAAGCACAAAGGTTATGGAACAAGTCTGCACAGGGCAATGATAAAAAAATTCGGACTTTCAAGTTTGCATAGAAAATCGTTTAAGCTCGACAAATTTCTCTGATGTCAGGTTTTAACAAACAACAAGGAAAATATGGTGAAGACTTGGCATGTAAGTTTTTAGCGGGACTGGATTATGAAATAGTTGAGAGAAATTATCTGATTAGGGGTGGGGAGATTGATATTATTGCCCTTGATGGTGACACTACTGTGATAATTGAGGTTAAATTACGCGCCGGTGAAGATTTTGGATCAGCTATAGAATCCATAACAACATCTAAGCTACGCTCTTTAGTAAGAACCTGTAAATTTTATGCTTTAGAAAAGCAAATTAAGGGAGGTTTACGGATTGACTTGATAGCCATAGATATTAAAAACGGCAAACCGGTTGTTGAGCACATCAAAAACATTACAGAGGGCATAAATATCGGTTTCTGGTAATCCTTCTTTTTTGATAGTATAGATAAAATCGGTTATAATATAGCACTGTTATGAGAAGAGTTGAGGCTGTAAACCAGTTGTTTAGTGTCGAATTAAAGTTACCCGCGGAGGTTTCCCCGGGTCGAATTGACGTAGTTTCTGAGCGCTTGACAAGAGCAGGAATCGTTGAGATTTCAGGATTCAGATCTGAAAGGAGAAGTATAGGAGCTGTGAGAAATAGTGAAAGAGCGTATAAAGCAACAATTCATGATATAAGAGGTGAACGAAGAAGTCGGGGGGGAGGCGGTAGGTGTCGAGCTGCTGCAGAACATACTCCCGACAGATGTCCAGGATCAAGACATCATGACAGAAGTGGAGCCAAATTACGTCCTGAATCAGTAAATCAATCGGGGGAGAGAGCCCAGCGTTCTAGAGCTGGAAGAGTAGAGGTTCCGAGAAGATCTTCATTTGCTGAAGGTTCATCAAAAAGTTCCGCAAAAGCAAAACCTCAGGCTGCATAAATCCTATAAAAATATTGACCTGTTTTGATATTTTAAGATCCGTTGACAGTTATGCAAATCAGGAGTAAAGTAAATAGTCCAATATACAAATTTTAAAAGCGCAAGCCGATAAATAGGGAATTTCAGGAAACTGTATCTACCGAAAAGTATATTGGTTGCCTGTCAGAAGTGCAAGGCAGTAATGCCAAACCACGCGGGAGTATTAGCAATAATACTTTCCAAAGACGGGTTTTAGAAAGAAGTCCGCGTAAGCGGGCTTTTTTCTGGGAAAATTACTCTACAACCTCTTCGCCCTCAAATATAACGTCAGAACCGGAAGAATTCGAGGTTCCTGTTGCCGCAGCATCCTCCGCTGAAACGAAGCTAAAGCCGGATATAACCTTTTCGTACACTTTCATCCAAAAATCCTCTTCCACCAGGGGCACCTCAACTGTAAAAATCACGCCCTGGTCTAAAGCCCCCAACATTAACCGGTCATTTGTTTTTACCTCCAGAGCTTTTAAGTTACCCAATTTTGTTTCTTTAGGGGTGTTGGACTCAGGTATGCCGTTGTCTTTTAACCAGGCACTAAGGGTTGCAATCTTTGTATCGGCGATTTTTAACTTGATGCTGCCGCTTACGTCTTTGGAATAAACTTCCAGGTCCGTGTAGACTTTTGGGTCTTCTATCTCGGTTTTTGATATCGAGAGGTTGTCAGGATAGCTGAATTCAAATCCGGCCGGATCGGTATAGGTTATCAGGGTTTCTGAGGGTTTGGCTTTTTCCTTAATGGAAATAGGTTCTACTTGGGGTCCGGAGGCACGGTTTCTAAGCTGAATAAAAAAGATTACCAGACCGATCACAACTAGTCCGAGTACTATTACAAGCAGCAGCGTATTTTTTTGCTTCATAAAAAGAGTATAACATGGTATTCTTAATAGTTAGTTAGTTCCATTATGTTTAATAAATTAATAGTTTTGACTCTGACTTTTGTTTTGGGAATTACTGTTTACGTGACAGACGTAGAGGCGAAAACGCTTCCCCAAATATCAAAAGGATTGGCTAAAAGCACGGTTTCCCGCTCGGGAGGGACAACCATAACGGTTTCTCCCAGATTCCGGTCAGACAGGCGGGCCCTGATTGTTAATTTCTCAAATCTTCAAAATGCCCTGGCTGTTTCCTACATGTTGATATACAAAACATCAGAACAGGAAGAAGCTGCCTCAGGAGCTCTTAATTTAGGAGGACCGACCAGCACTAACGAACTTCTCTTCGGGACCTGTTCAAAAAATGTCTGCCGTTATCACACCGGAATTCATGACGCCCGGTTAGAAGTTTCGTATACTTTGAAGAACGGAAAAAAGTATCTTAGAAAATTCAAAATCAAAGTCTGAGACTAATTTGTAGCGCCAAGGGGACTCGAACCCCTGATTGCTGGGATGAAAACCCAGAGTCCTAACCACTAGACGAACGCGGCTCATTGCGCTTCGCTTCATTCGTCGCTTTTCGCCTGCGAGTATTGCGCCTGCTATGAAAATCGTTGTTTTCATAGCGCTCCATACTCTAATGACGAACGCGCTCTATTGTGACAGAAAAGCCTTCAAATTTTACCAAAATCCTTTTAATTAGTCTAATGTCTAGTTCGACTGACTTTGATATTGTTTTATATAAAATCAAGTAGTTGACTCATTGCGTGAAAATCGTTATTTTATTAGTCCAATGTAAATTGGATTTCTCGCTAAAACATATTCTGACTGTCTCAGTTTGTTTATGTACGAAGATTCAGCAATGGTTCTTTGTATGGCGAGAAGGGAAAAAGCCCCGCAAGGGGCTTTTTCTGTGGATTGGTTGCGGTTTGAGGCTGTTTCAAAGTATAATTGGCACTGGTGATATCAAGCTATGACAATAACTTCATTATTTGAAATCATTTGAATTTGAAGTTATCTGCGACGGGCCGATAGCTCAATGGTAGAGCAAAAGACTTTTAATCTTTTGGTTCCGGGTTCGAGCCCCGGTCGGCTCACATTTATCTTATAGTCTTTATGATTTCAGCAACCTGTTTCAAGTTGTTTATTAAATAATC
>DATDWU010000020.1:0-4499 GCA_035289525.1 Patescibacteria group bacterium | reverse complement strand
ATAGAAGATTTAGGCCGGGCCGGCCGGGTAACTTCAAGCAAAGATGCCACCTTGATTGTTGACGGTAAAGGCCAGAAAAAGATGATTGAAGGCCGGATTGCGGCAATCAAAAAAGAAATGGCGGCAACCGATTCCGACTTTGACAGGGAAAAGCTTCAGGAAAGGCTGGCTAAACTGGCCGGCGGAGTGGCGGTTATTAATGTAGGTGCAGCCACTGAAGTTGAGATGAAGGAGAAAAAAGAGCGGGTGATTGATGCGGTAGCCGCAACTAAAGCTGCAATTGAAGAAGGAATAGTAGCCGGAGGAGAAGTAGCGCTTCTACGGGTATCGGTAGCTCTAGATAAATTAAAAGCAGATAACCCGGAAGAACAGCTCGGGATTACTCTGGTCAAGAAAGCTTTGGAAAAGCCGTTCAGAAAACTGGTCCAGAATGCCGGATTGGATGAGGGTGTAGCGCTAACCAAAGTTTTAGCTTCAACCGGCAATATGGGTATTGATGTGATGGACGGGGAGCTCAAAGATTTAGTTAAGGCCGGAGTAATTGACCCGGTGAAAGTTACCAGGACTGCTCTTCAAAATGCTGCCTCCGTGGCTATCATGGTCATGACTACTCATGTTTTGATAACCGATAAGCCCGAAGCTGAAAAACCGTCTATGCCCGGTGCAGGCGGAATGCCGGGAATGGGCGACTACTAAGAAACAAATTCAAAATTCAAAAGTCAAAATGCAAAATTATTAAAGCTTCCACAGGGAAGCTTTTTTATGTGTTTGGGGTATAATGTAGTCAGTGAAACAGACAAAAACTGCAGAAGACCGCGGTCCCAAAGAAAAAAAAGCTTTTGCGTCATTTTTATCGGAAGATGAAGAACTGGTTTTGGCTACCGGTTTCGGAAAAAACTACATGCGTCATAAATATGCTTATTATTTCCTCTGGCCGGGAGGTATTGGCATAGCTTTGGGGCTTGGGCTGGCTTACTTATTCCAGTTTAACTTAGGGATTGGCCTTTTGGGAGGAATGGTCTTAGCATCGCTCTGGGCTTTACTGTTAAGCATTTGGCATTATCACGCCAACCGCTATTTACTGACTACCCGTAGAGTAATTATTAAAAAAGGCCTGATATCGGTTAAGTTAATTTCCGCCCTTTATGACAAAATTACCCATATTGAAGTAGTCCAGGGGGTTTTAGACCGCCTGATAATGAAACACGGGGATATTATTGTCAATACTGCCGGAGGAAATAACGATGAAATTAAGATTAGAAAAATTGACGAACCGATCAAGTTTAAGAATTTACTTGAAAGATTGATTAATCGGGAGCGTGAAAGATTCGGCGGCCAATCGGGCCCGGTGGTTACTCTTGAAGGTGAAGTTGTTGATTAATTTTTCTTAAATCCGAAAAAGCCAAAATTCAGAAATGAAATAGGACCTCCCTGAGGAACCGGTGAAATTGAAGGTTTGGGGCTTGCCAGGTCTAAAATATTATCAAGATTTTTTTTATTCAAATCGGTTTTTAGGGTTGATTCGGTTTTAGCCGGTTCGATCCGGATGTTTTGATTAACCGGAGGTTCGATAAATTGCGGAGGAGCGCTGGTTGTAACAGCAGAAGGTATGGTTTTGGCCGAACCGGACGCCGGTTGAGGGGTTACGGTAGGTATGGCAATGGCCGAAGGTGTAGCCGAGTGTGTGACTGTGAAGTCTTCTTCTTTTGGATATTTCCGTATTTCGGGTAAAACCAGAAGCGGGTTAATTTTTTTGCCGTCTCTGGAAATTTCCAGATGAGTATGTGGGCCTGAGGTGTGTCCGGTCATGCCTATTTCTCCAAGGAAACTTTCGGGTTCAACTGTCTGTCCTTTGGTTATATATATTTTACCCATATGGCCGTAAAGCGAACGGTAGCCGCCTTCGTGCTCAACTTCAACCATCAATCCCAAGCCGAAAAAATTAAAGCCCGCTTCGACCACCGTACCCTTGGCGATCGGTTTAATAGGCATTCCGAGTCCTGAGCAAAGGTCGATTCCGGGGTGGAAAGACGAAAAGTTGGTGGTGATATATCCGGGATGGGGGAGCTGGAAAGTGACCGGAGAGGGTTGTGAATTAACCTGTTGTTCCTGGGAAATTTGAGCATAAACTACGTTCCTCCGGACCGGCGGAAAAGTAAAAGCCGGGTGATAATTCAACAGGAAAGAAAGACAAAGCAAGAGCGCCCCCAGCTTGATTTTGAGCTTGAAATTGGGGAAAGAATTAACCCGCAAAAATGGTTTAAATTTAACCATTAAAAAAGCCTGGGAATCCCAGGCAGAGTTGTCAATGGTAGCACAGAAGGGACTATAAGTCAAATTACCGGCCATTGCGTTACCTAGGTGAAGCTGATAATTCTGCATTTCTGTTAGCTGCCGCTTTTTGTTATCATAATCTTCTAGATTCATGCGCAAGGTATTAATCATTATTCTGATTTTCTTAAGTGTTATCTCGATCACCCTTCAACTTGGCTCAGGCTATCTAAAGGGAATTTTAGGCCGGGGTTTAAAAGCCGGGATCAGGGTCGAGTCAAACGTTCCGGCAAAAGTCCTGCTTAATAATCAGGATGTCGGTACGGTTCCGTTTCAGGATGACAACTTAAAGCCGGGAGATTATGTTGTCAGTTTAAAAGCCGATGAAGCTACTGATTCGGCCAAAGTTTTTTGGGAAGGTTATGCCAAGTTAAATGACGGTAGTTTAACAATTGTTATCAGGGATATTGCCGATGCCAAGGAAGCTTCAGCCGGGGAAATCATTAGTCTGGAGCCCGGCCGGGGAGTTACGATTACCTCGTCCCCGTCCAATGCCGAGGTGTTTATTGACGGTAAATTGTCCGGCCGGACTCCGCTTTCGGTTCCGGATTTATCGGAAGGCGAGCATCAGTTTATTGTCAGCCGGGAGAATTTTCTCAAGCGGAGCATCCGTTCTAAAGTTATTGACGGTTTAGACCTGATTATATCGGTTGATCTGGCTATAACCGAGCCTGATCTTACTAAATTACCTCAAGAACCCACCAGTTCAACCCAGGAAATTGTTATTAAAAATACTCCGACCGGATTTTTGCGGGTCAGGGAATCAGCTAGTCTGAACGCTAAAGAAATTGGCCAGGTTAAACCCAAAGAAATTTACCTGCTTTTAGAAGAAACTCCCGGCTGGGTTAGGATAAGGCTAAAAGACGGTAAAGAGGGATGGGTGTCCTCATCATATATTCAGAAAAAACCCGTTCAGGCTCCCAGGTAGTAAATAATTCCAACCACAGAGACGATCCAGAGGATGACAGTTATTAATAAAGGTTTGTCGGTAAGCAAGACCCGTTCGGGGGACTCGCCCTCTTTTTTCTCATAAATGATATAAAGATAACGCATGACTCCGTAAATCACCAAGGGGACGGTAGCCATCAAGAATTTTGCCTGGTTAAACGGCAGGGAAAAATTATCAAATAAAAGGGAGAGCCGGTAGCGGGCGGAGATGGGGGGTTGCAGGAAGGCAAAAAAAGCATACGAAAGCCAGGTGGAGTTGGCAAACATAGCCGTTAAAATATCCAAAAAATTCTCCGGGTAATGAAGTAGTGTTTCCCGGTGCTTGGCAGCCTGACCCTGAAGCAAAGTAAGTTCGGAGCGTCGTTTACCGATGGCCAAAAATAGAGCAAACGACAGCACCGTCAGTAAAAACCAGACATTCAAATGGGCATCAATTACCCAGACACCGGCATAAATCCTCAACAAAAATCCGGCTGCAATAGCCATAATATCGATTAAAATGATTGATTTTAAATAGGCCGAATAAAAAAGCTGGAGGATTAAATAAGCCAGTATAGCCAAAAAAAGAGGCGGCGAGATTACATAAGAAACAGGCAGGACAATTGCGATCAGAATTAAGGCCAGACCGACTACTAAATTAACCGGCAGTTTTCCGGCAGCGATCGGACGTTTTGATTTAAACGGGTGGAGTTTATCCCGTTCGATATCGAAGACATCGTTAAGAAGATAAATACTGGAAGAGGCGGCGCAAAAAAGAATGAACGCTTCAAAGGTCAGTTGGATAGATAACGGGTTTGTCAGCTGGCCTGAAAAAATAATTCCGGCAAACAAAGCGAAATTTTTCATCCATTGCCGGACACGCAAAGCTTTGGCCAGATTCCAGAAGAATGCGAAGGTGCTGTATTGTTTCATTGTTCCTCTCGCGAGCTCGCTATATTGTCTCATTGTTGAATCTAAAATTGTTTTTTAACAATGTAACAATCTACTAACCTCCCTCTTCTTTATTACTCAGTAAATGTAGTCCGAGTATTGCTCCGAATACTACGACACCAGCGAGTATTATCGTAAAAATCTTTCCTTGGCTCTCTAAATTTGCAGCGAGCAAGCCCAGAATAGCACACGAGATTGCGTATAACAAGGAGATTTGGCTGTGGGAGAACCCGCGTTCCAAAAGCAGATGGTGCAGGTGTTTCTGGTCACCTTTAAGCGGTGATTTTTTC
>DATDWU010000019.1:0-3827 GCA_035289525.1 Patescibacteria group bacterium | reverse complement strand
ATCATCTCAAATCCTCCAGGAATTTTTTCCGTTCATTAGATTTTATTAAATTAGTTCCGACTAAAATCCCTCTTGCTCCGGCATTTTTGTATTTCTCAACTTCCTCACGAGAATTAACTCCTGAGAATCCTAATTTCAAATAATTCTCCGGAATTTTTCTTAACAGCTCACAAGCTTTTTCAATATTCACTTTAAAAGTATCTAAATCCCTGGCATTAACTGCAATTATGCTTGTTTTAGTCTGCAAAGCACTTCCCAAATCCAACTCATCATTTATTTCTATAACCGGCTCTAAACCAACTTCCAGACAAAGCTCAACAAACTTCTTTAATTGGTCAGGGCTGATTATTTTGGCAATTAATAATAAGGCATCTGCACCGGCAATTCTTGACTCATAAATCTGGTAGGGATCAACGACAAAATCTTTTTGTAATATCGGCAAATTAGTAATTTCTTTTACTTGTTTGATAAAATTAACGCCCCCTTTAAAGAAATATTTTTCGGTAATAACAGAAACTGCATTAGCTTGGCAATTCTTATAATCCTTTGCAATTTCCAAAACATTTTCTTTCTTTTCAATTTCTCCAGCTGACGGAGAAGCTAATTTTATCTCAGCAATAATTCCAAAAATATCGAAGGCTCCAATGAAATCCAAAGCCTTAGGCATTTTTCTAATTTTTTCTTCCAGCTCTGAAATCGGATTTTCCTTTTTTCTTTTCATCAAATCCGGTTCATTAATATCAATAATTTTCTTAATCATGTCATTCATCTGTTTGTCTCCTTGACTAGATTATCCAACAACTGTAGCGCTTTCCCCGAGCTAATGGCTTGTGCTGATAGCTTCATTCCCTCTCTGATATTTTTGGATTTTTCTCCGATCAATAAACCATAAGCACTATTTAAAATAACTGCGTCTCTTTTTGCACCGGTTTCTCGGCCGGTTAATATATCCCTGGCAATTGTGGCATTTATTTCTGGGTCTCCCCCAACCAAATCGGTTTTAGAATATTTTTTAAAACCCAGTTTTTGCGGATCAATGATATATTTCCGGACTTCGCCGTTTTTTAGTTCAAAAGCCGTTGTTTTACCGGCAACACTTATCTCGTCCATACCGTCGTTACTGGTCACAATAATTAAATGCTCAAAATTTAACTGTTTTGCTATTTCTAAAAACTTTTCAGCCATTTCCAGATTGGTAACTCCCAAAAGCATCCTTTTAACTTTCGCCGGGTTTAAAAATGGACCCAGGTAGTTAAAAATCGTACGGATTTTTAACTCCTTCCTAACCGGTCCTACTACCTTCATTGCCGGATGAAACATAGGCGCGAATAAAAAAACCATCCCAACTTTATCCAGAACCTTTGCAGCTTTTTCCGGAGTTAAATTAATATTAATCTCCAGGGATTCTAAAACATCCGCACTGCCGCATTTTGAAGAGGCTGCCCTGTTCCCGTGCTTGGCAACCGGAACCCCGCAAGCGGCTGTTACAATTGCCGAAATGGTTGAAATATTAAACGAATTCGATCCGTCTCCTCCGGTTCCGACAATATCAATAGAATCGGCGGGCACATCAACTGATAACATTAGTTCCCGCATGCCTTCCGCAAATCCCACGATTTCTTCAATGGTTTCGCCTTTAACTGCAAGATTTTTTAGAATCTGTGAGATTTGTTCAGGAGTTGTTTTCTGTTCCATTAAAAGACTGAGCAACTCTTTCGATTGCTTTTGAGTCAAATTCTTTCTTTCTCTCAACTTATTTAAATAATCATTTAAGTTCATCTTTGTTTTTCCTTTAATACTTAACTCTTGATTCATATCCCCAGAAAATTCTCCAGAATTTTCTTTCCTCCTTCGGTGGCAAAAGATTCCGGATGAAATTGGACCCCCGAGATGGGATAAATTTTATGAGCAAGTCCCATTATCTCCCCGTCTTGACTCATGGCCAGGATCTCCAGATCTTTCGGTAAATTATCTTTTTCAACAATCAAAGAATGATATCGCATAACTTCCAAGTCCTGCGGCAATCCTTTAAATAATCCTTTTCCATTATGGGTAATTATTGAAGTTTTTCCATGCATAATTTTTTTTGCCCGCGATACCTTACCGCCGTAATAATACCCTAACCCCTGCATTCCTAAACAAACTCCGAGTACAGGGATAGTCTTTCCCAGGTCAATTAAAACTTCAGCACAAACTCCAAAATAGTTTTTATCTGATGGGTCACCAGGGCCCGGAGAAATTATTATTTTTTCATAACCTTTCTCTCTAATTCCCGAGATAGAAATTTCATCATTTCTGAAAACATCAAGGATAAATTTATCGCCTTTTTCTTCCAAAATCTGCCCTACCAGTTGGTACAGGTTATAGGTGAATGAGTCATAGTTGTCAATCAAAAGTACTTTCATGTTTAAGTTTTCCAAGAAATAAGATACAAGTATTCCAAACAAATTCCAAATATTTAAACTTTTAAACCTTTAAATATTATTTTGTACTTGAATTTTGGTTCTTGGTACTTTCCTTGTAACTTGTATCTTGGTTATTTTAATACCTCCTTCATCGCTGCCAGCTTGTTGGTGATTTCTTCATATTCTTTATCCGGATCCGAATCTAAAACCACTCCCCCTGATGTTTGAGCAAAAGCATATTTACCTGAGACAAATAAAGAACGGATCGAAATTGCAAAAATGCAGTTGCCGTCAAATCCGAAATGACCGACAGCTCCGCCATAAGGACCACGGGGGGATTTTTCCATTCTGCTTATAATCTTCATTGATTCAACTTTTGGTGCGCCTGTTAAAGTTCCTGCCGGAAATGAAGCAGACAGAGTGCAGAACATATCGCATCCGTCCTTTATTACACCGGAAATTTCCGAGGAAATATGCTGGACATGGGAGAATTTTTTTATATCCATCAAAGACCGGACTTTAACTGTTCCGAATTTGGCAGCCTTTCCTAAATCATTCCGATGCAAATCAACCAGCATATTATGCTCGGCAACTTCCTTAGGATCATTTAATAATTGGCGGGCCAATTCCATATTTTCTTTTTCTGTTTTTCCCCGTTTGGCCGTACCGGCCAAGGGAAATGTTTCCATATCGCCGTTTTTTAATCTGAATAAAAGCTCCGGGCTGGCGCCGATAATCCTCTGCGAAGCAAATTTTAAGTAATACATAAAGGGTGAGGGATTAATTTTTCTTAAATTTTCATAAATTAAAAATGTATCCCCGGTAATTTCAAATTCCGATTTAAATCCGACTTCGCATTGGAAAGTATTGCCGGCTTTGATCTGCTCCAGGACATATTCAACGTTTTTTTTATGTCCGGCCCGGTCTAATGTATCCCCCAAAAACCGGACCTTCAGGTTCTTTCCGAGCTTGTTTAGGGATCCTTTTTTGTCGTTCTGAACCCCGGATCGGAGTCCGGGGTAAACTCCGTGAAGAATCTGTTTGACAACATCAAATCGATTCTTCTCATAGTAAAAGTAAAATAATTCTCCTGTAACCTTATCTAAAACCAATCCGTCAAGATAAACCCCAAACTTAAAGGTGTCAAACTCCGGATGTTCTTTAAATTTTAAAGAGGGTTCAAAATAATTAACTGTTTCGTAATTTAAATAGCCAATTAAACCGCCGGCATAAAACTTGGAAATTGCGTCTTGAGGAACAATTTCTCGTAAAGCAAAGTATGGGTTACTCGCCCCTCGTAGCCTCGGCAAAGTGGGGTCAAATTCAAATTTCTGATTATCAAAATATAGAGTCTGACCCTTAGCGGAAATTATATGTTGCGGATCAAAACCGACTATTGAATACCGGGATAAACTATTTTGT
>DATDWU010000018.1:0-17381 GCA_035289525.1 Patescibacteria group bacterium | reverse complement strand
CAACAGCGCTTATATTGATCGTTGTTACCGGCATAATCGGTTTTGCAGTCGGCTGGGTGTTTGCCACTATCTGGAATTACTGGCAGAAAAAGTGAATTTAGCCGTTCATTTTAACTCAAGACTTCGCCAAAGAATTTTGGCAGCTATTGTGCGGTATGGCGACCATTTTATAACAATTTCTTCCACCTCTTCGATTTTGTATTCCTCAAATCCGTAAATTTTTTTAACGGCATTTTTTAGCCCTAAATCACCGTGCGAGAAAATATCCGGCCGGCCGAGGGCAAACATCAAAAACATTTCCGCAGTCCATCTGCCGATACCTTTGACCTTAACTAATTCCTCTATCACCTCTTCATTTTCCAGATTGTCCAGATTGTCCAAATCCAGCTCGCCTGATTTCACTTTATCCGATAAGTCTTTAAGATATTTGATCTTGCCGTAAGACATTCCGGCCGACCTTAAATCCTCATCCTTAACTTTTAATAAATTCGCCGGGACTAATTTTTTTCCGGGTAATAAATTTAAAACCCGCGCGTAGATAACATCGGCCACCCTGACTGAAAGTTGCTGGGAAATTATTGACTCAACCAGTCTGTCAAAAAGCAGATCATGTTTTTCTAAAATGAATATTCCGTCTCCGTGAAGCGCGTAAACTTTTTCCAAAACCGCATGCAGTTTCGGATCGGCTTTTTTAAAATGGGCGATTATCTTTTTTGACACGGCTACAAATTTTACCCTTGTTTGTTAGTAATTTCCAGTGTAATATTTCTAAGGTCTTTATGGAAAAAAGTATCAATAAACTAACCAAAGTAATTTTTCTTTCCCAAAGCATTTTTTCCGCCGGGCAAGTCACTATGATGACCATTCTTTCGGTCTCGGCTTTTAAAATTACCGGCCGGGAATCGCTAGCCGGACTTCCCCATTCGGTTTTAATTTTCACTCCGGCATTAACCGCCTATTTAATGCGGCTGATTATGAACCGGCTGGGCTGGCGGTTCGGACTGACTTTAGGCTACTTATTAGGTGCGCTTGGGGCCATTGCCGGGGTCTTCGCGGTTTTAAATAATCTGTTCGGATTATTGATACTTGCCGCGGCTTTACTCGGAACCTCCAGAGCTTCCGGAGATTTAAGCCGGTATGCTGCCGGGCAAATGTACGAAACGAGCAAACGGGCCCGGATGATCGGCCGGGTGGTTTTTGCTTCGGCAATCGGCGGAATTTTAGGCCCGCTCTTAAGCCCCTGGGCAAGTAATTTTTTCCAAACTGACGCCGGTATTTGGGGATTATCCTCGTTTTTATATATCCTGGCGGCAATTGTGACGGTTTTATTCTTGTATCCCGACCCGAATACACTGGCTAAAAAAAGCATTGCCAGCGATGCCAAAGAAGTGACTAAAAAATCTTCTGTATTCGCTTTATTTAAGTTACCGGTGGTCCAGCTGGCAGTCAGCACCATGGCTATCAGCCAGTTGGTGATGGTCGTTCTAATGGTTATGACCCCTTTGCACATTCATAAACTTCATTACGGTAACGAGGTTATCGCTTATGTTATTTCGGCCCATGTTTTAGGGATGTTCGGATTATCGGCTTTAACCGGTTATTTAATTGATAAATACGGAACTATCCCGATGCTTTTTGCCGGAGCTTTTACGCTGGCGTCGTCGGTAATCCTGGCGCCGCTTACCGATTCGGGATTGGTTTTAGCTATTGCCCTATTTTTACTCGGGTTGGGTTGGAATTTCGGATACGTCGCCGGGTCTTCGCTTTTATCCAGTTCTTTACCGCCAGCCCAAAAAAGCAAACTCCAGGGAATTGCCGATAGCATGGTGGCGTTTATCGCCGGATTTGCCAGTTTGGGGTCCGGGCCGCTTTTTGCCATGAGCGGATACTTAGGTCTAAGTTTAGCCGGGCTTTTGGTGACAATATTTATGGCAATTTTAATTTACTTTTTATCAATGCAGATGAAACATAAAATTGCGGTCTAGTTTGGGTATTTTCAATGAAGAAACTTTTGTTCGTTATTCATAAACACCGGGCAACATCACTTCATTATGATTTCCGGATTCAGGTTGGTAAATCCATGCCCTCTTGGGCAATCCCGAAGGGGCCCACTTTGGATCCTAAACTTAAAAGATTGGCAGTAAAAGTTGGTGATCATGATTTCGATTACCGCAATTTTGAAGGTAATTTGCCGAAAGGCTCGGAAGGCGCCGGACCGGTGATGATTTGGGATGAAGGATACTACATTCCCGAAGTTGAAATTGCTCCAGGAGAAAGAAAGCTAATTCATGATGCTAAAGAGGGCAACGAGGTAATGGAGGAAGGAATTAAAAAAGGCGAGATAAAATTTTTCTTGCATGGCAAAAAAGTTAAAGGCTCGTTTGCCTTGGTCAAAACCAAAAACTTCCCACCCGGGTCAACCAAAGATAATTGGTTAATGATTAAACATAAAGATGAGTATTGTAGAGAAAATTATGAAGCGAAAAATGAGGATTTCTCCGTCCGATCAGGAAAATCACTTCAAGAGATAGAGGAATCAGCGTAGTTTTAAACTCTCCTGATACATTTCATCCAGGATTTCCTGTTTTTTCTCACCTTCCAGGAAATACGGCTGGCCGTAATTAACAATTTCCACCGGCAAATATTCTGCATCTATCAGGTCTTTCCCATAGAAAGTATATTTTCCGACCACCCCTTCTTTAGTTTTCTGGCTCCATTCCTGGTCAAATATAAAATTGCCATGTCCATATGTAATAAGTCTTCCATTGTAGAATTCAATTGGTTTTATCCAATGCGGATGATTGGCGATAACCAGATCCGCTCCCGAATCAATAGCTAAACGCCCCAAATATTTTTGCCTCTCCTCCGGCGGGGTAATATATTCGGTTCCCCAATGGAATTGCACAATGACAACATCGGAGTTTTTCTTTGCTTCCGCCACTTCCGCTTTAATTCTTTCTTCTTCGGCTGTTGAAACTAACGGAGTTTTCTCGATATCCGAGTATCCTAAGAAGGCGAACTTGATCGCTTTAATTTCTTTAAAGACCGGGCCATTCAATCCTGTAACCGATATGCCATTATCTTCCAAAAGTTTTTCAGTTTCATCAATTCCGGGTTTGCCGTAATTGGCGCTGTGATTATTGGCCAGAGATACTATATCAACACCGGCAAAATTTAAGCCCTGAATGTGCTTATCACTCCCGCAAAATTTCATACCCTCCTGTGTTAAGCCGCAATTTTTCATTAACGGAGTTTCTAAATTGATAAAAGTTATGTCTGCCGATTTTAAAATATCAGCGGTTTTCTCAAAAGGCCAATTATAATTATTTCTTTGAGAGGTTTGAAAATTCACCGAACGGGCCGGGATAACATCGCCTGTTGCAATCACGGTGATTAACTTTTGCCTGTCCAAACCGGGAAAACTTTTCGGCATCTTAAAGATCTTCTCCAGCGTTAAAGGCTCAATATTCACTTTAATTTCCGGCTTCTTTACAACCCCCGGCAAATTTTCCGATACACAACCGGGAGAAACGAACTGCCCGGCGGGGGAATAGATAAACAGCACCGATACTAATAAAAACAGCAGTAAAAAAATCAACCCAATCCGTATCACTTAAAAATTATATACTTTTCCTATACAATACAGCCAGGATGGCAATATTGACTTTAGAATTAGGCAAACATGATGACCCCGGTTTGATTAAGGAAATCGCCGGAGTTTTAAAAAACGGCGGAATTGCCGTTATCCCGACTGATACCATTTACGGCATAGTCGGCCCGGCCGAAAATCCTAAAACAGTGGAAAAAATATATAAACTAAGAAAGAGGACAAGCAGCAAGCCGATGATAATTCTGGCTCATTCGGTAGATCAGATTACCGGCCTGGGAGTTAAAATTACTTTAAAACAAAAAGCTGTTTTGAAAAAGCTTTGGCCCGGCCAGGTCAGTGTCGTGGTAGACTGCCCCTCCCGGAAATTGCATTCCCTTCACCGCGGTAAAAAATCTTTAGCTTTCCGGGTCCCTTCGTCACAGATGCTTTCGGATTTACTAAAACTGACCGGACCGCTCGTAGCACCAAGCGCCAATTTTGAGGGCGAAAAACCGGCCAAAGATATTGCCGGTGCTAAAAAATATTTCGGGGAATCGGTTCCGCTTTATGTTGACGGAGGTAAGTTGGACCGGCCTCCTTCTACTTTGGTTAAATTGGATAAATTAAAATTAACCCTGCTCAGACAGGGTGCAGTAAAAATACCCACCAGCCTTCTGAAATGAATACCCGTTATAAAAAATCAGTCTTTGCCTCCGCCGCCCGGGTTGCCCACTTAACTTACCAAATCGGCGAGTCGGACCTGCTCAGGAAAAAATCGGCAGCCGTAAATTTAAGTGAAATTGACTCCCCGAAAATCCGTTCTTTGATAGCAAGATTAAAAACCAGCCTGAGAGAGTTTAGAAAATTAACCGGCAAAGGCCGCGGCATAGCCGCTGTCCAAACCGGCACTCCTCTGCAAATCGCGGTTATTTTCATCGGACAGGATTTAGAAACCGTCATTAATCCCAAAGTTATAAAAAGATCGCCCGAGTTTTTAATTTATCCGGAAATTTGTATGAGCGCCAATCCGGTTATCGCCAAAGTAGTCCGACCGGCCTGGGTTGAAGTTGAATATTATAACGAACAGGGCAATAAAAAAATCTGGAACCAAAAGGATCAAAGCCGGGAAGATCTGATATTAAACCGGGTTTTTCAGCATGAGATTGATCATATGGAAGGAATTATCAATATCGACCTGGTAAAACCTAATGAATTAATTTTAGATTCAGATCCCGGATACTTCAAAAAGGCAGTCTTTGAGAAATTCGAAACAAAACTATAATTACAGCTAATGTTATAATTATAGTCGCCAACCACTTCACTACACTCTTATCCGATACCAGATAAAATCCGGCGATACCCAAAAAACCAAGAGTTAAAAATCCATAAATTTCGGAATAATTCATCCAGAATCTATCTTTAAATATACTTAATTCCTGTCTGGGACCTAACAATAAGGTGCTAATAATTCCTGCTAAAAATAGCGTGATCCCGCTTGCCCCCAGTAATATTTTCGAATTCATGTTTAAATAGTTTAAATTAACAGTGGGTAGTTTTGAAATATAACAGAATTGCTTATCCTTAACGCTTCGGAGATTGCTTTTTGGCGCGGGCTTTGCCGGCCTGACCAAATTTTCTTCTTTCCCTAGCCCTCGGATCACGGGTCAGCAAACCGTTGGATTTTAAGATTCCGCGGTGCTTTATTTTATCTATAATTTGAAGAGCTCTGGAGATACCGTGGACTGTTGCTTCAAGCTGGGAATTATAACCTCCGCCCGCCACTTTAACCGATCCTGAAATTTCTCCGGTGGTTTTTGTCAGCTCAAAAGGTTTTTGGAATAATTTCTGGGCAACCAGACCGGTAAAGTATTCGGCAATCGGCTTGCCGTTGACTGTTAACTGTCCCTGGCCTTTAAAAAGCCTGACTCTGGCTACGGCTTCGCGTCTTCTGCCGACAGCCTGTCCGGAACCGGCTTTGAGCGGAACCTGATCAGCTTGGGTTTTCATTTTCGACCTCCTCTGCTACCTCTTCGGCTTGCTTAAGCTGTTTTTTGTAAGGATGGCCGGAACCGGGAAAAACATATAATTTCTTCAAAAGCTTGCTTCGCAACTTATTATTCGGCAGCATTCCTTTAACAGCGTGCTTGATAATTTCCTCCGGCTTACTTTCCAGCAGATCGCCGAAAGTTTTTGTTTTAAGACCACCCGGATACATCGAGTGGGAATAGTACTTCTTATCCTGAGCTTTTTTACCGCTGACCTTGATATCTTTGGCATTTGTGACAACCACAAAGTCCCCCATATCCAGATAGGGCACAAAGTTAGGCTTTGATTTGCCTCTTAACACTGTTGAGATTTCAACAGCCAGCCTGCCTAAAATTTGACCTTTAGCATTAATTAAATGCCAATTGCGCTGTATCGATTTTGCAGAAACTACATTAGTACTCATGATTAAAAATTTAAAATTTAAAAGTAAAAAGTCAAAATTACAAATAAAAATTAAAAAGTTTTCCGACTTTTAACTTTTGACTTGTATTTTTGCATTTTGATTTTTGACTTTTGCCTTTACTCCCTCCTTTTCTTCTTTTTTAGGTTCGGATTTTTTAATAGGTTCTTTTATCGCATCAAGTATAAGGCTTAATTTAACCATCATCGCACCGTCGCCTAAACGGGGACCGAGCTTAACCACGGAAGTGTACCCCGAAGTTCTAGATTTAACTCTCGGCAAAATCACTTTGATTAATTTTTCCTCAACCGGTTTGTGGATTAAAAACTGGGAAACTAATCTTTTGGAAGTTTCCGATTTAGCTTGGGTAATGATTTTATCAACTAAGCCTTTAACAGCTTTGGCTTTTGGCTGGGTGGTTTTAATGCTTTCTTCCAGAATGAGGGAACGCACTAACGATTTGAAGAGTGCGGTCCGTTGGTCTTTATCGCGGCTAAGGTGTTTGCCATAAACTTTATGCCTCACTTAAAGCCAGCCCCCTCTCTCCTAATTTGTCCGAGATTAAATTTAAAGATTTAGCGCCTAAGTTTTTAGCTTTCATCAGCTGTGAAGGCGACACAGTTGTTAATTTACCGATCGTGTCGATCTCGATAGCTTTTAAGGCGTTGGTAATTCTAACCGGCAAATCAAGTTCTTCAACCGAAGCCTTCAAAACATCATCAGTCACAAAGGAAGATGACGGTGCCTGCTCGGCAGTCTCAATTTCTTCCGGCTCATAGACCTGTTTGAATTGCTTGGACAAAATCTGGGAAGCTTTTTGAACAGCCTCAAGAGGCGAGATTGTACCGTCAGTGACAATATCCAAAGTCAGTTTATCAAAATCGGTTTTTCTGCCGACCCTGGTTTGATCAACGGTATAATTGACAGCCATAACCGGGGAGAAAATCGCATCAACCGGCAGCATACCGATCTCGCTCATTTTCCGCTCATCCGAGGGGGCATAACCCATACCGGCTTCGACAGTCATTTCAATATTTAATTTAGCTTTTGAATCAGACAGGGTTGCGATGTGAGCATCTTTATTAACAACTTCTCCGCCGCCCAAGGTATCAATATCTCCGCCCTTTACTTCACCGGCGCCGGTTTTAGAAATTTTAATATGAATCGGTTTATCGGAATAAAGCTTAACTCTGACCTTCTTAAGATTTAAAATAATTTGAATGACATCTTCAATCACTCCGGGGATTGTTGAGAATTGATGGGAAACACCGGCAATTTTAACCGAGGTAATTGCCGAACCGGTCAGAGAACTTAACATTGTTCTTCTTAAGCTATTGCCTATTGTGTGCCCAAAGCCAGCTTCAAGCGGCTCCAGGATAATCTGGGCCTGAGTTCCGTTATTTTGTTCTTCAGTAATTTTAAACATATTTATTTAGGACTCGCGTCCTCTTATCCTGCTTCCTATTCCTTATCTTGAGTAATATTCAACGATTAATTGTTCGTTCAATATACTCTCCATCTCTTCTCTGGCTGGTAATCTCAGGACTTTACCTAAAGTGGCTTTTCGCTCAAGCCACCCTGGAATCTCTCTAGATTCCCCGAGATTTTTTTTAACTTGTGTATTATCCACAAATTTGGGAGAAATTGCAACAGTTGAATTAACTTTAACTCTTGCCGAAGGAATAGTCAATTTTTTATCATCAACCAGGACATGGCCGTGGGAAACAATTTGTCTGGCTTCGTTCCTGGATTTGGCAAATCCCAACCTGTAAATTACATTATCTACCCTGGTTTCCAAAAGACTGAGCAGGGTCAAACCGGTGGCGCCTTTACTGCTGGCAGCCTGGCTGACGATTCCTGAGAATTGTTTTTCGGAAATTCCAAACATTCTCTTAGCCTTTTGCTTCTCACGAAGCTGCAGCCCATATTCGGACAGGCGTCTTTTCATTTTGGTACCTTTTGGTCCCGGTGGAATTGCCCCTTTTCTTTCCAGGGATTTAATATCCTTAGGGAATAAAGCGACACCTTCTCTTCTTGATAATCTTCTTTTTGGTCCTGTATATCTCATAATCAGTTTCCAGCTATGTAGCTATCAAGCTATTGAGCTTTAACTTCATAGCTTTATTGCTTTATAGCTTAATCGCTAAACGCGTCTCCTCTTCTCTGCCCTCGGCCCGTTATGGGGCATCGGGGTAACATCGGCGATCATTATAATATTTAATCCGGAATTTTTTAAGGCCCTGACCGAAGCATCCCTGCCGGGTCCGGGTCCTTTGATATAAACTTCAATCTGGCTCATGCCTAATGACTTACCTTTTTGAGCGACTTTTTCAACAGCCGAAATAGCGGCAAAAGGAGTGGCTCTCCTGGCACCTTTAAATCCGGCATTTCCGGATGAACTCCAGGCCAGGACATTACCTGCCGGATCGGTCAGCGACACTATAGTATTATTAAAAGTGGCGGTAACATAAAGCCTGCCTAAAGAGACGCTTTTAGGAGCGGCCGATGAAGGCTTTTTAGCTTTATTTGATTTTAATGTAACCTTTTTTGACATAATAACTTCCTTCGGAAGCAAGTTCCAAGATACAATCACCAAGTAACAAATAAATTACAAATTCAAATTATTTGTAACTTGTATCTTGGTCATTCCGCTACTTTGGAGGTGCGGTCTTAGCTACCACTTCTTTTCTGACTGTACCGACTGTTTTTCTTTTACCTTTGCGGGTACGGGCATTGTGCCTGGTGTTCTGACCTCGCACCGGCAAACCTTTTCTGTGCCTTAAACCGCGATATGCACCGATATCCTCAAGCCTCCGGATATTCTGATTAATTTCCCGTCTTAAATCTCCCTCAACTGTAATGCCTTCCAAAGCTTTGGACAATTTATTAACTTCCTCTTCGGTTAAGTCTTTAACTCTTTTGCTACCCTCAACTTTAGCTTTCTCCAACATTTTGACAACATTTTTCCGGCCAATGCCGTAAACGGCGGTCAAGCCGATATCGGTTCTTTTTTGATCTGGTAAATCTACTCCTGCAATTCTAGCCATTACTTGGTTGTTGCCTTTCTGATCCTCTAAATTGATCAATCAACTGTCGAGCATGACGCTCAAAATGCTTATATCCTGCATCAATGCCTTCTCCTGCGATGCCCTGCCGTTCAGCCCAACGAGTAATTGACGCTCTTGCACCAGCATCTCTTAACAAAAGATCAGCCCCTTCCCTTAATTCTCTTGCCAAATCTAATCTCGGTAAAGATCCTGCAGCTACACCACGCAGCACACCCATTAAAAGAGTTTCTGTCATAGTTCTTGACACAAGCATACCCTCAAGGTTTGCTCTATCTATTCCAATGTCGCGTCTAAGCTCTACCATTTTTAATTCTTTATCCTTGTCTTTGTTTAGGATGGCGCAGTGCTATTGAAAAAACTATTTCAATAGAAACGAAGCTATCCCCTTAACAGCGTCAACCTTGACGCTGTTTAAAAGATCGTAGCGCTATTGAAACTCCTGATTTCAATAGTTGCGAAGATCTCGCAAGCAACAGAAGGGCGTTAGCCCTGACGTTGCTTATGCTTTGGATCCCTTGCGCAAATTACAAACAAAATCCCCTCGCGTTTAACGATTTTGCAACCCGTACATCTTGTTTTAACACTTGCTTGAACTTTCATATTGTTTTTGACGATAGATGATGGAAAATGGAAAATAGTTTTTTGATGATAGAATATGGAGAATAGATTTCAATTTTCTACTCTCTACCTTCTACCACCACCTTCTATCCTCTATCACCTACCGTCTCTTTCTATTTTATTCTAAACGTTATTCTCCCCTTATCAAGATCATATTTGGCGCTCATTTCAGCCCTGACCCGATCACCAACCAGGAGCCTGATATAATGTTTGCGCATTTTACCAGAAATGTGACATAAAATCACGCGTCCAACTAATTCCGGCACCTCAGGACTGGCTGTTATTTCCACCCGAAAAAGCGTATTGGGCAGAACTTCTAAGACCTTACCGGCAATTTCAATAATATCAGGTGCGTCCATTATTTTTTGAGCCTATGTATTCTAGCAAATCCAGCCTGATATCACAACCCATAGCCTTAAACTTTCCTCCAGTCGGTTAAAACTTCCGCTTCTTCATCCCCAACAACTACAGTCATCTCAAATAACCCTCCCCAGGAACCGTCCTTTGAGGAGATTGTCCAACCGTCTTTTTCCAGAATCACTTCGTGAGTGCCCCGGTTATAAATCGCCTCAATGGCAATCGTCATATCTTTTTTTAAAGGCAGGCCTTTGCCTGATTTTCCAAAACCGGGAACTTCCGGATCTTCGTGCAGTTTCCGGCCAATTCCGTGTCCGACCAGAGAACGGACTACGCTGTAACCTGCTCCCTCAACGACCCTTTGCATCGAGGCCCCAATATCTCCAATCCGGTTGCCGCTCCTGGCCTGGTTAATCCCCTGCCACATAGCTTCTTCCCCGGCCATTAAGAATTTCTTTTTTTCACTTATCTCTTCAACCTTAACACCTTCTCCTACTATCACGCTCCAGGCCGCATCAGTGTGCCAGCCGTTGTAAACCGCCCCGACATCGACGCTAAAGATATCCCCGACTTTAAGCTCAATCGGCCTCGGAATTCCGTGAACGACTTCGTTATTGATTGTGACACAAGTTGCCCAATGGTATCCCGGGACAGTTTTAAAGCTGATCTGCCCTCCCAACCTTAAAATTTCCTCCTCGGCAACTTTATCCAGCTCTATGAGGGTTATGCCCGGTTTAACGGCCCCTATAACCGCTTTTAAGGCTGCGGCCGTGATAGCCCCGCTTTTGCGCATCAAGCCGATTTGGGAAGATTTACGGGGAGATAAACTCATTTAATATTATCCTCAACTATCCCGAATATCTCATCAATACTTTTGATGCCATCAATCCGAACTAATTTGTCCTTATAAGTCTCAAGAATTTTCTCTAAATCTTTCATCTGGACCCTGATTCTGGTATCGATTGCCCGCTCGGAATCATCAGCCCTGCCCCGGCCCTTCATCCTTTCTTTAGAAACCTCAACCGGAACCTCAAGATAAAAAACCTTATCAAAACCCGGATCAAACAACTTAACCTGTTCGACAGTCCGGGGGTAACCTTCCATAATGAAGTCATCCCCGACTTTTCCGGCTTCCTGCTTTATCAACCGGGCTACTGTTTGACCATCAACCAGTTCGCCGCTGGCCATAATTGCCTTAACTTTATTTCCCAGTTCACTGCCCGTTGCGGCTATGTCCCGCAAAATATTACCCATCCTGATTGGTGTCAAACCATATTTAGCGGCAATTTTATCTATTTGGGTAGTTTTGCCTGAACCTGGTAATCCAACTATTAATATTTTCACTTTTTTAAATCTTCCTCTCTTTGTTTATAAAAAATCCTAAGATTTAAAAAAGAAAGGTTCTGCGAGTGCGAGGTAAAATTTTTCTTACCGGAGCACGAAGCAGGTCCTTATTAGCTTAGGAATTTATCATAATTTTTCTCAATCATTTTGCTTTCAAATTGCTTGGCGGTATCCAAAATTACCGAGACCACGATTAAGAGGGAAGTCCCGCCGACAACCAGAGTAGAGATGTTTGTAAAAGAAGAAATTACCGACGGCATAACTGCAATCGTTCCAAGGAAAATTGCCCCCGCCAGAGTAATCCTGATCAAAATATAATTTAAATAGGCTGCCGTTGCGCTTCCCGGTCTTATCCCCGGAACGAATCCACCGTATTTTTTTATCTCGTCGGCAATCTTGGTCGGATTAAAAACAACAGCGGTATAAAAGTACGTGAAGCCAATAACAAGAAGAAAATAGGTTAAGTTATAGGCAATACCCTCAGGTTGAAAATTCTGGACTAAAAATCTGCCAATACCTTGTAAAACCGGAACGGGGGATTGGGCTAAGAACTGACTTCCGAATGAAGGCAGCAAAACCAGCGAAACTGCAAAAATAATCGGAATAACTCCGGTCTGATTAACACGCAACGGAAGATATGTTTGCACCTGGCTCATTCTCCGTCCGGCCGAAAAGCGCCTGGCATAGTGGATCTGGATTTGCCTCCGGCCTTCGTTGACAAAAACAATGGCAGCGGTGACAAATACCGCCACGGCTACAAAAATCAGCAAGTTGAGTACCTGCTGCTGTTCAACTATCGAAGCCGTCTGGAATAAAACCACCGGCGCCCTGGCCAAAATACCGACCAAAATTAAAATGGAAATTCCGTTACCTATGCCGTATTCTGTTAAAAGCTCACCTAACCACATTGTAAAAACAGTTCCCGCCACCATTGCCACTATAATCGCCAGAATGCTTAGGGGGTTACCGGCCTCAACCAGTCCCTGGTTTTTGAGTAAAGTATACATACCGACCGACTGGATAACCGATAAAGGAATCGTCAAAAAGCGGGTATACTGGTTAATTTTTTGGCGGCCCTGCTCTCCCTCTTTACTCATTTCTTCAAGCTTGGGAAAAATCATAGTAAGAAGCTGCATGATAATTGAGGCGTTAATATACGGATTTAAGCCTAATGCCAGAATGGAAAAATTAGTTAAAGTTCCCCCGGAGAAAATATCCAAAAGACCTAAAAGCTGGTTGGAAGCGAATAGTTGCCTGATACCGTCAACGTCAATGCCGACAATCGGTATCTGGGCTGCTATCCGGAATACTAAAATGATTATTGCGGTGATGATTAATTTACGGCGGAGTTCCGGGATTTTTAAAGCACTAAGGATCGGCTGAAAGAAATTAGACAATTTTACCTCCTAAACTTTCAATTTTAGCTTTAGCCTCCTTGCTTGCAGAAATTTCGATAATTAAACCCTTAACTTTAATTTCGCCTCTGTCCAGAATTTTGACTCCCCTTTTTTGGATTGCCCGGCCGGCAAATAGACCGACTTCGGATAATGTTTCAATAGTAACCCAGGAATTGGCTTTAAAACGGTTTAATTCGTCCAGGGTTATAACCACCGGCTTTGGATTAGCTTTTTTATTACCCCAACCTCTGACAAACGGCAGTTTTTTGTATAGAGGTAAGCTGCCGCCGACGAATGCGGCGGGTATTTTACCGCGGGCTTTTTGGCCTTTGGATCCTCTACCGCCGGTTTTGCCTTTACCCGATCCCGTCCCCCGGCCAACTCTCTTACTGCTTCTTTCAATTGTTTTTGATAAATTACTTAGCTTCATCTTTTTTCTTCTCCTTTTTTACTGCTTCTTCAGCTTTCTCCGGCTTTTGTTCAGCGGTTGGTTCTTTCAAATCTTTTGCTTCCCTGGCTTCTTTTTTACTCTCGGACTGAGCGTATTTAGAATTGGTTATTTCCTTTAGAGCGTGTAATGTTGCATAGACATTAGAGGCTTTGTTATTAGTCCCCAAAATCTTTGAAACAACATCGTGGATTCCGGCAGCCTCCACCACAACCCTGACCGGACCGCCGGCAATAACTCCGGTTCCTTTTGGTGCCGGTTTAAGCATTATAAAGGCGGCTCCCAGCTTAACATTGACCTGGTGCAGAATGGTTCTGCCGTCCTTAAGAGGCACCGTAATCATATGCTTTTTAGCATAAGTTGTAGCTTTTCTGACAGCCGACTGAACATCGGCGGCTTTACCTAAGCCGACTCCGACCTTGCCTTTCCTGTCTCCGACCACCACCAGAACCGATAAAGATCTTTTGTCTCCGCCTTTGGTCTTTTTGGAAACACGGTTAACCTGAACTACTTTCTCGTAGAATTCCGACGGCTCCTGGGGTCTCGGCTGATTGCTTCTTTGGCCACCACGGCCGCCACCGTATCGTTGATTACCGCCTCTAGGAGCGCCAGCTCCCAAGCTCTGCTTATTATCCCGTTGCTGTCCTTTGTTTGGTTCCATTAAAACTGTAACCCTCCTTTTCTTAATCCTTCTGCAACTGCCGCAACCCGACCGTGATAGGAAAATCCTCCGCGGTCAAAAATTATTTTGGTAATTTTTGCTTTAACTGCCTTTTGAGCCAGCGTCTCACCCACTTTGGTTGCCTTTTCGGTTTTTGTACCGCCTTTAATTTTTAAATCGGATTCTGCCACAATTGTTATGCTTTTGTTGTCATCAATTATTTGAGCATAAATATGCTGGCCTGATTTAAATACGGCTACTCTCGGCTTTTCGGCAGTGCCGAAAATATTTTTCCTGACTCTTTTATGTTTACTTTCTCTTAGTTGTCTCTTCATATGTTTAGTTATTCGTTATTTGTTGATCGTTCATTGCTTCCTTCGAATAAAACGAACTGACCAACTAACTTATTTAGCTCCCGTGGCTGCCTTTCCGGCCTTTCCGGCCTTCTTTCTGACATATTCACCTGCATACCTGATACCTTTTCCCTGGTAAACTTCCGGCGGTTTAACTCCCCTGATATTGGCTGCAATCTGGCCGACTAAAATCTTATCCCGGCCCGACACTTTAATTTTAGTATTATCCGACACTGCAAAGGTTATTCCTTCAGGCGCTTTCATTGTAACCGGGTGGGAAAAACCAACATTTAGCGTCAAAGTCTCTCCCCCGCCGGCGGCACGGTATCCGACACCGACCATTTCCAGACTTTTATCCCAACCCGTACTCACCCCGACCACCATGTTATGAATCAGGGAACGGGTCAACCCATGCATAGCCGGTCCTTTATCAGCCCCTTTTTTCGCTTTAACGATAATCTTTCCTTCTTCAACCTCAATATTAACTGCCGGGTTCAAAACCATGCTCAAAGCGCCCTTGGTGCCTTTTACAGTCAGACTATCCCCTTCAAGATTAATCTCGACTCCCTGGGGCACTATTACCGGATTGTTGCCTATTCTACTCATTACCAAACGTGAGCGAGAACTTCTCCTCCCACGCCCTCCTTTCTTGCCTTTTTATCACTCATTACGCCCTTAGGTGTAGAAATAATCGCCAGCCCAAAACCGTTTAATACCCTCGGCAATGCCTTGCTCGGTTTGTAAATCCTGAGTCCGGGCCGGGAAATTCTTTTAACATCTGTCAAAGCGGCTTTTTTGCCTAAGTATTTAAGCTCCACGTTAATCCGGCTGAAATTCTTGCCCTCAATTTTTTCTTCTTTAAAGTTTTCGATAAAGCCTTCTTCTTTTAAAAGTTTGCAAATTGACAGAACCAGTTTTGAGTACGGCAGGACTGTCCTTTCTTTATAAGAAAGATAACTGTTTTTTATTCTAATCAACGAATCAGCAACAATATCCATATGTTCGAAATAAACCAATAACCCAAAGAGCGTAAGCTCGCAAGCTTCGCTTATAAACCAATGTCAAATGCCCAATTATTATTTTTATTGGGAATTGGTTTATTTGTTATATTTGTTTATTGGTTTATTCTATTCTCCTTTCTTACCAACTTGCCTTCTTGACTCCTGGTAGATAACCCTTATAAACAAATTCCCTGAAACAAATCCGGCACAGGCCGAATCTGCGCAGATATCCGTGCGGACGGCCGCAGCGTGAACAGATATTGCGTTTCTGAACCTCGAATTTAAATTTTTTCTTTACTACATTACTTGTTTTAGCCATAAGTTTGTTATTTTAACGTCTTTACTGTGCTTTAGCAAAGGGCATGCCCAAAAGCTCCAGCAATCTTTTTCCTTGCTCACGGTTTTTAGCGCTGGTATTAATCGTTATCTGCAGACCCCGCAACCTGTCGATGGTTTTATAATCAACCTCGGGAAACAGAATTTGTTCCCTTAGTCCCAAATTAAAATTACCTTGTCCGTCAAAAGACTTATCGGAAACTCCCCTAAAATCCCTGACTTTAGGCAAAACAATATTGATCAATTTATCCAGAAAAGCAAACATTTTCTCGCCTCTTAGAGTTGCCATCACTCCGATCGGCGCCCCTTCGGTCAGTTTAAAAGCCGCAATTGATTTTTTAGCCTTAGTAATCATCGCTTTCTGTCCGGTAATAACGGTTATATTGGCTGCGGATTTTTCAATCGACGCCGAATTATCTTTGCCTTCCGATACCGCCATATTAACCACAACCTTAATTAGTTTCGGCAGTGCATGAGAGTTTTTAACTCCTAATTCCTCGGTTAATTTCGCTTTGACTTCCTCGTTGTATTTTTGTTTTAATCTGTTCATTTATAGTTATTCGTTATTCGTTATTCGTTCATCGAACTAACGATGAACCAACTAACCAATAACTACTTAATTTCCTTTCCGCACTTTTTGCAGATCCTGATCTTAGAATCTTTTTCAACTTTAAAACCAACCCTGGATGGTTTATTGCAATTGGGACAAACTAAAACCACATTGGAAATATCGACAGGTTTAACCAAATCAATAATCCCGCCCTGGGTTTCGCCCATTTTTTTGACACTCCGCTTGTAGATATTTACCCCACTCACCACAACCTGATTAGTCTTGCCCAAAACTTTATCCACAGAGCCCTCTCTGCCCGAATCTTTTCCTAATAATATTTTTACTTTGTCGCCTTTTTTTATCTTTTTCATGTTTAGTTATTCGTTATTCGTTATCCGTTCATCGCTTCTTTCGAACTAACCATGAACGAACTAACCAACTAACTTATCACCATACCTCCCTTGTTAAAGAAATAATTTTCGAAAATCCTGCATCCCTGACTTCTCTTGCGATCGGTCCGAAGATACGGGTTGCTCTTAAATTATTATCTTTATCAACAACTACTCCGGCATTATCGTCAAACTTTACATAAGAACCGTCATCACGTCTTTGCTCTTTCCTGCATCTGACGATAACTATTCTTACAACCTCACCGTTTTTAACCTGACCGTTCGGATCAGCGCCTTTTACAACACCGATAACCAACTCTCCGGCCTTAGCTTTTCTTTTACCGGACCCGCCCAAAGGCTGGATTACCATCAAAGCTTTAGCGCCCGAATTATCCGCAACTTTTAAATAAGTTCTATGTTGAACCATTATTTCTTCTCCTTTTCCGCCTTTGGCTTCTTCACGATCCTGGCTTTTGATGCTTTCTCTTTTGGTTCTTCCACTTTCATTTCAGCTTCTTTCGACTCTTTCGTTGCTTCAGTCACCTCCGTCGCTTCTTCAACAGGCATTACCTGCGCAATTGCTTCCGCTGCTTCCAGTTTCATTGCTGCTTCTCCAAGGGCAACCAGGTCTTTACCCACAATCTTTACCACTTTAAAATGTTTTCTCTTTGAAATAGGCCTGGTTCCGGTAATATCTACGACATCACCCAGTTTTGCTCCCAGTTCATCATGAACCAGATATTTTTTGCTCCAGACATAAGTCTTTTTGTACAACGGGTGAGTTTTTTTACCTTCTACCAATACCGTCACTGTTTTTGCGGCTT
>DATDWU010000017.1:0-5001 GCA_035289525.1 Patescibacteria group bacterium | reverse complement strand
AACAGCCTCGGTATTGAACGTACCGAAGTTGTGGGGAAAAAATGCGGCGGACACTTAGGGCATGTATTCAATGATGGTCCGGAACCAACAGGCTTACGTTATTGCATTAACTCTTCAGCTTTGAAGTTTATTCCCGATCCGGTTTAGTTTTAGGTAAGAAAAAGGCCAGCTTTACTGCTGGCCTCTATCAAATCTGGCAGTGAGCATTAGGATTCGCAGAATCCGCAGCGAACTGCAAGAAAAAGGCGTCCTTTAGGGACGCCTTTGATCAAATCTGGCAGTGAGCTATCTTCACACAACCTTGCGGATGCATTATTGTCACCGCTGAAGCGTTTGACGACTGAGTTCGGGATGGGATCAGGTCGGACCGCTACGCACAAACCACCAGAACGCTAGTATACAGTAGTAGGTATTAAGTATCAAGGGAGGAAATTATTTGGAAATTTTACTGAACAATGCAGTAGTCATGGATACCACTGATAGAATTCGGGATACAACAATTAGGATCAGCAGGGAGACAGCTGGTCGCAGGAAAAGGCGGTTTTATTGTTTCAAGATCGGCATAAATTGCAAAATTATCCGCATCTCTGATTCGTAAAATGTAATCACGATTCGGCTCACCTGATCCTAAGTGGCAATCACCATCCGGACATTTTGGATCATGAACTTCACCTTTTAAGTAACCTGGAGTGATAAAAGCTGTTTTCATCGTACCCTTCATGCCGGTTCCCGCAGTATTTACAAAAGATTGCCAATTACCATTACAAGCACCAAATGCCACACACCAGCTTCCGGTCGATGCTTTAAGCAGATACATGGCTTTTTTAATGTCTTCTAAATCTCCTTTTCTTCTAGCATCCCTCGCACCCTCCTGAGCTGCGGAGAACATTACCATGCCAATTGTAGAAAGAATGGCGATAATAGAAATTGCCACCATTAGCTCAACGAGGGTAAAGCCTTTTTGGGGAGTGAGGAGTGGGGAGTGAGGAGTGAGGAGTGAGTTTTTTTGCTTTAGGGCTCTTTTCTCTTTTCTCTTTTCTAATAACTGATTGCCGGGCATAAATTAAGTATTGAATATCGAAGATAAGGAGTCAACCCCAATTAAGTTAATGCGGAATTTGCCTAAATTTGCAGGCTGGGAGTATAATATGCATATTATGGGACTAGAAGATAGAGTTATACAAGTACGGGCAGAATTTGGGAGGCAAACCGGCCTAGAAGATCACGAAAATGTACATTTCGGCAATTCTGTTTACCAGGGTGACTTTCCTGTTTGGAAGTCTCATGAAAAAATTCCGAAACCGGAGATAGACAGAGTACTTGATCACTTTGGCGTGGAAAGTAAATTAGAGTTAATCAGAAAGAAATATTGGGGATGCGGAGAACTTTTTAGACTACGCGGTGGCTATAGACTCTATACAAGCTATCGGGAACATGGAGGATATGAGACAATTACGCACCCGGCTAAAGCGGGCCACTCGTATGTAACCCATGATGGTATGCCTGAGAAAGGCTCCGGATATATGCGATATGTGTCAACTCCTGGGACCCCTGAATATACTGAGCAAAGGCCTTATGACAGAGATGTGCGACACGCAATCGTCGCCATAGTAGGAGAATTAAAAACACAAGGCTCTTCAGACCAAGAACAAGGAAATCTTGCACTTTTTGTTGCAATAGGTATTAATCCAATGTCTTACGTATTAGGTTCCAATCCATCATATAATGAAGAGGCTTCCGCTTATTTAGATCAATATTATATACAGACCGCAATCAGAAAGTTAGGATCCGGTAAATACACTCCGGGTACTTCGGGCGTTTTTCATCCTAATAGGGATTATGTAATAAAACCCTTTGCGCCTTGGGATATTTTTGTAAAAGATTCCAAACCCAGCGAGCTTGATGATTTCTTAGCAGAATATGTTGTTGATGCAGATTTAGATCAAAAATCTATCAGACTAACAAGTGATGAAGCGCACATAAAAAGGAACGAGCTACGGGGACTGCCATCAGATCTGACGATACTGTGGAGAATTAGAGGATCGGAGGAACTTGCGGGAGCGGGAGAAGGTCAAGCTGCTGCTGCGGCAGGGATTGATATTGAAACACAGCGGCAGTCTGATGAGAGCAGGAATCTGGCGGAAATTCTTTTAGATCTAATGCGTTCTGAAGCTATACAGCAATTGTCTCCGGGAGAAGTATTGAACAGATTAAGAAATCCTAAACGCCATAGAGGGGAAACAGCACAATCCTTTCAAGATAGAAGGGATATCTTGCGCTATATATTACCCGATGAAGAAAGTATCGCTGCCTTTATTGCTAAACAAATGAACAGTGGCAGGAGAGACATTATTAACACTAGTTTGTTAGTTGAGGTTGGTCCGGAAATCAGAACTAAAATCTTTGGTCATCTTACTAACCCGGAGTTGAGAAAGGTAGTGTTTCGTCAGTTGCGGGATAGAGTGCAGAATATTTCGGCCGAGCCTACAGCGTATGCCGATCCTGATCAATTGGCCAGGTCTTTAGAAGAGTGGATTGCAAATAGCGATGCTTGTGTGGCTACTGAGCCAGGGACTACTGCGGCAGCCAAAAGGACGCCTGTTGTTGCGGCAGAGGAAGCCAGTGCCGAAGCAGCAGAGGGCAAGGCATATCAAGAGGAGACTTAACTGGTTTGACGATTAAGAATTTGTACCAACAAGTGAATACAACCTCCCCTGCTTTCGCTGCGGAATAAAGTTTTATTATCTCTCTTTTGCCCAGATTTGCAGGCTGAGAGTATTAAAATTCTAAATTATTCTCTCCTCTAAATACTTTTTAACTTCACCGTCCAGCTTTTGTTTAATCTCATCGAGGGAAACTTTATTCCCCTCTTTAAAAATTATCGGTTCCTCAACTATATCGTCGAAATAAACCAGGCTTTTTAAGACTAGTCCTGTATCAAGTTGGGGGAATTTATCTTTGGCTGAATTTAATAATTCTTCCAGAGTAAGATTTTTTAATATGAAATAGAGGTCAACATAATCTTTTAGGGTGGCCCTGCTGGTTATAGCAGATAACTTCATGCAAGCTATATCTTTTACCGATGCTAGATTAAGAAATTCGGTTTCAATTAATTTATCCACAAGCTCGTATGAATAAGTCATAAAGCTAAGCTTAACCTTATCGATATTAACGCTTAAAGTATTTTTCTCTTCCTGAGTTTTAACTATAACCTGACCGGCAAAAACCTCCTGTACTTTCTCAAATAATTTAACAGTATCAATATCTTCTTTACTGAAAAAATCAAAATCCAAGCTGTCGCGATGGCCTATTTGCAAAGCCAAAGCCGTCCCTCCTGCCAGATAGAACTGCCGCTTAAAAACTGCAAGTTTTGGCAGGATTTCTTTTCTTTCCGGGTCTAAAATATCGTAATGGAGCATTATATGAATCTATTCTTAAATTGGCTTTTATCAAGATTAAGAAAAAGTGACCAAAGGTTTAATGATTTTTTATCCCATGCGCCAAGAGGTGTATTTAGCGCTGCTTCTTTAATTTCCTGGCCTGAATAATTAGCGAATAACCAGCTCACCGCCTCCAGGCTCCCAAAATTCAAGACCTGGGAAATAATGAGTTTCTTGTGTTTTTCACGATCAATTTTATTAAGGTCATAAGACCATAAAGTTACTTTGACGCTCTGGGGTAAATCAGTCATAACTCATATTATACCTCAATTAGAAAAGCTGAAACTATTGAAATTTCCCCAAATTTGCAGGCGGGGGGAGATAACTCTAACACCTATCTAATAAGATCTTTTATTCTGCTTTGTGGGTGATATGTCAAATAAATATCAACCACCCCTTTAAACTGATTTTTGTCAACAAGCTTCCCTCTTAAAGGCTCCGTTAAGAATGGTACTAACTCTCTAAACATCTCATCATAGTCTGCAAGACCCATTGGATTACCTTCTAAAACGAAATAGCATACCAGGCTTAAATACTTATCTTCAAAGAAAGTTGCTTTCTTATCCGGATCAGCAATCCTAAACCTTCCATCACGATTAACCAGATATTTATGATCGCTATTTGCTAATCCTATGGCTACAGACCTAAGCATAATTTCCCTTGGTAAAAATCCTGTATCATTAAGCGTCCTTTGAAAAGCAACTAGATCCTTGTTTATTTGTGATCTAACTCCCTCTTCTGAATCCGGTTCTCGAGAGACATCATAATGAAGTTTTGGCGGTTTCCCAGTTTTATTTTGAGGAGGAGTATGATATCCTAAAACAATCGCTCTAATCTTAGGAGTAGCAATTCCTCCTACTTTATCTTTTAACTCATTATCCATTTTCCATTCAGGATGCTTTTGAGCTAAAAGCATAAAAATATCTCGTTGCGTACTGGTATTAAATTGGGAAATAAAATTAGAGAATACAAAAAGATCTGCTAAGTAACCTGGGCTTGGCTGTCCGTTAGTTATTAATCTTTCAGCGAGCATTAGGAAATTATACAGGAATCTAGAGAATATTAAAACTATGGGATTTGTGCCAAAAAATGTGAATACGACTTCGGGCGCCGAAGCTCAAAAAAGCAAAGGCGACCTCTTTATGAAGGTTTTCAGCCCGACTCCACTTTTCAGCTTCGTCGAGGCATGTCAAAAAATCTCAACTACAACCATTAGTATTAGTAGGCTAAACACATTACTATGCTTACACCGCTAACCTATTAACCCGGTAGTCTTCCGAGGGTTTTAGGGATTTCTAATCTTTGGGCCTGCTTCGTGCTTAGATGCTTTCAGCACTTATCAGTTAGGAATGTAGCTACCCGGCGATGCTTGTTTACAAACAACCGGCACACTAGAGATTCCCTCATCTCGGTCCTCTCGTACTAGAGACAACTCCCCTCAAAAATCCAAGCGCCCATACTGGATAGAGTCCGAGCTGGCTTACGCCGCTCTGAACCCAGCTCGCGTACCGTTTTAACTGGCGAACAGCCAGACCCTTGGGACCTACTTCAGCCCCAGGAT
>DATDWU010000016.1:0-15581 GCA_035289525.1 Patescibacteria group bacterium | reverse complement strand
TTCGGTTTGGCGGTTTATATACTGCTGGTTTGGCTGCTTGATGTCAGGGAGTTAAATACATTTACCGAGCTGATTAAAAAGATCGGCAAAATCAAAATTAACCTTGAGTCGGAGGAGCTGCCCAAGGACACTGGCAGTTTTAGCTAGCCGTAGTCGCTGTGAATGCAGGGATCCAGTAGTCTTCATTAAATTGCTCAATTTATTAAACTCAATTACAATACACTCCATGAACATTCGTAATTTTAGTATCATCGCTCATGTTGACCACGGTAAATCTACTTTAGCTGACCGCCTTATCGAGGTTACCGGGACTGTGGCCCATGACAAAATGAAGGAACAGATGCTGGATTCTTTGGCTTTAGAACGCGAGAGGGGAATTACTATTAAGCTGGCGCCGGTGCGTTTGCAATATACGATGAACAATGAACACTATACGTTAAACCTCATTGACACCCCGGGTCATGTTGACTTCTCCTATGAAGTTTCCAGGGCTCTGGCAGCTGTTGAAGGCGCGGTGATTTTGGTTGATGCGACTCAGGGAATCCAGGCTCAAACTTTATCCCACGGCTTGGCCGCGCTTGAGCAAAACCTGACTTTAATCCCAGTTCTAAATAAAGTCGACCTGCCTAATGCCGATGTTGAAAAATATAAAAAACAGCTGGTCGATACTTTTGGATTTTTGGAGTCGGAAATAATTCTGGCATCCGGCAAAGCCGGAATTGGAATTGAAGAGATTTTAAAAGCGGTTATTGAAAGAGTCCCTGCACCGAAGCAGGAAATTGATAAGCCGCTTAAAGCTTTAATTTTTGATTCATTTTTTGATGCGTATAAAGGAGTGGTGGCCCAAGTCAGGATTGTTGAGGGGACAGTTCCGGCCCTGCAATCAAAAATTGTCTTTTTAGGCACGAAATCAGAAGGTCAGGTTTTGGAAAAAGGTTATTTTGCGCCGCAGCTTAAGGAAGTCGAGAGTCTGGAAGCCGGGGAGATTGGGTATATTGCAACGGGCATAAAAGTGTCGGATACGGTCAGGGTTGGAGATACAATTTCAACTTCTTTTGAGCAAGCCCAGGTGCCCGGTTATAAAGAAGTTAAGCCGATGGTTTATGTTGGACTTTATCCGATTGATTCTTCCGAATACTTCGAGTTAAAAGAAGCTTTATCCAAATTTAAACTGAACGACCCGGCCTTTTCTTACGAGATGGAGCAATCAGCAGCTTTAGGCTCAGGTTTCCGCTGCGGTTTTTTGGGGCTTCTGCATGCCGAAGTGGTCCAGGAACGCCTTTCGGGTGAATTCGGAGTTGATCTTTTAGCCACCGCGCCTTCGGTCGAATATCTGGTGAATGGTGAAATTGTTCATAATCCGGCAGATCTTGATTTATCCCAAATGAAAACCATTGACGAACCATGGATCAAGCTGCAAATGTTTTGCCCTCAGGAATATATTGGAAAAGTTATGGAACTGGTTCAGGAAAAGCGTGGCAAGTTCATTAATATGATTCATTACGGTATGCAGGTTGAGCTGATTTATGAAATGCCGTTATCAGAAATGATCACCGACTTTTACGATAAATTAAAATCAGTCTCATCCGGATTTGCCTCGCTGGATTGGGACTTTATAGATTTTCGTCCGGTTGAGGCCGCTAAAGTCGATATCTTAGTTGGAGGCGAAAAAGTAGATGCCCTGGCTTTTGTAACTACCCGCAACAAGGCCGAGTCAGCCGGCCGCCGATTGATTTCTAAATTAAAAGATGTCCTCCCTCGCCAAAACTTTGCTATAGCCTTACAAGCCACAATTGGCGGTACGGTTATAGCCAGGGAAACAATTTCGCCGTTTAGAAAAGACGTCACTGCCGGATTATATGGGGGAGACAGAACCAGAAAAGACAAATTATTAGATAAACAGAAAAAAGGAAAAGCTAAAATGAAAATGGTAGGAAGGGTCGAAATCCCCCAAGAAGCATTTTTAAGCATCCTAAAAAGTTGAGTAAAGTCCTATAGTTTAGTATAATTCCTCTCATGTCTCGTTCAGCAAGAGAAAATATTTTTGATCGACAACTTAAGCTTCAGATTGAAGCGGGTAAACTACTAGATCGTACGAGTCTTATTGAGAAACTTGAAGACTTTGGAACGGTCCACTTAGTCGGAAGTACTGCTTTAGGTATGCTTACTCAAAGAGACTTAGATTATGATGTTGTCACTAAAAACAGAATAAATTTCAATTCGGTTTTATCTCTGGCAGATGAGTTAACAAGACAGCACTCCCTACCGGAGGTAATTGTTAGAGATAATCATATAAATGATAATGAGTCGCTAAATCCGAGAGCAGTTTTACGTTCAGGATTTGGAATAATAGAATTTGAGCAGGTGCCTTTATGGGAGAGGCTGCCTTCAGGAATTTTTATGAAAATATTAGCTGAATTCCAAGAGGGGGATGAGCCATATAGACTTTGGAGGCTGGATATTTGTTTCTTACAACAAGACCAGCAAAGGAGCTTAGGACACAGAGATGAATTGGCGAGACAACTGACAGATAGAGATAGAGGAAGAATTATGCAGATCAAAGAAAGGGTAGCTCGATCCCCTGAATATCATCGAACCTTTTCTGGTCCAGATATTTACGATGCAGTTCTGACTCACAAAGTAAGAGATGTTCAAGGGTTTTTTAACTATCTTGCTGCTCGTTAGGTAATTGCAGAATACTCTATATTCTCAAGTTTTGTAAAAGTTAAATATAGGTAAACTGAAAAGAGGAAGATTATTGTGGCACCTATGGCTATTGCGGGTCTTGAGCCGATTAGTTCTGCCACCCAGCCTATTTGAAAATTGCCTATAAACATCATTCCCTGGTGGGCTGTGACAAAGATGCTCATTACCCGGCCCCTTAAATTGTTTTCAACATTATTTTGAATAATTGATTGCATTAGCGCCATTTGGGCGGCGATCCCGGCGCCTGAGAAAAACATAAAAACCAAAGCCAGGGTGAAGTTGGTTGTGAGCGTAAAAGCGAATAGGGCAATAGTGAAAAGGAAGCTTCCTCCTAAAAGTAACCTTTTGACGGAAAATCTGTTATTAAATGCCGAAATGAACACTGTCCCTAAAACTGCGCCTACCCCGAAGCTGGAATAAAGTAACCCTAAGCCTGATGAATCCTGTTTAAAAACCCTTTCAGCCACAACCGGCAACATCGATACATAAGACCAGCCGAAAATTGAAGTGACCGCTGTAAAAATCAGAACCATTTTAATAATCGGGTGGCGGAAGCTGTAACGCAGGCCGGTTTTTACAGCCAGTAAGGGGTGTTGCGGGGTTTTAACCGCCGGCAGGTTTAATTTCATGCTTTTTAAAGCCAGTATCGGGCCGAGGAATGTCAAGGCGTTTAAAATAAAGGTAATTCCAACTCCTAATTTGGCAATTAAAATTCCGGCTATCGCCGGGCCAAAAACCCGGGCGCTGTTAAAAGACCCGACATTTAAAGCAATGGCTGAAGGCATATGCTCGCGGCCGACCATCTCGATTATTAAAGATTGTCTGGCCGGGGTATCTAGTGCGTTCACCAACCCGAGTAAAAAAGCAAAAACCATAACTGTCCAGACGTTGATGTAACCGGTAATAGTTAAAACACCCAGGATTAGTGCTAAAACCAGAGAAGCCCCCTGTGTGATAAGTATCACTTTCTGCTTGTCAAATCTGTCAACAATGACCCCTCCGAAAACGCCGAAAAATAATATTGGCATATGCTGCAAAGCGCTGACCAGTCCGACCATAAATGGGGATTGGGTCAGCTGATAAACCAGCCATCCCTGGGCTACGGTTTGCATCCAGGATCCTGAAAGCGAAACCAGTTGTCCCTGAAAATAATACCTGTAATTTTCGTGTTTTAAAGCCGGGAATATTTTTCCGGTTTTGCTTTTTAGTGTTCTAAACTTCCAAAAATTGTCCATAGACGATAACTGAAGCAGGCTAGAGGTCGGGTTTTTCTAAGAGTAATTTCAGCCGACTAAAACTTCAACTAATCTCATAATATGCCAATACAAGGGTCTTGACAATAACTAGCACTCGTTGTATATTAGTGCTAAATAGTAATGTGTGATGAGGCCGCTGCTTTGCAGCTTGAGTAATGAGTTTTGCTCATAACTCATCACCCATAACTCATTACTTATCATGGATTTGACAGACAGACAAAAAGAATTGCTTAAAGCAATTGTTGAATTGCACGTTAAAAACGGAGAGTCGGTTGGGTCACAGACCCTGGAAAAGGAATATAGTTTGGGGGTTTCCCCTGCTACTATCCGCAATGAAATGGTTAAATTAACCGAAATGGGGTTTTTGAAACAGCCCCATACCAGCGCAGGCAGAGTTCCGACTTCGATGGGTTACCGGGTTTATATCCAGGACCTGATGAAGGAAAAAGAAATGCCGGTGGCGGCCGAAGTCCAGATAAAACAGGACATGTGGCAGAAACGGCATACTTCTAACCTGCTGGTTAAAGAAGCGGTCAGAAGTTTATCCCAAAAGCTGCAAATGTTGTCCCTGGCGGTTAATGAAGACGACGAGGTGCTTTTTTCGGGAGCTTACCATATTCTGGACTTTCCCGAATTTGAGGATATCGATGTAACGAGATTTGTTTTATCGTTATTTGATGAGAACCCGAGATTACGGGAGATCATCGGCAGGGCACTGGGTCCGGATCCGATGCATATTCTATTTGGCGACGAGCTGGGGATGGAGCATTTAGATCCTTGCAGTTTTGTATTTTGCAGGTTTGAGGGAGCAGGCAAAGGTGGGATTATCGGGGTAATCGGACCGGCCAGAATGAACTTTCCGGTGATATTGCCTTATGTCAGATACACGAGTAACCTGATAGACCAGGCAATAAAGTCATATTAAAAATCAAAAATTAAAGATGAAAAATTTTTAATATTTGATATTTAATTTTTAATTTATGAATAAAGTTAATAAGCAGAATAAAGATAATGAAGAAAAACAAGCTGATAAGAAACCTGAAGTAAGTATTGAGGAATTTGAAGCCATGCAGACGGAGCTTCAGGCTCTTCAGGAAAGTTTTAATTCGGTTAACGGTCAATTTAAGCGGGCTTTAGCTGATTATCAGAATTTAGAGAAACGGGTGGCCGAGGGAAGAAGTGAAATGAATAGTTGGGCAGTAACTAATTTACTAACTAGGATCGCTCAGGTTTTACATTATTTTGATCAGGCATTTAAGGGAGTAAGCGAGCAGGAGCAGCAGTCAAGTTGGTTTAAGGGGGTACAGATGGCCAACTTACAGCTTCAGCAGGTCTTGCAAAATGAAGGGCTGGAGGAAATTGAGACAGACGGACAATTTGATCCGGCCCTCCATGAAGCTGTGGATACGCGCGAGGGAGAAGATGGTAGAATATTGGAAGTTGTTGAAAAAGGGTATATGTTAAATGGTAAAATATTGAAACCAGCGAGAGTAATAGTAGGAAAGAAATAAAAATGCAAGAAACAAAGATCGGTTTTAGTCAAAGACTGATGGATGTGTTAGTAATAGTTCCTGTTGGAATGGGAGTTAGGATGAGCGAAAGAGTTAGAGAGAGTATGGTGAGTCAAGCAGAAAGGGATGCAAGGGCAACAGGTAAAGTTCGGTGGACGGATAGGGCGATTTTATTTTTCGCTGCTCCAGAGCGGCATCCTGAAATCGATGCGCGTTTAGATAGAGCAAGGCAGCAGTATAGACAGAATTAGGAGGTTTTAAAAATTATGGCAAAAGGAGAAAGACACTTAACGAAAGAGCCTGGTCCAAGAGCTGGCATAAAGCTGGTCGGAGGTTATGTAAAGCAATTAACTGGAGAGTTAGGTGCTTATTTAAAAGCAAATCCTGAAACTGATGCGCATGATCCAGGCCTGCAAGAAGTTTCTAGAAGATTGCAAACAGCTATGGTGAGGCATGCAGTAATGACGGGACAGACTGAGTTGGCAGAGCATATTCGTAAAACGCCAGTACATAGTCATTAATAGATATTTTTACAAAGGATAAATGTATGGCAAAAATTAGCGCTTCGCTGAGTAATTTTACTCAAGAAGCAATCATTGAAAGGATTAATGTATGAGTAAAATTATAGGTATTGATTTAGGAACAACAAATAGCTGTATAGCGGTAATGGAGGGTGGTAAGCCTAAAGTTATCCATAGTGCGGAAGGGGCGAATACGATTCCTTCTGTTGTGAACCCGACTAAAAATGTGGTTGGAACTCCGGCAAAACGTCAGGCAATTGTTAACCCTAAAGAAACTATTTTTTCGGTTAAAAGATTAATGGGCCGTAAGTTTGACGATCCTGAAGTTGCACGCGATATGAAATGGCTGCCTTATAATGTTAAATCCGGCAAAAACGGTATGGCGGTAGTTGAGGTTAACGGTAAAGATTACACTCCTCAGGAAATTTCCGCCATGATTTTAGGCAAAATCAAGGCTGATGCCGAGTCTTATTTAGGAGAAAAAGTCACTGACGCGGTTATTACAGTCCCCGCCTACTTTGATGACTCCCAAAGACAAGCAACCAAACAAGCCGGAGAAATAGCCGGACTGAATGTCCAAAGAATCATTAACGAGCCAACAGCTGCAGCCTTGGCATATGGTTTAGACAAACAAAATGCTCACACAATTGCGGTTTATGATTTAGGCGGAGGTACTTTTGATATTTCGGTTCTGGAATTGGGTGATGGAGTCTTTGAAGTTAAATCCACCAACGGTGATACCCATTTAGGCGGAGATGATTTTGACCAGAAAATTATTGACTTTTTAGCTGAAGAATTCCAGAAAAACGAAGGGATTGATCTTAAAAAAGATAAACAGGCTTTGCAAAGACTAAAAGATGCGGCCGAGAAAGCCAAAATCGAACTTTCATCTTCTCAAGAAACCGATATCTCGATCCCGTTCGTGACGGCAGATTCCTCCGGTCCGAAACATCTGGACGTTAAAATGTCCCGCGCGAAATTAGAATCAATAGTTCAGGAATTAATCGATAAAACTTTTGACGCGGTTAAATCAGCCTTGAAAGATGCCAAAATGGAACCTAAAGATATTGGCGAGGTAGTTTTGGTTGGAGGCATGACCAGAATGCCGGCAGTCCAGGCTTCGGTAGAAAAATTCTTCGGCAAAGAGCCTCACAAGGGTATTAATCCGGACGAAGTTGTGGCGATCGGTGCTGCCATTCAGGGTGGAGTCTTAGGCGGGGAAGTTAAAGATGTTCTTTTACTGGATGTTACTCCGCTAACTTTGGGTATTGAAACACTGGGTTCGGTTTCAACGCCGTTGATCCCGAGAAATACTACCATCCCAAGCTCAAAATCTGAAACTTTCTCAACAGCTGCGGATAACCAAACTTCTGTAGAAATTAATGTTTTGCAGGGGGAGCGGCCTATGGCGGCTGATAATAAATCTTTAGGCCGGTTTATTCTGGACGGAATTCCGCCGGCACCGAGAGGAATCCCTCAGGTTGAAGTCACTTTTGATATTGATGCAAACGGAATCTTAAATGTATCAGCAAAAGATAAGGCTTCTGGAAAAGAGCAAAAGATTACAATCACCGGCTCAACAGGATTAAACAAAGAGGAAGTTGAGAAGATGACTAAAGAAGCTGAGGCCAATGCCGAGGCAGATAAAGCTAAAAAAGAGGAAATTGAAACCCGGAACCACGCTGATACTTTGGTTTACACCGCTGAAAAGTCATTAAAAGATGCAGGGGACAAAGTTCCGGCCGACGTTAAAACTGAAGTCGAAGAAAAAATCAAAGCTGTAAAGGATGCTAAGGATGCCTCAATTGATGATTTGAAAGCTAAAGCTGATGCTCTGGCTGAGAGTTTACAGAAAATAGGTTCGGCAATGTATAAGGATCAGGGAGCTCAGGGGTCAAATGAGTCAAGCCCTAATCAGGCTGAGTCAGAGGAGCCAAAAGAGTCAGGGGCAAGTTCAGAAGAACCTGTAAAACCTGCTGAAGGTGAAACTGTTGAAGGGGAAGTGGTGGAAGAGAAGAAAGAAGAATAGTACAAGTATTAAGTAGCAGGTAGCAAGCGGCCTCGGTAATTCCGAGGCTTTTTAATATTTAAGTAGTAAAATATACAAATGGCAACTAAACGTGATTTTTATGAAGTTTTAGGAGTAAATAAAGGCGCAACCGATGCCGAAATTAAAAGCGCATATAGAAAACTGGCCCGTAAACATCATCCTGACGTTGATAAATCATCGGGAGCGGCGGAAAAATTTAAAGAATTATCCGAAGCCTATCAGGTTTTATCCGATCCTAAAAAGAAACAATCTTACGATCAGTTCGGACACGCGGCTTTTGATAGAGGTGCGGGAATGGGCGGGGGGAATCCTTTTGCCGGAGGCAATCCTTTCGGAGGCGGCCAGGGCAATCCTTTCGGCGGTTTTTCTTATTCCTGGTCTTCATCCGGCGGACAAGGAGGTCAGGACTTTGATTTTGAAGATCCGTTTGATTTGTTCAACCAGATATTCGGTATGGGAGGAGGTTCCCCTTTTGGTGCAGGCGTAAGGCGCAGGCCGACCTACTCATTATCGATAACATTCGATGAAGCCATTAAAGGAGTTGAAAAAGATATTGAGGTCGAAATCCGCGACGATAAAGGCAAAACCGAGAGGAAGAGGTTGCGGATTAAAGTTCCCTCAGGCGTTGACGACGGAACCAGAATGCGTTTTAACGAGATTGATATTGTTTTTAGAGTTTCCAAATCCGATAAATTTTTGAGGGAAGGAGCCGATATTTTTACCGACGCCAGTTTATCGATTCCCCAGATTGTTTTAGGTGACACCATTGAAATTTCAACTGTCTCCGGCCCGGTTAAGGTTAAAGTTCCTCCGGCAACCCAACCGGGTTCTTTAATCAGAATTAAAGGTAAAGGTGTGGCAAATTTGCGGGGCGGGTTTGGCGATCATTATGTCAGGGTAAGGTTGGACATGCCGAAAACATTATCGGCAGAGGAAAAACGCCTCTATGAGCAGTTGGCTAACCTGTCGCGATCCCGGAAAAAAGGTTGGTTCTAAAAAAAACTTGGGTAATGGTTGAATTGTTATATTGTTAATTTGCTAAAATCGAATAATGAATAAACAAAAAGGTGGAGAAGCTGCATATATCTGTGAAGGGACTTGTCAGGCTCAGATTACACAGGAAGAATATGATAAAGGTCTAACCAAATGCGGAGCCAAAGAATGTACTCTTTACGGCAAACCATTTAAAAAAGTAAAGAATTAAGTTTAGATCCGTAGGGTCGCAAGCTCTGCTTACTCGTAGAGGAGCTGCGCTCATTTTTTGAGGTTAAAGTAGTAGGCCACTGCGACGTAGCCGAAGTAAATTGAAGTAAGCCCCGAAGTTATTGCCATCAGTAATCCGCCGAGTAAAGAACTCCGGCCGCCGATACTGGTTATCACCGAAGAGATGATTCCGCTTAAGACTGCCGCGATAACAAAAAGTGCAAAAGTTTTCCACCAATGTCCTTTGATTAATTCCTTGCTTTTCTTCAGTGCTGCCCAGCCCGAAAGTTTCTGATCAATGGCAAGATAGGCAAAAAAGTACCAGTAAACCATAAAAATAATTCCAGGCACGACTAATAGCATGAAGAGAAGTACGATTAAAACGACAAAAACAATATAGCTCCAAAGCAATCTCTTGAGAATATCTTTGAGGGCCGGGTTTTTCAGGTCCAGGATTTCCTCGTAATCAAACTTGCTAAAAGGGGATTTAAAGCTTTTTAACAGAGCTATCTGCATAAAGATTACTACAGGCAGCATTAAGATATTTAAAATAGGCATTTTAAGAAGGTAAGTTAATAAGAATATGATTGCCTGAAGGCTGACAAACAGCAGAACTACGGATTGGGAATTCTTTTTAAAGGCTTCAAAACCGGCACTCAGAAGCTGGGAAATTGATAAATGGCTTGTCGGCATAACCTAATATTAAACACTTTTCTCAAAATTTTGCAAGTTGACCGTAGCTATGCATAAACCGGTGAGAGTAAACAGGAAGGGAAATCCGAAAAAGCCGGTGTAAATTCCGGTGTTGAATAAAATCAAATCAATAAAGAAACTCAAAGTCGAACAATAAATGGCGGTTTTATATGAGCTCGAGTAACTTAAGCCCCATTTAAAAATGCTACTCAGGAAAAAGATTAATACCGCCAAAAACATAAAATAGATTAAATTAAAGCTGAATCCAATAAATAATCCGATAAATACTAAAAATATTAAAATAGGTCCCAGCGCATTTAACCAGGGGTTGATTTTACTGACCCAGTCCGCGATCAAATTGCGGTTTACTGTAAAGTTATCGGATTTAGACAAGTCAATCGATCGCTGGTCAAATTCCCTGTTCTGGTAAAACAATGAGTCATTAGTCAGCCAGAACAGGGTTTTATACTGGTTAAACTGGGTTGAAGAATATGGGGTTTTAGTATCAATAACCAGGATATTATTCAGGCTATCCTGGCCGATTTCATTATTAAGCTCCGGGAAAGGAATAAAAAGCGGTTCCTGGGTATTGGTGGTTACCCGGCCTTTATCAATGACGACCGTTAAATCTTCCGGTATTGAGCCGGTAGCCTGACTGATAAAACTTCTGATTTCCCCGGGAATTTTGACGGCAAGTTCGTATGACATCATCAGAACATTAATTAATGTTAAGAGCAGCACCAGGCCAAAAAAATATTTTAAGCTTGTGCCCAGGCTCCGCTTGTTTATTTTTGTGTAGAAGTCCGGGCTATAAATAGCCGACTTAATATCCTTAAAAAAGCTCATCCGATCAATGTTAAGTCCTAAACCCGATCCGGTCAAGGATCGGGAATCATCCACCGAAAGTTTGCTGTAGTTGCAATTGGAGTGTTTTGGGTATAGAATTAGGGGGTCTTAATCGTTTGGGCTATTGGGTGGGCTTGTCCCACCCCTTTTAAAATCATTAGATTTAAAAAGAATAACCAAGAGACAAATAACAGGATACAAATGTTTGGAAAACTTGTTTCTTGTGTCTTGTTGCTTACGACTGAAAGGAGTTATTGTGCCAATACAAGCCAGAACAGAATTTGCAGCTGCCATTAACCAGATAGCCTCTGAAAAAGGGGTTGATGTTGAAGTGGTTTTAGATGCGATCAGGCAGGCGGCCCTGGCTGCTTATAAAAAAGATTTATCTTTCCGTAATGAGCCGGTTCCGGATGACTTCGATAGTCTTGAGGCTAAGCTTGATCCCAGTACAGGCGAAATTTCAATCTGGAGAGAAAAAACCAATATAACTCCTCCCGGCTTTGCCCGGATTGCTGCTCAGACCGCCAAACAGGTGATAACCCAAAAATTACATGAGGCTGAAAAAGGCGCCATCATTAATGAATACGAACAAAAAGTCGGGACGGTTATCTCAGGTGCCATTCAAAGGCAGGAAGGTAATACTTATTTTGTCGATTTAGGCCGGGCCGAAGGGCTTTTGCCTCCGCCGGAGCAATCCAGAGATGAATTTTATACCCAAAATCAGAGATTAAAGTTTTTTATCAAAGAGATCCGCGAGACCTCAAGAGGACCTGAGGTGATTGTTTCCCGGACCGATCCGGGTTTGGTCAAAGGGTTATTTGCCATGGAAGTACCGGAAATTCAATCCGGAGTCGTTGAGATTAAAGAGATCGCCAGGGAAGCTGGAGGCAGATGCAAAGTGGCAGTTATTTCCAATCAGGATGGTGTTGACCCGGTCGGTTCAATGGTCGGTCAAAAAGGAGTCCGGGTCCAGGCAGTAATTAATGAGTTGGGAGAAGAAAAAATTGACATCATCCTTTATTCGGATGATATCAAAAAATTCATCGCGTCGGCGCTGTCTCCGGCCAAAGATGTGGAAGTCTCTCTGGATGAGGAAAATAAAGTTGCTAAGGTTAAAGTTTCAGATTCCCAATTGTCCCTGGCTATCGGTAAGGGCGGACAGAATGTCCGTTTAGCCGCCAAATTAACAGGCTGGAAAATAGACATTGAAGGATTGGGGGATACTCCTAAGGAAGAGGAGCCTAAGGTTGCTGAAGTGACTGAGGATGCTAAGGCAGAAGGCGCCGCAGAAGAGAAGAAAGAGGAAAAAACCGAGGAAGTCAAAGCGGAAGAAGTTATTGAGTCTTCAGAGGCTACTGATAAAGAGGGTACCGATGAGAAAAACGAAGCTGTTTCAGCAGATGCTCCGGTCACGGATGATACTGCCAAGCCCGCAAGTGGAACAGAAGAAATAGTTCCTGAAACTTCCGGGTCAGCTGATTCCGCCGATACTACTGAACTGGTAGCTGAAGAATCAGAATTTGATCAAATGGAAAAAGAAAAAATCGTTAAAGAACAGAAGAATGAGGGATAAGAATTAGGAATTATGTGTTAAGGGAAATATGAAAATGTTTGATCAAATTCTTTTTTACCCGTAATACTCATCCCTTGATTCTGATCCCATATCAAAATTATGGATCAAAAAAGACCACCGATCGTAACCATTTTAGGCCATGTAGATCATGGAAAGACCAGTCTGCTTGATTTTATAAGAAAATCCGCGGTAGCCGTCGGAGAACATGGAGGAATTACCCAAGCCATCGGTGCTTATCAAATTACTCATGAAGGCAGTCCGATCACTTTTATTGATACTCCTGGACATGCGGCATTTGAAAAAATGCGCTCGCGCGGGGCGAAAGTAGCCGATATTGCAGTGTTGGTTGTCGCGATTGATGACGGAATCATGCCCCAAACAATTGAGGCGATCAATCATATTAAAGCTGCTGGAGTTTCAATGGTTGTGGCTGTTAACAAAATTGACTTACCGGGAATAAATAAAATTGCCCAAATGGAGAAGTTAAAAAAACAGTTATCAGACCGTGAAGTTTTGATTGAAGAATACGGAGGAGACGTGCCGATTGTTGAAGTAAGCGCCAAAATCGGCCTTGGTGTCGATAAGCTCCTGGAAATTATCCAACTCGTGGCTGATGTCAATGAGTTTAAGGGCGATCCTGATCTGCCTGCAACTGGGGTAGTTGTTGAATCAAAGCTGGATAAATTTAAAGGTCCGGTTGCCACAGTGATTGTTCAAAACGGCACTTTGAAAAAAGGCGAGGTTGTGGTGATAGCAGGAATTAAGGGCAAAGTGAGGGGGCTTATTGATTTTACCGGCAAGCAACTTGAATTTGCCGGTCCGTCAACCCCGGTGGAAATTCTCGGGCTGGAGGAGGTTCCCCAGGTAGGTGCCGAGCTTGGTAAAGACAGTTCCACTAAGGAAGAGAAGCAGGCGGTTATAACCAGCATCGTCGACCGGCTAAAACAAGACGACACTACTGTGCTCAAAGTAGTAATCCGTACCGATGTGGCAGGCTCACTTGAGGCTATAGAAGATGCATTAAGCAAATTTAATGAGGAAGCAGAGCACGTTAAAGTAGTCTCGGCCAATACCGGTAATTTAACCGAGAGCGATATCAAAATGGCCGCCTCAACCGGAGCGATAGTCATCGGTTTTAATGTCAAGCTAGCGCCGCAAATAATCAAACTGGCCGAAACAGAAAAAGTTTTGCTTCGTAGCTACAATATTATTTATGAATTGATAGAGGAAGTTGAAGCGGTAGTGGAAGAGATGTTAAAAGTTGGGGCTCTGGAAGAAATCTTTGGTACCGCCCAAATTATCGCGGTTTTTCCTTATGGCAAAAATGAAAAAATCGCCGGCTGTAAAATTTTAGACGGCGTTTTTACAAAAGGTCCTAAAGTTAAAATCGTCAGGGGCGAAGAAATTATCGGTGAAACTAAAATCAAATCACTCAAAAAAGTCCGGGATGAAGTTACCAAGGTCGAAAAAAGTGAGGAGTGCGGGATGATGTTTGAGCCGAATATTGATTTTATGATTGGGGACTTGGTTCAATCTTTCCGCACTATTTAGTCACGCAAGGAACGTTAAATACTATCGGCTTGCTTTTTGAGCCTGGGTTTGATATAATTTGAGATCTTGGTATTGCAATTTTAGCCTCAATCCATTAGTCTTGGGCTAACTCGCCCCCCAAGGATGCTTATGCTCAAATACGATCACCAATTAACCGAAGTTAAATCCCGCCTCCCTGCCGCAAACAGGATTCTAATCGTAATATCCCAAAATTTAACCACCGACAATCTGGCAGCCGGCCTGGCATTATATCTGAGCCTGAAGTCATCCGGTAAAAGGGTTGACGTCGTTTCAACCGGAATCCCGCTGGTTGGCCAAAGCAATTTATTCGGCATTGGAGATGTTAAAAACGAGGTTGCTAAGGGCGGAGGAGGCAATTTTATTATTTCCCTTGACGGAGTAGTTGATTCAACCGGCACCATGCAGCAGGTTCCGGCTTTGGAAAAACTCGACTGGTATCCCGAGGGAAGTAAATTGAATCTGGTTTTTCATGTTGTCCCCGGACAGCGGTTCGTTCCGACAAATATTACTTCCCGGCATGAAGAATCAGGTTATGATTTAACTGTAGTTATCGGTTGCCAGAGCCTTAATGAACTGGGTAATCTTTTTATCTCAAACAGCCAATACTTTGCCCAAAGCCAGGTAATCAACATTGATATAAATCCGCTAAATTCTTACTTCGGCTTTGCCAATATTATTGATCCGCAGGCCTCATCGCTATCGGAAATAGTTGCCCATGTTTTACCCTCTTTGACCTTGAGTATGGATCTGGACGTTGCTTCCAACATAATCGCCGGAATCTACTCAGCCACCAACAATTTAACCCAGAAAGTAAATCCCGATACCTTTTTAGCAGTTTCCCAGGCAGTCCAGGTTGGCGGAACTTTGCCGGGAAACCCCCAACCGCAAGCTCCTGCTCCTGAAATCAGGATCGACTACCAGCCTCAACCCGAACCTCAGCCCCAGCCTACTGTTTCCGGTCCGGAAAATACAGCCATAGTTAATACTGAACCTGCTCAACCGGCAGCTCCTCAACCGGTCGTTGATCCTGCGCCTGCTCCGGATATGTTCCAGGCTAGTTTGCAATCCTCACCTTTTATAGTGCCACCTCAGAATATTACTATTCCGGTGCCGCCCCCGGCCTCGCCTGTCCAGCCGGAAGCCCAGCCTGCTCAATCACAATTCCAATTCAGTCAGCCCTTCGCCTCCGCTCAGGGTAAACCCTCTATTCAGTCCCAGCCGGCTTCAGTCATCCCTCAGGGACAAGCCCAGGGGTTTGATTTAAGGCAAATATTCCAGATTCCCCAAATGGCCTCAGGTGCAGTACCGGCTAATCCTCAGACAAACCAGCAACCGGCCGAACCGGTTCCTGCTGCTGCGCCCCAACCTATTGGCGGTGGTCCTGAAAAAGGTTACGAAATGCCTCCCCAAGCTCAGGTCTCTCCGGAAGAACGGCCGATGGGCGAATTTGCTACCTCGCCATCACCAGAGATTGAATCAACCCCAACTCCCGATTGGCTGGTGCCAAAAATATTTAAAGGTGGAAATTTAGGATGAATTATGAGAAGTTACCAGGAAAAGTTCGTGGCTTAGCTCAAGCAGCTGAAATAATCGGCGGAACTCTTATTAGTCTGGGATATATTTTAACCCATCCGGACGAAGTTGCGCCTG
>DATDWU010000015.1:0-21743 GCA_035289525.1 Patescibacteria group bacterium | reverse complement strand
GCAGATTATACCCAATAAAAGAGGTATTATAAACTTATGAAGCTGCCAAAAGGCAACGAGGCGGTCGTTCTCAAAACAAAACTCCTGGAATACCTTCTTTCAGAAACCCATCCGGTCGGCAGCTCTAAAGCGAAATTCTTTCGGGCATTAAAGTTTGATGAAACAAATACCGCTAAGCTGACAAAATCTCTGCTAAAAATCGCCCGCGACAACGAGGTTAAAAGCATAAGAAAATTTAAATATGGCATCAACTATATGATTGAGGGAGAAATTAATACTCCTTCAGGAAAAAAAGTTCCGCTAATTACTGTCTGGTTTGCCAAAACAGAAAAAAGCAAAGCTAGTTTTGTCACTGCTTATCCAGTATAATTAGGTTTAATATGCATGTATTCAAATTATTGGAAACAGTTATTCTTAAGCATGATATAAAAGAACATGGCTTGCGTAAAGGAGACATGGGGGCTGTTGTAAGTGTTTATGATGAAGGTAAAGCAGCAGAAGTGGAGTTTGTTACGGCAACAGGTAAAACAGTCGCATTAGTCACCCTTGAGTCTAAAGATGTCCGAGATGTAGCTCAAAATGATCTCCTTTCAGTGCGGGGCTTCTCTTCAACTACCTACTCACAAGCCAACAATTCCAACTTTTAAACTCATTGTGCAAATTTTAACAGATCTCGCACTGATAAAGTTCGTTTTCTATTCTTTAGAAAATTTTTCATATAAAACCACGAAATCATGCCTATACAATACTTTGATCTATCAGGATTCTTCTTTATTTTCCTTTTAAATACCAGCTTTAGATCCTTTGATAGCTCACTAATAGCCCTAAATGCATCCAATATATTAGCCTTATGGATACCATTTTGATAAACAATCTCGTCTGATGTAATTAGGAGTGAGCCAAGATGAATTATATTTCCAGCCTGAAGTGGTCTCGTTTGTTTGCTTTTTTGACTGTATAACCAATCCTTGTGGATACTTTCATCTCTTAAATCTTTTAATTTTGTGATTTCAAAATATTTGCGATACTTACTTATTTTGTCCCATACGGCAATTTCATTTTTACAAAAAAACTCAAGCTTCATCAATCCTTGGGTAGCGTCATAAACACAGTTAGCTGCAACAAAGAACATCTGTAAATCCCAATTAGTAGTGTTAATCTTATAGCGACGAATCTGAGTTAATGAATTTTTAAGAGAATCTTCAAAATAATCCAACCAAAGATTTAGCTCATTCTCATCAGCAGGTTCTAAATCTCTATATGATTCTATTTCTTGGTTCATTTTTTGGAATTCTAGCAGGATTGTGGCTGGAAGGATACTTATAAATACTTCCATGGTTTTGGAGATACTGGACTTAAAGGGTATAATTACAATTCATGAAGCAAATTATAGCCGCGGTGCTAATAATTGTCGCTATCATTAGTCTGATCGTTATCGCTTTTACAGTTAACCAGGTCAGCCATGAGCAGCAAAGACTCCAATCCGATCTTGAATACCGTTCTACCCTTTTGGCTGATAGTTTAAAAGAAACGATTGAGCCTAATTTTATTAATAAATCCGACAGCTATCTTCAGAGTGTTGTTGAGCGGTTTACAAGTAAGGAGAGGTTTGCAGGGTTGGGTATTTATGATAACAAAAACCAGGTAATTGCCCTCTCCTCCACTCTCCCGGAAGCCACTTCTGCCGCCTCTGAAATAGTAGCCAATGCTATGGATGAGGATAAACCAAGCGGAGACTTTGCTTCATTAAATAACAAAAAAGTATATCTGCTTGCAATACCGTTACACGAGAACAAGCGTGTGGTTGGGGCTATGCTTATTGCCCAAAATGCAAATTATATTGATGACAGGCTATTTGAAATTTGGCGTAATAATTTAATCCGTCTGGTACTCCAGGCATCCCTGCTATCTTTAGCTACCGTATTACTAATCAGGTGGATTATATATGAGCCTATCAAAGGCTTAGTCGATAATATAAGGTTGGCCCGGATGGGCCAAACCGGTAAAAACCCTAAAAACCTGACCGGATCATTTTTCTTCCGTCCGTTGATAAAGGAAATTTCCAATATGCGCGACAGTCTTTTGGAGGCAAGGGGTTCTGCCAGCGAGGAAGCCAGGTTAAGACTCGAAAAGCTGGATTCTCCCTGGACTGCACAAAGATTGAAGGAATTTATTAAAGATATCTTAAAAGGCAGGCAAATATTTATGGTTTCCAATCGTGAGCCTTATATCCATACTAAAAATGGGAATAAAATCACTTATTATTTTCCCGCCAGTGGAATGGCAACTGCTATTGAACCTGTTATGCAAGCCTGCGGCGGTACCTGGATTGCTCACGGCAGCGGAGATGCAGATAAATTAGTCGTTGATAAAAATAACCGGATTAGCGTTCCGCCTGATGAGCCTAAATATACTTTAAAGCGGGTCTGGCTTACCTCCGAAGAAGAAGCAGGTTATTATTACGGATTTTCCAATGAAGGATTATGGCCCCTGTGCCACATTGCCCATAACAGGCCGATCTTCAAAAAAGAAGATTGGATTGAGTATCAAAGGGTTAACCGCAAATTTGCCGAGGCTGTGTTAGCTGAAACAAAAAACCAGGACCGGCCTATCGTCCTGATTCAGGATTTCCATCTGAGCTTAGTTCCAAGAATGGTTAAGGAGAAAAAACCCGGTGCAGTTGTCGGAATTTTCTGGCATATCCCCTGGCCCAATCCCGAATCATTTAGCATTTGTCCTTGGAAAAAAGAAATCTTGGACGGAATGCTGGGAGCTGATCTTATCGGGTTTCACACTCAACTCCATTGTAATAATTTTATAGAAACAGTAGGCCGGGAATTGGAATCGTTGATTGATTTTGAGCGATTTACCATCACCCGTAACAATCACAGCTCTCATATTAAACCTTTCCCTATTAGCATTTCCTTCCCAAACGGCAATAAAAACACCCCTGAACCTGGTGAAAGAGCCAACCTGATGAAGGAGTTGGGAATTAAAACAAAATACATCGGCCTAGGCGTGGAACGGCTTGATTACACAAAGGGCATCTTAGAGCGTTTTAAATCAATTGAGATATTCTTAACAAAATATCCGGCATACCGTAACAGCTTCACATTCATCCAAATTGCTGCCCCAAGCCGAACGAAAGTCAAAAAATACCGCGATTTTGCTATTGAGGTCAGGGAAGAAGCAAAGAGAATCAATCAATTATTTGGGACCAATGAATGGAAACCGATTTTACTTCTTGAAAAACACCATAACCATGAAGAAATCCAGAAGTTCTTCCGGTCAGCAGATTTTTGTATGGTCTCATCCCTCCATGACGGAATGAACCTGGTGGCTAAGGAATTTGTAGCCGCCAGGAATGATGAAAAAGGGGTGTTAATTTTAAGCCAATTCACGGGTGCTTCAAGAGACTTAAAAAGCGCTTTAATTGTCAATCCTTATAATGGCGAGCAATCGGCTGATGCTATTAAAGAGGCTTTGGAAATGCCGCTTAAGGAGCAGACCAAAAGGGTACGCGACATGAGAGAAAATGTTAAAAATTATAATGTATATAGATGGTCAGCCGAACTTCTTAAAACCATGGTTGGCTTAGGTTGAAATTTAAGACAATTCCTCAATGACAAATGATTTTAAAAAAACAATAAAGAGCTTAATGCTCTCCAATAGAAGACACAGAGGGGGGAATCTTTATACACTCCCTTCTCCTGAATCATACCCTTACCAATGGCTCTGGGATTCTTGCTTTCATGCAATAATTCTTTCCCACTATGATATCAGTTCCGCAAAAGAAGAACTTCTATCTCTATTTGTCAGACAATTTGAAAACGGCATGATTCCGCATATGATTTATTGGCAGAAAAAAACCGCAAGTGATTTTCCTGTCATCGAATGGGGCAAGGAAGACACAAGTTCTATTACTCAACCCCCTATGCTTGCTTATTCTGTTTGGCAAATTTACCAAAAAGACAAGAATAAAAAATTTTTAGATCAAATTTATCCGAATTTAACCAAATTTTATCGCTATTTTTTGGAATACCGCGATTTTAGGGGCAACAATCTAATCAGTATTATCAATCCTGACGAATCCGGTGAAGATAACTCATCAAGATTCGATGTCGTTCTCGGGCTTCCTCCGAAACATAGTTTAAAGGAAAATTTTAAGAAGCGTCTTGAATTAATTCAAAGAAACCGCGAGTGCAAATTTAATGCCCGAACTTGTATGAAAAACTTCTTCTGGGTTAAGGATGTTCCGTTTAACTCTATCTTAGTTGAAAACCTAAAATGCCTTTCGGATATAGCTTCTGTTTTAGGCAAACACGAAGATGCGGATCTGTTTTTTGACCAGAGTAAATTAATTGCCGCCGCAATGAGAAAACACATGTTTGAGGATGGGGTTTTCTGGTCACTTCATTCCAAAATGGATATTGTTGGAGAGAAAATCAGTTACAAAAAAATTAAGGTAAAAACCTGGGCAATTTTTGCTCCGCTTTTTGCTATGCTCTATACTAAATCCGAAGCCAATAAGATAATAGAAAAGTATTTACAAAATGAAGAAGAGTTCAACGCGCCCTTTTTAATACCAACAGTATCACTCTCAGAAGAATCCTTTAACCCTGACGGCTTTTGGCGGGGACCTGTCTGGATGTCAACAAACTGGTTTATCTATAAAGGCTTACAAAAGTACGGATATGAAACATTGGCCGAAAAAATCAAGCAATCGAGCCTTGACCTTTTAGAAAAAAGCGGCTTCCGGGAACAATACAATCCGTTAACCGGAGAAGGGTACGGGGCAAAAAAATTTACCTGGGGTGGTTTGGTAATTGATATGTAAAATCATGATTAATTTTTGGGATGATAAAAAAAATTTTGAAAGTTTCTTTAAAAAAAATAAAGCAACTTTTTTGTTCCTGGATTTTGACGGCACTTTGGCACCCTTTGCACCTATCCCGACAGCTGCCAGTCTACCGAGAAAAACAAGACTAGTGTTAGAAGAGCTGGTAAAAATCAGCTCATTGTCAATTGTTATTATTAGCGGCAGGACACTGAAAGACTTAAGAGATAAAATTAATATTCCCGGCCTTAATTACTCTGGAAGTCATGGATCGGAGTGGATTGTCAAAAATGAAAGTTTTATTGCAGAGATATCATCAGAAATAACCCAAACACTTCAAGATATCAAGAAAGATATGGAATTATTCTGTGCTGGTTTTCAAGGAGCATTAGTTGAAAAAAAATTCTTTTCAGTTGTCGCCCATTATAGACAGGTCAGGCGAGACAGGAAAAAAGACTTTAAGCAATATTTACAAAGTACACTGGCAAAATATTTGGAAACTGGCTTTGTTTCTTTAATTTGGGATAAGGAGGCTTATGAACTACGCGCTAAAACGGGTTGGACAAAAGGCATTCTTGCAAAGAAATTGATATCAAAGGAAGAGGAAAGCATTTTTATCGGAGATAGCGAAACCGACGAGGAGGCTTTTAGAAAATTACCTGACTCACTGACTATCAGAGTCGGCTTTTCAAAAAACTCTTCGGCAAAGTACTTTCTAAAGGATGATAAGGATGTATATAAATTTTTAGTCTGGTTATTAAGTGCCTATCAGCCTAAAAACATTTTAAAAGGAACCGGCAGCGATAATAATCAGAAATATACCTATAGTATTTAGAAGGAAGGTTAGACTTAAAAACTGCCAATTTTTCAATTTCGAAGCTCCCAATAAACCTATACCGACTTCATCCGGAAAGGGTGAGGCAATAATGAACGCCCCGAATAAAGGCAAAAACCAGGCAAAATAAGGAGTTTTGAATAACTTAACTAAGACACTCCCTCCGTTACTTAAAAACAACGGTTTAAGCTCATCGAATACTCTGTCCCTTAAAAATCTGAATATTAAGTAGTCCCCTATAACCGCTCCCGCACCTGCGCATATTGCAACTAACAACGGGTTTAAAGTTTCTGCCAAAAAGAAAAGAACAACTGCCGCCGGGGCGACCGTAAAAATGGAGACAAATAGGATACCGGAAATAAAAGCTCCAATATAACCAAAACCATTTATCAAAGAAATTGTATTTTTAACAATAGGATGTTCCGCAAACCAAAAGAAAAGGGCCAAACTTAAAATTAACAACGCTGTATTTTTATAATTCCAATGCTTCCACTTTTTGGTAATTTCTTTAGCCAACTCATCCATTAATTAATGCTAACATACTTATAAGAACTTTTAAGCATATCCCTAAAACAGAGGCAAGCTTGTATCTATTAAAACAAGGGTATATTAAAATTGCCACATCCCTTAATTAAGATCTGAAAATTAAGCTATCCCAAAAATAAGTCATGAAAGAGTTTAATTCCAATAACAATAATTGCCCATAAAACCACTTTCTTGAATGTTTTATTAGGGATTTTTTTAACAACCAGCTTGCCTGCATAAGAACCGGCCAAAGCAATTATAAAAAGGACCGGGATATACCAAAAATAACTATCGTCCAAAAAACCCTGAGCAAAATAAACCGGAATCCTTGTTAAATCAACAGCCAGTGCGATAGCGGCTGTTGTCGCAATATATTTTTCTTTGGGTAAACCAAACGCAGTTAGAAATGCTCCCCTTAAAGCGCCACCAGTGCCAATCAGTCCGGCCAGGAAACCAGACAACCCTCCCCCAATAATTGAATTTAAAAACGAGCCTCTAACTTTTAAATCTTCTCTCCATAAAGATAAGCTTGCGTAAATTACAAGAAAAATACCCAGTATACCTTTTAGGATATCCTGGGAAATAAAATTTACAAGTAGTGCACCTATTAATGTTAAGATAACGCTCGGCAGGCCAAAGACTAGCAGCATATGTTTATCTAAACTCGACTTAAAAAAACTGATCCTGCCAATATTGCCAAAAATATGCATCAGGGCTACTAAAACCAAGGCAGTTTTAAAATCAAAAAAGAGTAATGCCAGTGGAAGAAAAACAGTTGAAGAACCAAAACCTGCTATAGTCCCCAAAACTTCTGAAATAAAAGCAGATAAAAAAAATAAACCAGTCATAGATTAATATTACCAAAATTAAAATTACAGCCCCTGTTAAGAGGCTGTAAACTATTTAAATCCAACCAAATAATACCTATTTTTTACCCAGAGCAGCTATTGCTCCCAAAAGCAATAAGCTGTTTAAAATATCCGAGCTCCAATAAACCGGCATCAATGCCCCAAGACTGCTGTCAAACCCAAACAACGCTAAACCTTCAACTACAGTCAGTGCTAACATACTCCATGTAATAAACCCAAGCGCTGCTTTAGTTTTACCACTTGATGAGCTGTAAGCTGTATAACCTCTGTAAGTCACAAAACCGGCGATTCCTGTACTGGCTATGCGAGTTAATGATTCTAATTCCATAATTTCACCTCCTTTCAACGTTTTCTGACACTCATATCATGATCCATCACCTCCATATCCCTCATCCCCTCCTTCTCAGGCATTCCATTATGCGGCGCGGGAGTTCCTCCCGGAGGCACAACTTCAACCACCTGCATCATGCCGTGGTCCTCATGGAATAGGATATGGCAGTGCAAAACGTACTTGCCGTCAAAATCCCGGTATTTAGTGCGGATTACAACCGTGCTTTCAGCCGGAATTGGAAAAGTATCGTCATAACCTTTGCGGTCCACCTCAATACCATTTACTGAAATAACCTAGTAGGGGTTGATATGGATATGAAACGGATGGGTTTCCTTGCTTTGATTAACCAGACGCCACTCTTCAGTTGTTCCAAGCTCCATGATTTGACTTATCACATCTGCATTAAACATCTTTCCATCAAGTAAAAATGTCGGATTATCATCAGTCCCACCTTCTGAAAAGGTAAGCGTCCTGACCCGGTCAATATCAGCATTCCTAAAATCATCATATGGCCTTAATTTTGTCGGCAATTCACGCGGGAAAACCGGCAAACCTCTTACCTTTATCTTCATAAAAGTAGCCTCCGGAAAAGTGAAAAATCCTTGAGCATACAAAAGAGACTTAACATCATATTCTCCCCAAGCGTCAGCCTGAAAAATAATTTGTACCCTATCCCCCGGCGCCATTAACTCGCTGTCAACAGAGTCCACCTCTGACATAATATTCCCGTCACGGGAAATTACATTTAGTTTTTTACCGGGAATTGCTAAGTTATAAAAATCATCAGCCGCGACGTTATAGAATTGCAATCTGACTGTTTCAAACGGTCGGATATAAAGAGTGGGGTTTTTTGGTTATTAACCAGTCTCACCACTTCATTTGAGTTGTTAGGGTCATGAGTCGTCAAAACCAACTGCTTCTCGGATACACCCTTAAGCTCTGGCAATTCATCAACATCACCTCGGACTATTATTGCCCCTGCCATTCCGCCATTTACCTGGTCGTCAACAAACTTATGCAGATGCGGATGATACCAATATAATCCTGGCGGATGATCCTCGGGCAATTTATACTCATACTCAAAATCCTCACCCGGTTTTACGTTTAGCAAAACATTATCCGAATTCCCCTTAGGGGAAACATGGGAACCATGGAAATGCAGGTTTGTCGGCTGGTCTAAACGGTTCTGCAAATGGACTTTAATCGTATCTCCACCACGAACCACCCAGGTATCCCCGAGATATTGGCCGTTATAAACCATCGAGGCTGTTGCCTCCTGCCCGCCAATGCTAACTAAGGATTTTTCAGCTTTTAATGTCACATCCAAAATCCCATCTTGGCTTTTTAATTGTTTAAATTCAACCCAACCGGGATTTGGCATAGGAGAAAATGGGCTTTTAATCCAAACTACAGACAAAACAACAAACAAACCCGCAACCAACCATTTAAACCGAGGGCTTTTTTTAGCAGATTTCCTTTTGGGCATTAATTTAGTATTGACCAGAATTTTCTAACTGTAAATAGAGCAGTTAGAAAATTCTCTACCGCTTATGGTATTATTTACCAATGAATAAAACGATTATCTTAATCGTTATTGTTATTCTTTTAGGCGGAGCCAGTGCTTATTACTTCTCCCAGAACCAAAGCCGCAATACCACTCCTCTACAGCCTTCTCCGCAACCGACTACCAACGCCCAAATGCTGGAAACTGATAATCAGACTCCAATTATTACCGAATCTGATGTGAAGTATTTTGAGGGAGCCAGCGGTTATTACGCCTGGCCGGAAGCCAATCCGCCAACCGGCGGATATCCTGGTGTTGTAATGATCCATGAAAACCGCGGCCTTCGACCTGAAATTAAAGCCACAGCTGATCAACTAGCAAAAGAAGGATATATGGTTTTGGCTGTAGATCTTTATAAAGGACAAGTTGTTGAATCTCAGGATGAGGCTAGGAAAATCTCTGGAAGTTTTAACCAAGAAGAAGGAATTGAAAATATGAAAGCTGCCAAAGCATATCTAAGAGAAAAAGGCGCGACCAAAATTGCTTCTTTGGGCTGGTGTTTTGGAGGAAGACAATCAGTGGCTTTTGCAATATCTGAACCACTTGATGCAACTGTTGTTTATTATGGCGGTAATATGGCCAGCAAAGAAGAAGAGCTTAAACCTATTAAATGGCCAGTACTGGGAATTTTTGGGGATAAAGACCAGGCTATCCCGATTGAAAAAGTAAAGGAGTTTGAGACTTCTTTAAATAATCTTGGAGTTGAAAACGAAATCTATATTTATCCTGGGGTCGGACATGCTTTCGCTAATCCTTCTGGTATGAATTATGCGCCTGAAGAAACAAAAGACGCTTGGGTAAAAACCATCTCTTTCCTCAATAAATATCTTAAAAATAACTAAATTCGCCAACTCATAAAAGTTTAAATTCCCAGTCTTTTGCAAATTTCAGCCCTGGTAGCATCAACTTCTAACTCCGAACCTAATTTATGTGATCTTACTCCCGTACGTAATTCAGCGACATTTATTTCCGTACTATAACTTGTCCCTTTTCGCAGGCGCGGATTTGCTTCTCCTGTTAGCAGTCTTTTTCGTAAATTATTATCCCTAACCAGGCTCATTGTTAAACTAACATGAGCGGTATTCTAGAGTCATTAACAACAAAAAGCGGGTCAAGATCAGGATGAGCCGAAGCTAAAGCTTGAGCATCGTCTAAATAAGCTAAGGTATGTTTATTTTTATCGTCATTTAGAGTTTTCTGCCTTTGGGAATAAGGTATTGCAAAAACTCCTTTATCTACAGCAACCCATATTCCCCAATTTCTATGTGTCGTTGAAGACTTTTTTTCTTCACTTATTCCGGCATCATTTAATTTAACCTGAGCAACCAATCTATTATACCGGTCATGAAGTAATTCAGGACGTAACTCTGCATCATTTACAACAACTTCATCCACTCTTTGTAGTGCCTCCAGGGGAGGATGTGCACCTTCTGAAAGTTCCCTAATCATTCCTGCCCAAGCTGTGCGGGTTGTTGATAAGAAAATAGTACCTAATTTAGGGTGAGGAAAAACTACATGTACCGGGTAAGAAAGTGTCGGATCCCCGTTGGGTAATTCCACCCCTTGAGGAACCATTGCTACAAGTCTGATTCTATGTTTTGCTCTGGTTGTAGTCCGCATCTCAAATACTTCACCTAAGGCGCCATCAATTAGACTACCTGCATTTGGAGCATTCCTTTGCCGGGCATCAAAATCTAAACTCAGTTTTTGATTTATAGGCACCCTTAATGCACGCATTCGGTCTACTTCCTCCGGTGTTCTTTTTGGAGGGGTCAAGCCGAAAGCCGCTCCTAAATCTCTGAAATTTGTGTATCTTACCTCGTCTTTAGCCACTCAGGTATTCTATCAATTAATTTAGAGTTTTCAATACCAGGAGCCTGGATTTTTCAACTACCACCGATTCTAATTAATCTTCAAATGCATCCTGTCCATCGAACCCATGGCTCCGCGTTCAGGTGAACCGTTATCAGGTTCAGTAGTTTCTTCTGGTGAAACTGCTTCAATAACCCGCTTCATTCCACGATCGTCGCGGAAGAGAATATGACACTATGAAAAATTCAGTTTGAGTTTTTTGTTTTCTTTTTCGGGAGACTCTCCCTGGACATTATTTAACTGTAAAACGGCTGATTAAAGAATCAATATTGCGCGAGTACCTCACAAATTTGGGATATTTTACGATTTGGGTTTTCCGCACTCTGTATTAATTGCACTGTCAATTTTTTGGACCATCTCAACTAATTGGGTCTCAAGGCTGGCCCGGTTTTTTGTGGGATCGGTGCTCAAAACAATATTGCAAGAACCTTTTTTTGCGTGTGAAAAAGCTGAATAATCCTGGATAGTAAAATCACCTTGATAATTGGCAATTATTAAGTAGGCTCCCTGACCTTGCGTAGTCGGGAATGTGCCAATTTTATCTATTTTTGAGTATCCTTGCTCCAAACTGGATTTAAAAGTTATAAAGTCAGAGCTTATGGCGTCAGGTTCCTGATAAATATCCTGATAGTTTTGACCAATGTATTTAGAAGCCACAAAATCGACAATCGGTTCTTTAGTCTTAAATTTAACGGCATTACCAACCGGATCAATCACCCCATTCTCATCATAAATGGCGTCTATCACAAACTCACTGAGGCCGAAATTTTGAGCGGCTGACTCTGTTGGCGAAAGGGAACAGCGGTGCTGCCAGGTAGCCTGGGGGTCTTTAACAACCTGCAATTCACTATTTAAGTTAGCCCGATCCACAATTGCCTGGCAACTGTTTAAGTCGACTTTGTATAACCAACTGCCGGTACCTTTCTGATTATCGTTTGAGGATATCGGAATGTTTACAGGGCTAATTTTATTGAAGTTAGCAATCACCAGGACTGCCCCGATCAACAGTAAGGCCCCAATTATTACCATGGGTTGGATTACGCCTTTTTGATAGTTTCTGATAATAGGCATAAGTTACTTTCAGTTGCAAAAATCAGTGAATTTTTGGTTTCCCGATAAATTGTATTGCAATCCATCTACCCATCCCCCCATCATACCCATATGGGTTTTAATTTTATCTAAATCCCACTTAAATACACCATTACCTTTTACAAGAGGCGACAAGTCATTTTCAACCGTCTGTTCCAGGAAACAATGACCCTGAAAAACAACACTATGGATATAGTTTAAACCGGAAAGGTCGGCTGTTTGACCAACATACCCCAAAAGAGAGTCAGAAGATGTCTGGAAATCAGGTTTTTCTGATTTTTTCAACTTATCTAACTTATCAAATGCCTGATCAGGGTTTGCTCTGTCCTTTAAATAGGTTATTTTAACATTCCAGTTTACAGACGGATCATCTACCTGGCCCAGACCAGCGCCATAATCACTGACTTTACTTTGGTGTTTAATAAGACAATAATCATTATCAATTTTACCGACTGTTTCCTTTTCCGAAGTTACATTACCGGAACTCTTCCAGGTAGAAGAAGGATCGGTAGCTTCCGTCACTGTGGCCAAACAATCAAGCCCGCCTGAATTTTGATCTCCTCTATTATCCGATGTATTTTTATCTCCAGAACTAGTCGTGTTGCTTGACCCAATACAGAAATCTATATAACTGCCATCTTTGTTAATACCGTCTAAAATAGATTTAGCTGAAATCTCCGGAAGTTTTATGAACTCTCCTTCAGGATCAGCGGATGAGTCCAGCAACCGATCCTGACTGTATTTATATTCAATTAAACAATTACCTGAAGCCTTAAAGGCTCTAGCATAGTTAAATCCAAAATTGTCATTATTATTTTTGGCAGCCGAACCAACATAAAAGGATTCCTCTTCCTGGCTAACCTTAAATGAACTGTCTTCTTTGGACTTAAACTCTGACACTTTTTTTACAGCCTCAGAGGCATCATCGAAGTAAGTGATTCTTACTGTTTCAACCGGATTGTTTGTTCCATCTTTTTGAATCCTTTGTGTTTGGCAATAGTCTCCGTCCTTTTTTAAGAGGGTTTTCTTTTCTGTGGGATAACTGGTAACGTCGCTTAATATTTTACCCCATTCCAATTCACCCGGGTTGGCTTTAGTCACATCAACCATCAACTGGAAACAATCAAGTTCATTTAAACTGGAGGTTTTGCTTCCAAAGTTAAAAAATCCCCTGGAAACTCCGAACCAGCCTGCAATGACTACACCGGCAATAATAACCAGCACAACCGGGGCGATTCCCTTTTGAGTTAAAAACTTGGGCATTAGTTAAAATGTAGATCTTTATAATTGACAAGTCAAGCCAGTCTAAACTAGTCTTAAGTTAATGGATTTTTCTTATCTCTTGGTATTGGCCGCAGTATTGATTTTATCCCCTTTTGCTTTAGCTGCAGCTTCCAAACAGGACAAAAAAACCAAGACTAAAGTAAGATTAGTCTTTCTTTTTTTTATAATTTCGCAGCTGGTTCTGGGTTTTTTAAACTGGGAAAATTTTGAAAGCGGCAGAAGCGGAATTAGCCTGGCAATATCTTATCCCGGATCGCTGTTGTGGTTATTTTTTGTAATTTCTGCCGTCCAAGTCCTGCTTGTGTTGCTTAATACCAGATTTACAACTCTGTACGCGGCAATATTAAATTTTGTAAATACAGTCGTCTTATTTGCCGGGCTTCTCAGATTAAGCAGCAGCTTAGGTTTTCAGGTTGTTAGTTTTGCTTCAATTGGAGCGGTTTTTTTGTGTTTGGCAGGCAATGTTGTATCATTAATCTTAATTAACAGGGACAAAAATATTATCAAAAAATACCCTTTTAAAATATGAAAATACCTGCACTAGTAATAATCATATTAACAATAATAGCCGCCGGTTACTTTTATATAAAAAATGCTCCGATGGAAAAATTAATCCCCGAGCAAGTGACTCAACAGGTTGCCACAACCGGCATGACCAAAGACCAGGCTATCGAAAATGTTAAAAAACTGCCGGAAGTCCAGGACTACCTTAAGAGAGTCCCGAACGGCCGGGTTGAAGTGGATAACGAAGCTGAGGGGGAATACAACGTCCATGTTTACGAGCTAAAAAACAGGCATAGCGCCACTTTTAACTGGTACGGAGTCAGCATCAAATCGGGCGAGGTCAGGAGTCAATTTGAGACCGCAACAGACTCGGAGAAGTCTGAAATAAAAACTGGGACCGTAACAGGTAAGCTTTGCTATCCTTCTGAAGTATTATTTCCCGGGAAAATTGAGGCAAAGGATACTGATGGTAATATTTTTACCCAGGATTACCCAGGAAGCCAAAACGGGGGCGGCATTACTTATACTTTTGAACTTCATCCCGGGACTTATTACTTAAGATATAAAGTTTCCGATAATACAATCGGATATTCAACAATTGTCTGCCCGACTGGGGGCGAGACAAGTTGCGGTGACACTAAACCCAGGCTTTTAAAGAAAGCCGAAGTTAAAGCCGGTCAAGCTGTCTCAGGTTATGATCTTTGTGATTTCTACTATTCTTCCGATAACCAACCGGTTTTTTAGAAAATAAATTCCGGAAGAATAGCAAGATTTTCTTACTATCAGGACTCAAATGCCCCAAAATTCTGAACTTGTTAATATTTACAGAAAAGCTATCGATCCCAAACGTAAGGATTGGGTTGTTTTTGAGCACGGAACTTGCGTTATTATTTACAACCTTAAAGGTGATTTAAAAACTGAGGCAATTGAGGTATTAAAAAAAATACGACAGCTTTACCCCCGGCACTTCCTCTGCTGATTTTAACGTTATCAAAGTCGATGAAGGATGGATAGTTGCCGGAGACCAGCCCGGCATTTTGAATTTTGTCCCGGAGCGTGAGGGAAGAGACCTGGAAGATTACGAAATCGGATTGATCGGGAGAGATAAAAAAGAATTGGACCGCCGGGAATTAAAAGTAGTTTATATATGTCACATTCCAAAATTGGACTATAAACAATTAGTGTGACATTTACATAGAGCGAACTTAGTCCGACAAATGAGAGCTCTATATATTAACCTCAAGCCGGGTTAAAAAAGATCAAAAGCCTGCAAGGCAGCAAACTACAAACTCCACGGAATTTAAAAATGGCTGCGGATATGGGCCATTGAAAAACCTTCATCACTGTCGGTTTTTTTGTGCGGGTTGAAAATATTTTGAGGGTCAAAAATGTTTTTTATTTCCTTAAAAATTTTGAACATTTCTTTGCCGTACATCTTTTCAATATAATGGCCCCTTATCATCCCTTCGTTATGCTCGGCCGAGATCGATCCGCCGAAATCAATAACTAATTGATTTACTAATTCTTCAACTGCCGGGATTTTAGCAACTTCCTTTTTATCCTTAAAATCCATCAGCGGAATAATATGGAAATTGCCGTCACCCATATGCCCGGCTATCGTGTAGTTTATTTTATGGTCCTCTAAAATTTTGATTAATTTGGGGAAAAACTCAATTAAGTGCGGCGGGTTAATAATAAAATCATCGATAAACGGTGCAGTGTGCTTATTCTTAACATTCTTGCGCAGCAAATTAAAACTTTCCCGTCTGATGGTCCAAAAGTTTTGGGCCTTCTCATCTGTTTCGGCCAGTTCCATCCGGATCGGGTAAGCCGAAAGATGCTTTTGCAGCCTCTCTATTTTTTCCTTAATTTCCCCCGGGTTGTCAGAGTCAAATTCGACCAACAATGTAAACTTAGGCAAACCGCGAGTCGCAAAATTAAATAGATCCGGAATAAACTGCAACCCCATCTTAATTGTCCCCCCCACTCCCAAAAGCTTAATGAACTGGGGCATAAACCTCAGGGCCAAGGCTAAAGTATGGTCATCGAAAACTTCAAAGCTTTCCGGTCTAACTGCTAAAACATCATTAATTAATTTCGGCAAAATTTGCATATCGTTTAAGTAAATCACCAGTAATCCCGAATGTTTTTTAGCTTGGATTAGCTTAATTTCGGCCTTGACCATCATACCTAAAGTCCCCTGGGCGCCGACAAAGATCTTTGTTATATCAAACCCGCCGCTTTCTTTATCGTAAACATCCCAGATGTTATAGCCGGTTGAATTCTTGCTGACTTTAGGTTTGGCGTTTTTGATCAGGTCGTAGTTGTTTTTGCAAAGTTCAAAGATTCCTTTATAAATCCGGCCTTCAAAATCATCCTGGTTTAATTTTTTATCCAGCTCCCCTTTGGTTAATTTTTCAAAAACATATTCTTCTCCGTCCGATAAAATGATGCTAAGTTTTTCAACATAATCTATCGTTTTGCCGTGGGCCAAGGTTTTCTCACCGCCGGAATTATTGTTGACCATCCCGCCCAAACAGCAGATGTTTTTTGAAGCCGGGTAGGCGGGAAACAACAGGTTTTTCTCCAGTGCCATTTTTTCAAAATCACGGTAAAATACTCCCGGCTCAACCGTAGTTCCTTCAGTCCTTATCTCGCCTATTTCATTAAAATGTTTGGAAAAATCAAGGATTATTGAATCGTTAATCGCCCCTCCGGTCATATCCGTCCCGCCGCTTCTTGCGGTCAGCGAAAGCCGGGGGTTTTCTTTTTTGTGGACGGAAACAAACCTGACTATATTGCCGACATCCTCCGTATCCAGAGGATAAACCACAACTTCAGGCACTAGCTCAAAAAGGGAGGTATCATGGCTGTAAAATTCCAGAGTTTTTTTGGCGGATTCAACTTCTCCTTTAATAAAGCTTTTTAGCCTCCGGAGCAAAGTTGGAGTGTCCATTATCACTTAGCTTTAGATTCTCTTAGGATAAATATTAAACCAGTCAAATTAATTGCACCCATCACCAGATTCAATCCTCCTGTTGAAGGACTGGTATAGCCGGCAGCCAGCCAAAAAGTAATATTTAACAAAAGTCCAGTTCCAAAACCTAGCGCCATCAGTTTAGAGTAGCGTTGGCCGCTTTTAGGATTAAAAATCATCCAAAGGGACAAAAGCAGCAAGTTGATCCCTGCTAAAAACTCCCCCCACTGGGTTAAAAATCCAAAAACAGCCGAATTAGGAACCGCCACATTTTCCAGAAAAGCTTTAACCGGAGGATAGGGATTATCTTTGGCAAACTTGGTCAGTGTAGCGCCCAATGCACCCACAAACTTTCCGGCACTGATTTTTTCAAATCCGCTCTTTAAAAAGATCCAGCCGACAACCGCAAAGATAAAATAGAGATATTTATCGGTATTCTTCATTCAATCTCCTTCAGTATTGCCTATATCCATCATAAATCATTAACAGAACATTTCAAGTTTTAAAAAGAATTATTTTTTATGGAGATGATGGTTTATGGCATTTGCAGCCAGGACTGCACCGAATACTGCTAACCCCAAAACTGCCACTCCAGAAAGGACATAGGCAACTCCCCCGCCGGCTATTGAAGGAAGAAGATGATGTTTATATTGGCCTAGGCCTGAAGAGGAAGATTTTGCTACAGCGGTTTTCTTTTTGGGCATACACTAAATATGAAGGATTTTAAATTAACTGTCAATCAGGCAATTTAAACAGATATTAAATATGAACCCCGTAATCAGTGATCCTCTTCCGTTTATTCTACTATAAGTCATTACTTATTTGATAAATGATTGTGAATTCAATTTTTATGAGGTATAATTTGCGGCATGATAATTACCAGAAAAGATTTCCTATATTCTCAATATGAGGCCTCAACAACTCCGCCTCAAGAAAAATACTGGGGTACGACCCGTTTAGTTCTTCGACTTCAGGATCCGATTAGACAACTTATGAGTAGTGCCAACCTCTCAACTAACCCTGACATTTCATCTCAGGCAAGAGCAACAGCAAGCGGGCTTAAAGCAAGAGCCGGAGCTGAATTAGTTGCCTCCCTATACCAACAGGCCTCCACAGCCCAAGAAACGGCTCGGCCTTTTTCTGAAAATGCAAATCTCCCTCAGGCGTTTGTAATTTCTACTCTATTAGCTCAACTGAATGCAGGTCAAACTCACCGGGCAGATTTCTTTCCCGGAGTAAATACAACTCTTTATAATTACTTCGTGAGTGGCGAAAATTATCACCCCTTTTCGTCCAATCGAGTCACAATCTCTGTTGCCAACCCGAATTCCAAGGGTGATGTTATCGAGATCGGTTCGACTTTAGATCGGATAGCACAATCTGCCTCCCTGGCAATTAAACAACCGGTCGGCCCCGTTGAGGCAGCGAAAGCTCTTGTAAAGGAAGTAGCGGAAGTTGTTATTGAAAGTCCTCATGATTTTGCGCGTCGAAGAATGTATGAAATAATCCGATTGAACGGAGCTATGCGTGATATTAAGGGCTCAAATCCTGTTGGATTCCAAAATCTGCGCTTTTTAAAATATACCCTGGCTTCTCAGATTATGGAATTGTGGCTAAAGAGTAAGGATCAGATTGAACCCAATCCGGATGATCCATTTCCTGTAGAAATAGGACTTCTTAAGTATTCCGATGGTCCTCATTTCCTTATCGGTTTCCGGATAGGGTCTGGAAATCCCTTTCAATCTTTTGCTTTACCGGTTTTCATGAAGATGAGACCCGGAGATAACAGACGATTTCACGATTTTGCGAGAGCAGCTACCGATCAATTCGATTTTGAAGACCTGATTAGTTGATTTCCGCTTTAAGTTCAAAATTATAGTAAAGTTTTTGGCGAGTCCGGGCTGTCACCTTCTTTTCCAGATCAGCAGACGTAATTAGCTCCAAAGTTTTCTTAATACTTCTTTCCACAAAATCATACCAATCCTCGCCGGCTTTTCTTTTTATTTTCCAGGATAAAACTTCTTTACTACCGTCTTTTAAAGGAATAATACCGAAATTAAGCTCCCCCTCAATCCTCCAGGCTTCACCTCCCAAAATCGCAATATTGCTTTGCATCAGTTCTTCAAATAATTTATCCAGAACATTCCGCTTGAATGCATAAATAAATAGTGAAGGATGAAAAGCCGCAGCCCGGAATTTTTCAGGAAGATTATCTTCAATAACCATCCGGATATTTTACCATTAAATTTTTATCTATTTTGAGGAGTTGGTACTTGTTTGGGAGCGCCTACTATAGGAAATACAATCTCTCTTCTTGTTCTTAAGTCCCACTCAGCCAGTTGGAAATTCCAGCGATTATCAAACTCAGTATTCGATTTACCTAAAGATTCTCTATTTCTGGATCTAAATAAGGCTTCAAGCTGAACTCTGGGCCAATACTCTCCATCCGGACGAGAATCCCTAAAAGGACGGCTGTGTCTCTCAATAACAAAGTGGTGATCTTGTCTCCTATAGCTTGGAGGCATTCCGGAATATGATATATACTCCTTCCAAATTATCTGTTCCCCTTCATTCCCTCAAACCTCGTTTCAAAAGAACCATCACCGTCATATGTAGGCGGTATCGCCCGAGCCGGATCTATTACATCTTGACCGGTTGCCAACCTAACACCTGCTTCTAAAACCCGAAAGCCACCTTTGTACCTCTCTTCTCTTGCCAGTTCTTTTGCATGCTCCTCATCATAGAATTGATTAAAAGCATCAACAACTTCTTGCCTTTCTTCTATAGTTACAATTTCAGCACTTGCTAAACCCATAATATTAGATATTCAGTGCGAATATAGCAAACTCAATTATTAAATACAATATCCCTTTTTTGTTTTCTTAAAAATAGCGAAGACCAAGCTAGTATTATCAAAATCGAACCGGCAATAAAAGGCAATTTAATTCCGACAAATCCCGAGCCGACTCCGGCAATCAGCGGAATCACTCCTTGAGCCAGCGCAATCACCGAACCGTTTATACCGAGCGCTGCCCCCTGTTTGGCCGGGGAAACACTTTTACTGATCAGCGCTGTTAAGTTAGCCATCGAAACTCCCTGGGGAATTGCCAAAAACGGAATCATGATAAAAAGCGCAGTGCCGTTTGGTAGAAACGGATAAGTGACCATTACTGCCGCGACCATCAGAAGCGAAAACCTGATAATAGCCCGCTCACTAAACCTGGCTACCAGGATTCTTAAAACAACCAGCTGGGAAATAACGATACATGCCCCGACCACCGCAAAAAAAGTCCCGACTGCAGTTTCCGTAAAAGTAAATTGGGAAACGAGCAGTATCCCGATGAATGAAACAAAAAAGGAAAAACCGGACATATATAAAAAGTTGGCGAAATAAACCGGCATCGCCTCCTTATCCTCCAGTGCGGCAATAATGTTGTGAATCCCCTTAAAGATAGTGAAAGCTTTTTTCTCACTCCGGCGTAGATGCGTCTCCGGCAAAAACAGCGAAATAAAAGCGACATTCATTAATCCCAAAATACCGGCCGCCCAGAAAGGAAAGGCCGGATTCCCGCTTACTCCGGCGATCCATCCGCTAAGGAGCGGACCGAGGATAAAACCGATCCCGAAAGCCGCCCCGATCAGGCCGAAATTTTTGGCCCGTTCTTCCGGCCTACTGACATCGGCAATGGCTGCCTGGGCAATGCTGATATTGGCGGCCGCCATCCCGGCAATCGCCCGGGCAATAAACAGGACCGGCACTAATGCCAACTCAATGCCAAATCCAAAAACAAATTGCGAAAGAGCCAATATCGCCACTCCTATAGTCAAAAGCCGCTTTCGTCCGTAAACGTCGGATAATTCACCCAAAAGCGGAGCCGCGATAAAAGTCATCAATCCGAAAACCGCCGTAATTCCGCCGGCTATTAGAAACTGCATGCTTTGGGAGTAACCCGTTAGCAGGAAGGCGGGCGAAGCCGGATCAGTAAAGATTATCGGAATAATCGGAAAAACCATCCCGAAACCGATGGTGTCTAAAAGTAATGTCGCAAATAAAATAGGTAAAACTTTTTTCTGCATAAAATTTAGCAGTCTCCATATTATCATCTAATACCATTTACTAACCACATCTAAGTTTAGACAAAAATTTTGAACCTTGATAATATTATAGGTCTTATATATAATTCCTCAATGACTGTTGAAGAACAATCAGGAAGATCACAACCACTTACATTAAGAGATGAAATCGCCAGAGAGCTATTTGAATCTCACCACCACGATCCCTTTGCTTTAAGAGATGAGGCTTTATCGCGTATGAGACTTACAGAAAGCCTTTATATCTCCCAACTTTTTGATACAAGATCAGGTTTAGCATGCTTTCCAAGAAGAGCCCATAAACAAAAGCAGCTTGACCAAGCCCGTAGAGATGGAATTGCTGTCACCTTTTTGTATCATGATAGGGTCGCGCAAGCTGAGGGCAGAATGGTACCTACTATTAATTTAGCCACCTTACAAGTCAGAACACAGGAAATGAGAGCTGAAGAAAGAATTGACCAACTAGGTAGAGAAAATTTACCGCCAGATGAAGCAAAAAAATTAAGAGGTAAAAGATTTATGCTGGGGAGTTTTTTTAACGTCGATCGTGAATTAAGAGAGCTGATGGCAATGGTCTTAAGGAACTCTGATCTGTATAAGGAACGGGTGGCTAGCAAACAAGTCTTTGTTGCAGCTCTACTGGAAGTAGATCATTTACTGCGACCTAGAACCACAACACCTTCTGATATTTAGGCTACCAAACCTCAACTCTCGTTCCCACAGAGGCCCAATCAAAAAGCCATTTGGCTGCATCAAGCGGAACATTTACACAACCGTGAGAAGCAACCCTGCCGAAATTATTATGCCAATAAGCCCCGTGAATCGCGTATCCCTGATAAAAATACATTGAGTTAGGAACATCTTTAATATGGTATTTTCCTGAAGGATAAATATTTTTGTATGGCGAAGGCCCGCGCATATCATGCAAGGGAATTTTATTATAAACTTTAAAACTGCCTTTAAC
>DATDWU010000014.1:0-8963 GCA_035289525.1 Patescibacteria group bacterium | reverse complement strand
GTTGTTGAACCCTGGCAAACATCTACACTGCCTGTAAAAATACTCTTATCGGCCCCCTGGGGAGCATAAAAATAAGTATCAATCATTTGATCGCCGCTTAAATCACACTTGGCAATCAATGAATAATTATTTGGGGTCAGTCTAACCTTATATGCTGAAGTAGTGTCTCCGTTAGGACATTTAATCCGGGAAATAGCCGAGGATTGGGCAGTTTTTAAAACATTGGCAATCTGTGCGGATGTAGTGTCAATTTCCTGGTTTAGGGAAAAATTCCTTAAATTAGGAACAGCAACTGCTCCCAGGACAGCAATTATTCCCAGTGCAACCAATACCTCAACCAGACTAAAACCCAGTTGGTGATTCGTTCGTCGTTCATCGTTGTGCGCGAGCACATTTTGCGTCTTACTATGAACTAATAACCATGAACTAACAACTCCTCCAAGAGCAGACATACCTTTAGCGTAGCAGAGAAGAATAAGATATTAAAGAGGAGTAACGAGAAAATTTCCACCGGTACAACTTACAGGTACTGCCGGATTTTCCAGACTGGCACATAATTGATAATAGTGGCATTTGCCCTGATTCACTGAATTCGTGCATTCCTGCGCACCGGCAGCGGAGCTTCTAAAAGCTTTATACGAATAATATTGAGTCGCAGAAGCTTGAGGGTCTTTAGGTAGACTCTTTAAATATATTTTTTTCTTACTGTTGCAGGTTGGGGGAGGTGTAATATTGTTTCCGGTACAACTGCTAAATTCACCTCCGGCGCCCAAATTAAAAGTGTCGGGATAAAAATTGTTATCGGCATAATATTGCTGTAGAACGGATTTAATTATATTCAAATCAGATTGTCTCTGGGCGTTACGGGTATTACGCTGAACGGAAGCGGCAAAAGAAGCACCAATTCCGGTTACTAAACCGATTATGCCGATTACCACCAGTAATTCGATCAATGAAAAACCCCTTTGGCGATCAATAGTGGAGTGGGATACTGCGTCAAACATACTTTGCAATTGAGGGATGAGTAATATTACTTTTGCTGGGACTTCCGGCAATAAAAACCACCGGCGTTGGTAGGACTGGGAGTAGTCCCGGCATCTGTAAAATTGCCTGTTGTACCTTCCAGATCTGCGCATACCACGTAACTGACAGCGCCCGCAGTTCCGGGAGTAACAGTGTAGGCCAGATTAGTCACCGGGTCTACCGGCTGCTTACCGTCGGCAAACATTGATACCGCTACAGCAGGATATGTCCCTTTTGGCCCGTCAAACTGCAACTCCAAGGCAGTTGCTATTGCGTCGATATCTTGTTTTCTTCTGGAATCCCTGGCATTAGCCTGAGCTGTTGTCAGTAGCGTATACCCGATAACTGCCAGTATAGCTACGATGGAAATCGCAACCATTAATTCTATTAAGGTAAAGCCCCTTTTATTTCTATACATTTTTATAGTTTATTATATTTGCAGAATACTTTAGTAGCCGCTGTGGCTGTTTGATCTGTCTCGTCTCTAGCGCAAACAGCCCAGGAAGTCATTTTTACGGCGACAACAGGGATCGCGTTCGCTATAGGTACACCGGTTCCGGTTCCTGTTACAGTGCAAGAAGTCCAATTGCTTATAAACTGTCCCACACCGTATTTTGGTATTTGGCTGGCTGTGGTAGGCGGATTGGTTTCTGAGTATATTAAGCAATATTTCTGGGTGGCCGGAGCAGTGGCAGCTGCTTTCGGATCGGTAGGTACTGTTCCGCCTGAAAATTGGGTGTCCAGAATTTGTGGATATATAGTGGAACCGGGAGGTTTGTTAGATTCTAAAGCAGTAGTAATAGCCTGTAGGCTCTGTTCTCTTTGAGAATTCCGGGCTGTTGCCTGGACATTTCCGTAAACTACCAGACCGACAACTGCCAGAATGGCAACAATTGAAATTGCTACCATTAACTCAACTAAAGTGAATCCTCTTTTATTTAGAACGGGCAGGTTCATATAATCATGTTTTCATAACCGTATTATCTTGTCAATATCCAAGTTAACGTCCTCCAAAACTCAGATACCAACTTAAAATTTCTGCACCCCAAAATATTGTTATTACCCCCGCCAAAGACAGAAAAGGACCAAACGGCATAGTCTGGCCGAATTTCTTTTTTCCTATCAGAATTAAAGCAATACCAAATAAAGCACCCAACAAAAAAGACAGCATCAATACCATAAGAGAGTAGGGGAACCCAAAAACAAGTCCCAGGAACACTCCCAGCTTAAGGTCGCCTCCGCCCATTCCTTTCCCCCTGGTCACTATTATCAAGAGGTAAAAGAATAAACCAAGCGATAACGCCATCAAGCTGCCATATATCAGTGGCTGAAATAAATCCAGTAAATGCGAGTAAAAATAATTGGAATGGGGCGGCAAAAGATATTGCCCTAAAGAAGAACTCCTTAATGACCCGTACAAAAGGTAGGCTTTTGCAGAAGCGGTGATTATCCAGTATAAAAAAACTGTCCATATGGCCGGGTAGGTGATTCTGTCGGGGATATAACCGGTTTTAAAATCAGTCAAAAAAAGCGAGATCAAAATAACCAGGACAAAGCAATAAAATATTATTCCCGATACTGCAAAGGTTTGCCCGAGGAGACCGATTTCGAAAAAATTGGCCGGAACAAATTTAATAAAAACGCCTGCAGTTAAAAGACCCGTTAAAAACTCGACCATCGGATACTCAAAACTGAGACTTTTATGACAGTACCTGCAGCGGGCTCTCAATAAAAGATAGGAGAGAACAGGAAAAAGGTCGTACCAGGCAAGCTTTTTCTTGCAACTTTCACAGTACGACCTTCCCCAAAAAGATCTGTTATCCAGGCTTCTGTCTGCTATTACCTTAGTTAAACTTCCTAAACAAATTCCAATAATAAAGCCTAAAACCCAAATCATATAAAGTTAGAACGGGCAGGGTGTCCCTGACGCGTTAATTAAGGTCAAGTTTGATCCTACTTCATACCTTCCTGTTGTATCGGTAGCGTTCTCGTCTCCACCATCGGCAGCCATTTTTGGCTTTTGTTGGTCTGATTCCAATACAGCATTTATTTCCCATGCATCATTGTCGGCACAATAGGTATAGTGGAAAGTTGTATCGTTTGTCGGATCAACCGGAAGGGTCGGAACCGAAACACTTTTTTGTCCTCCCAAATTCACCGAAACCCAGCCTGTTCCATCAGCCAATCTGGTACTTGCTCCAAGCGGACTGCTTTTAAATGTACAAGGATAGGTGCCTCCATTGCAGAGGATAGCTGAGCCTGAATTAGTAGCCTCCTGAACTGCAACATTAATGGCATTCTGTAAATTGGAAAGGTCTGAGAGCCTGGCGGCGTCTCTTCCACGTCTTGTCAACTCTAACGGATTAATTATAAGTACAACAACTGCGGCAAGAATTGCCACGATTGCAATAACAACCAAAAGTTCGACCAAGGTAAAACCTCGGGTTGTTCTACGGGCAGTTTTTATCAAGTCTCTCACCTCCTTTAAGTAGTAACTCTAAAAAGAGTCCTAATTGATGTAATCTCATTGTATCCATAACCGACTATACCCAGTCAAGATAGCATTCTTAACAAATTTTTAACCTACCGAGGTGGTTAATTTGTAGATAGGCAGAATTATTGACAAAACCAGGAAAGCGACACCGACGCCTAATACAATTAATATCAAAGGCTCGATAATAACAGTCAGGTTTTTAACCAGATGGTCGGCTTCGGACTCAAAATATTCGGCCAGTTTAAAGGAAATTTTATCAACTTTTCCGGTTTCTTCTCCCACCCTATACATTTGCGAGACAATTTTAGGAAAGACACCGACTTCATCCAGCTGGGCAGACATAGTCAAACCCCGCTCAACACCCAGCCTGGTATCAGAAAGGGCTTTTTTGTAGACGGCGTTACTGATGACATCAGAAACAATAGCAATAGAGTCTAAAATCGGTACCCCGGCCGTGGTCAGCAGGCCAAAGGTTCTGGTAAACCCTGTTAAAGCAGTTCCTCTGATAATCCGACCGATGATAGGTATTTTTAACGAGTATTCATCGAAAATGTATTTTCCTTTCGGAGTTGATACCCATTTCTTAAAAAGAATCACGCCTAAAACCAACATAATCAACATTAACCACCAATAGCCTAAGAAAAGGTTTGAGGTCGTTATTAAAATTTTTGTCGGCAGGGGTAGATCAATATTAGACTGTGTATAAAGAGATGTCAGTCTGGGAATTACATAAAACATCATAATACAAACAACAACCCCCATCATTCCCATAACCATAACCGGATAAACCAAAGCACCTCTGACCCGGCTCTTAAATTCCCGGTCTCTTTCCAGGTTATTGGCCATTTCGGTTAAAATAACATCCAGATTACCGGCTTGTTCGCCGGCTTTCACCAGGCTGCAATAGAGCGGCGGAAAAACATCCGGGTGTTTTTTCAAGGCCGAAGCCAAATCTAAACCGCTATTAACATCCCTTAGTACCTGCTCCCAAACTTTCTGGAAGGTAACATTGGACTGCTGGCCGACTAAAATGTTTATAGCCTCGGAAAGCACCAGGCCGGATTCAATCATAGTCGAAAGCTGTCTGGTTGAAATAACCAGTTCATCAAAAGAAATCCGGTTGAAAAATTTATTAAAAAGCGGGGTTGCTGCCTTCTTTTCCGAAATTGAAGTAACAACTAACCCTTTCTTGCTTAAAAGCCTGGCAGCCCGGCTGGCATCAACAGTTTCAATTGTGCCCTTATGGTCTACACCCTGGAAATCACGGGACTTATAAGAAAATATCGGCATATTTAGCCACCCATCAGTTTCTCCAGGACTTGCGGTCTTATAGCATAGTTCTGGGCAGTTTCCAAAGTGATGTAGCCTTCATGCAGAAGGAATGCCAGACTTGCCTCCATAATAACCATGCCTGATTCAGCTGATGTCTGGATCAGGTTATCTATTAAATGGGTCTTGCCCTCCCGGATAATCGCCCGGCTGGCAGTATTGCCTATCAAAATTTCATAAGCCAGCACCCGGCCGGGGTTAATTGTCGGGATTAATCTTTGGGAGATGACAACTTCCAAAACGGCCGCCAGCTGGGATCTGATCTGGGCTTGCTGAACTGAAGGAAAAACATCAATAATCCTGTCCAGGGTTTGACCGGCCGAATTGGTATGCAAGGTTGCAAAAACCAAATGACCGGTTTCGGCAATGGTCAATGCTGCCGCAATTGTCTCAAAATCCCGCATTTCGCCGACCAGCACTACGTCTGGATCTTCCCTCAAAGTGGCACGCAAAGCCCGTCCCCAGGAAACCGTATCCGAATTTAACTCTCTTTGCGAAATCAAGGACTTATTTTTGGGGTAAATAAACTCAATCGGATCCTCAATGGTGATAATATGAGCACTCCGCTCGCGGTTAATTTTATCGATAAAGGCCGCCAGGGTTGTTGTTTTACCCTGTCCGGTCGGGCCTGTCACCAAAATCAACCCCTGTTTTAAATCGGTAATCTTACCGATATTGGCGGGTAGCCCGGTTTGGTCAAGCTGGCGCAATTTTTTGGGTATCAACCGGAAGGCTGCCGCTAATGTCCCGACCTGGTGGTAAACATTAACCCGGAAGCGGCCGGTGTTTTTAAAATCCATTCCAAAATCGACATCCAGTAAGCGGGCTAGTTGTTCCTTATGGCCCTCAGCCAGTACCGGCATTACCAGACTCTTAATATCCTCACTTGTTAATTGCTCCGAACCGATCACCGGCAAAAGATCACCGTTGACACGGATCGTGGGCGGAAAATTGGCGATCAGATGTAGATCCGAAGCTTCACGCTGAATCATCAACTCAAGTAACTGGCTGATATTAATATTCATAAACTATTTTTAAACCTGATTGGCAACCGGGAAGTCTCTTAATCCTGAGCCACCCTTAAGACTTCCTCCAGAGTCGTCACGCCTTCCAGGACTTTCAGATAGCCGTCTTGTTTCATTGTCATCATTCCTTCCAGTACAGCCTGTTTTTCGATGGCCGATGCCGAAGACCGCTCCAATGTTAAGTGCATTATTTTATCGGAAACAATCAGTACCTCATAAATACCTACCCGTCCTAAATAACCCAGCCCCCCGCACTCATTGCAACCCTTTCCTTTGTAAAGCTGCATTGGTTTTGTAGGCAGTAAATTACCTAAAACCGAGCGGATATTTTCAGTCACTTCCGGAGGAGGAGCGTAAGTATAACGGCAATGATTGCAGAGCCGGCGCAAAATTCTTTGACCCTGAACGGCATTAACAGCCGATGCCAACAGAAACGGTTCCATCCCCATATCAAGAAGCCTCGGCAAGGAACCGGCGGCCGAATTAGTATGCAGGGTTGAGAAAACCTGGTGACCGGTCAGAGCGGCCTGAATGGCCAGTTCGGCCGTTTCGGCGTCACGGACTTCACCGACCAGAATAATATTGGGATCCTGCCGCAAAAAAGATCTGAGAGCGGAAGCAAAGGTTAAGCCGATCTGAGGATTAATCTGGACCTGGTTGGCTCCTTCAATATGGTATTCAACCGGATCTTCAATCGTTAAAATATTAACTTTCGAATTTGACAGCTTTGATAGTATTGAATATAGAGTGGTTGTTTTACCCGAACCGGTCGGACCGCAGATTAAAATAATCCCGTGTGTCCGGGTTAACTGAGTCTCCAGGCTTTTCAATGCACTGGCACGAAGACCCAGCTCCAGAAGTGTCGGCGGTTTCTGGGACTTTGGTAAAAGTCTCAGCACTACTTTTTCGCCAAAAATTGTCGGCAGGGTTGAAATACGCAAATCTATATCCGAACCTGCTTCGGAAAAAGAAAACCGGCCATCCTGAGGCAAACGGCGCTCATCGATTTTAAGCCCGGACATAATTTTAATTCTGGAAACGACCGCTTCATGAACTTTTTTAGGCAAAATTATTTTTTCATGCAATATACCGTCAATCCGGTACCTAACCCTTGTTTGAGTTTCTTCCGGCTCAACATGGATATCCGAAGCCTTCGTTTTTACCGCATATTCTAAAAGCTGGGTCACGATATTGGCTACTGGCGCTTCCTTAATAATCTCGGCTTTATCAAAATCGGATTGGGCTTTGGATATCTCGGGAATGCCGGAACTGACTTCTTTAAGGGCCGAAACTACTTCCGAGGTTAGGTTTTGGGAATACTGATCGGAAATAGCATCGAGGATGTCCTTTTCAAGGGCCAGAAATCTCGAAGTTTTTTTGCCGGTTTTCTTTTCAATAAACTGGATTACCTGGATATCCAGAGGATCAACCATAGCAATTGACAATATGTCTCCATCCAGCCGGAAGGGGATGAGTTTATAACGCCGGGCTACCTGTTCGGGGATTAAATTTAAAATCTCTGCGGAAATTCCCGGCCCTTCCATCCCCTCAAGCTTAATAAAAGGAATTCCCATCAGCTTGGCCCTGGCTTTGGAGATATCCTCTTCGGTTGCATACCTTCTCTCGACAATGATTTTTTCGGAGGGCTGACCGGTATTTATATTTTCCAGCTTAACGGCCGATACCTGCTCGGAGGTGAGTTTTCCTTCTTGTTCTAATATATCAACAACAGTCAGTTGAGATTGATCCATACAAATTAAACCTGCAACCGGGGCAGATTCTTATAACCATTATCGTCAATCCGGTTGATAAGTGTCAAGGATTTTGCTAAAAGGATTCTATGCAGCCAAAGATTATTGTTTCCCCCAATAAAAAAGAAAGAGACGAAGAACTCCGGCGGATTTTGCAACAGTCCCAAATAACTTCTAATAATCCGGACCTGTTTGTTTTAGATGAAGAAAAAATCGGCATAGCCCAAATTAAGCAGCTGATAAAACACCTTTCAACAAAGCCTTTCGGAAAAACTGCTAAATCGGCAGTCATATTTGAGGGAAGCAATATCAGTCCCGATGCCCAAAATGCCCTCTTAAAAATCTTAGAAGAACCGCCCGAAGAATCAGTAATACTAATTGGAGCTGACTCGGAGACCAGGCTCTTACCAACTATTCTGTCCCGCTGCAAAATAATTAATTTAGCCTCCCACCTCTCAGGTGGAAGCGTAAATTTTGATCTGGATGAACTAATTAATAAATCTATCGGGGAAAGGTTTGAAATAGTGGAAAAAGCTTCCGATAAAGAAAAACTTTTAAATGATCTGGTGGAATCTTACCGGGAAAGAGTTTTTAAAGGGGAGGAACCTGGAGAATTTCTGGGAGAACTACTTCAAGCACAAATTTGGAAGGAGAGTAATGTAAATATTCGAACGATTTTAGAATATTTAATGCTTAAGCTGGATTATATCTAGTTTAGCTTTATACAACAGTCTAAATTAACTAACTAAACTTGCATAAATTTATCTAAGCTGTTAAACTCTTTAGCCTATGGCAAAATCCACGTACGATGCTTCACAGATTCAGGTTTTAGAAGGTTTAGAACCGGTTCGTAAACGCCCGGGGATGTATATTGGTTCGACCGATACCCGGGGACTTCATCATCTTATAAAAGAAGTTGTTGATAACTCTATTGATGAAGCTCTTGCCGGACACGCAAAAAATATCTGGGTAACTTTACACAAAGATAACTATATAACTGTGGCTGATGACGGCCGGGGAATTCCGGTTGATGTCCATCCTAAAACGGGGAAATCAGCTTTAGAGGTTATCATGACAACCCTACATGCCGGAGGTAAATTCGGGTCTGACGGTTATAAGGTTTCCTCAGGATTACATGGAGTCGGTGTTTCGGCTGTTAATGCGCTTTCCGATTATGTCAGAGCCGAAGTCAGAAGAAATGGTAAAACTTATTTTCAGGAATACGCCCGGGGGGTACCTAAGGTTGATGTTAAGGAAGTTGGGGCTGCCGATAAAAAACTGCCTTTTGAAACTGAGTATGTTTGGAATGCTAAAACCGGAACTAAAACCAGTTTCCTGGCT
>DATDWU010000013.1:0-3432 GCA_035289525.1 Patescibacteria group bacterium | reverse complement strand
ATCTTACCAAATAAGAAAAATGCCCCTCAGGCGGAGTATTATTTTGGTTTAAGCATCAAACATAATAATGTAACCGGCGCGGTTTGGGGGATTGAAGGAGGCAAAGTCAGAATTGTGGCGACCTCCCGGAAGAAATTCCATTCGCCTGATGATATATCCGAAAACCCCAAGGAACTGATTACTGCCGCTAATTTAGCATTGGATGAAGCTTTAGCCGATTTTTTACCCGAACCGGAAAAAGTTTTATTTGGTGTGCCCGATTCCTGGCTGGCTGATGAAGAATTAAAGCCGAAATATTCCAAAGTTTTAAAGCAATTGACCCGCGAGCTGGATATAGTGCCACTGGCTTATGTTGCGACTTCCCATGCGATCTGTCACTTATTGCAAAGACAGGAGGGCGTTCCTGTCACCGCCATTTTAGTGGAAGTCGGCGATCCTTTAACGGTAGCCGTAGTTAAGGCGGGTAAGGTTTTAGGGAGTAAAGAAGTCGTAAGAGGGGACCATTTACCGCGCGATATTGAGAAAGCCTTGCTTTCCTTTGGCGACATTGAAGTTTTGCCGGCCAAGATTTTTATTTTCGGCAGCGGTGAGCTGTCCCACTATAAAGAAGATCTGGTGTCTTTTAACTGGATGGGTCAGTTGCCTTTTTTGCATTTGCCGAAAATTGAAGATTTGGAGGAAGAAATTGGAATTAAGAGTTTGAGTTTTGCCGGGGCTTCTGAAATAAATCCGCATGCCCACCTGGATCATCGAACCGTTCCTATTGAACCTAAGCATCAGGACAAGACTGTGCAGAAGGAATCTTCTAATATTGTGTCCAAACCGTTTGTCAATGAGGCTGCCTTTGTCCAGGGTGATATTGAAACAGCTTTTGGCCGGACCAAACGGGAACCGGGTGACGAGTATGCCGACTCGGCCTTGGCCGCATACCAAAAAAATGTTCAACCGGTGCATGGTCCGGGGATGCTGGAGAAATTTTCACCCGCAGCGATAATTCCTAAAAAACTGCCTAACCCTCTAAAAATGTTCGGTAATCCCGGTTTAACCTTAATAATTCCCCTGGTCGTTCTGATAGTCCTGGTTGGGGCGTATGTGTTTTTGACTAAAGCAACGGTGGTTATGTTTATTGATCCGAAAATTCTGGAGAAAGAAACCCAGATTGTCGCCGATCCTAAAATTACAACTATGGATGAAGCCAATAAGCTGATAGCCGGCAAAATTGTCGAAACTACAGTTGACGGTTCGGCCAAAGCAGCGGCAACCGGCAAGAAGCAGGTGGGGGAATCGGCCAAGGGAACCGTTATTATTTATAACAAAACTTCTTCCCCTAAAACTTTTTCCCAGGGGACAGTACTGCTTGGCCCCAACAACATCAATTTTACCCTTGATACCAGTGTCAATGTGGCCTCTCAATCGGCAGTTGACGGTGGCATCTCATTCGGTAAGACGGCCGGCAACGCTACCGCCTCTACCATTGGCCCGGACGGTAATTTGGCAGCGGGCAAAGAATTAACCTTTAAGGGATTATCTTCCGATCAATACACCGCCAAAGTTGACACCGCTTTTTCGGGGGGTGTGTCCAAAGAGGTTACTGTTGTAAACTCGGATGATCAGAAAAAACTTTTAGCTTCACTGACTGCCGATTTAAAGAAAAAAGCCCAGGGAGATCTTCAGGGTAAACTAACCGGTGATATGAAGATACTGGAAGAGACTTTCGTTGAAAAAGTCCTGAAACAATCTTTTTCAAAAAATCCCGGTGACCAGGCTGCCGAATTTTCGCTGACTTTAAACCTGAACTTAAAAGGTACGGCTTATTCCGATGCCGACCTTAAAGTCATTGTCGGAAAGTTGGTTGAAACGACCGTACCGGACGGTTTTGATCTGGATATGTCCAGAACCGAAACCCAGGCAACCGTATCTAAAGTGGAAAAGGACGGAAAAATTGTCTTTACTGCCAAATTTAAAGCGAAATTGATGCCCAAACTTGACCTGAATAAACTCAAATCGCAAATTACTTTTAAAACCCCGGCCCAGGTCGAGGAAATACTGAAAGCCAACGAAAATGTCATCGGAGCAGACATAAAAATAATGCCCCAGTTGCCCGGGCCTTTGCAGCGCCTGCCGATATTGCCCCAAAACATCAGCCTGGAAACAAGATCTAACTAAAGTTGCGGTGAAGAATATTAAGGCCCTAGATAAAATTAATTCTTATTTTAATCCTTCGGTTCGGGTACTCCTTACTCTGATACTTATCTCCCTTATTTTTGTTATTTTTAATTCGCGCCAAATTTTTTTCTTTAAATACGAGCCAGAATATTACGAAAACCTTTACTATCACTCGCAGTGGAATATTCCAAACAGCACCAGGGGAATCTCAGACGGCGTTCTTTATCAATTTGTCGGATACAGGTTAGTTCAGGGCGAAAACCCCTTTTACCTGAATTTTGAGGCACCACCCTTCGGCAAATATTTGTATGGATTATCGGAATATTTTTTTGGCAATCCTTATTGGGTTAGCCTGGGGATGTATTTTGGCTCAATTTATATTCTTTACTTACTATCTCAAATCATTTTTAAAGACAAGAAATATTCGCTGGTTTTATTGCTTCTTTTTGTAACGACGCCATTTGTAGCAACCCAGCTCCGGGAAACCATGCTGGATTTGCCGGTCATGTTTTTATTTTTAGCGAATGTTTATTTCTTCGTAAAATACATAAAAAAACCCGATTTAAAATCCCTGGTTCTTTCCGGGATATTCCTGGGTTTGGCAACCGGCACTAAGATTGGAGTTTATACCCTCGGACTGATTATTTTAAGTATTCCGTTAATGATTTGGTTAAGGAGAAGTATTATGCTTCCCTTAGTTTTTTTAGCGGGAACCGGGGCCGGCTATCTTTTTTCCTATATTTCCTATTTTTTAAAACATCCCAATCCTATTCCCTGGATCAAACTTCACCAAAAACAACTTGATTTTTATTACAACCCGGATCCTCATATTGACTACTTAAACCAATGGAGAGGAATATTCGTAAACTCTTACGAAGGTTGGTGGAATTTAGGGAAAACTACTTTTGGAGACTGGTCGCCTCTTCTTCCGGTTGGGGTAATTGCGGCAATTGTTTTATTTGTCATAGCCATCGTAAAGAAAGATAAGGTTTGGGTTTATTTATCCGGTTTTACAATCAATTTTTTGATTATCAACAGTTTAATCTCTTTCTGGCCGCGTTATCTGATGCCGATTATTCCGGTGATAATTCTGCTGGTTGCTTATTTTTGCCGGAAGTATTGGATTATCTTAATAGTATTGGTTCTGTTGAATCTGCCGTTTTTATACAGCAGTTTAGCGGTTAAAAATTACACGGCCAGTTCTGCCGGGATAGGGGACTTTGTAGCCAAGCGAGCCTACCGGGAACTGTACCGGAGCATTGATCC
>DATDWU010000012.1:0-31805 GCA_035289525.1 Patescibacteria group bacterium | reverse complement strand
CCTCAGAGGGTTACAAAAAATACTTAGAAAAAGGTGCGTCTTAATTTATTAACATGTCTGAATCAGGGGCTCAAATATTGGAAAACAAGCGATTTGTTGTATCCCCAGAGTCAATAGGGTTAATAAAGGATGTAAAAGCTGTATTTCTTGAAAGACAAAAACAATTTCCTTTTTTAAGTGGTGTTGGGTTTTATGGATCAAGGGTGCTTGGCAGGGAAAAAAAAGCATCGGATATTGATATAATTTTGTTCTACAATAGCCAAAGAGCCTCAGGTTTTAACCAAAGTGGCGTATTCTTTAACTTTGCAATTAACCTTGGGCATATACCTAATGAAACTGATATAAAAACCTTAGATTTAAATCCTGCAAAAATAGCTTCAGATTTGGCTAGTTTTAAAGCAGAGATTGACAGGAGATTAATTAGCGGAGAAAGTTTAAATTTGGGAGAATATGGTCCGGCTAAGGGGATTTTTTCTGTATTCCATTTAGCAGTTGGGGATGAGGTCTATATAACCCGAAAAAATATTTTGAATAGTTTTAGAAAGATGAATGAGAGTGATATATATTTTGCAGCTTTAATGAATAATCTTTTTCAATGGGAAAGAAGTGAAAAAAATCCGAATAGGATCCCAATTTATCAAAATGTTCCTCAGACAGTCTCCGAAGCAGAGCAATTTTTTGTTACAAAAAATCAGAGAAATTTGGTGCCCTCAAATTTTAGGAAAGCTATGCGAAAAGCAATGATTTGGCTAAGAAAATTAAAATGATTAAGAAAGATAAAATTGTGAGATCTATTCAAAGTGTTTTAAGGACCGTTGATATTCCTAATTTTGGAAAAAAACACCAGGGAAAAGTCCGGGATTTTTATATTCTTCCTGACAAAAGAATTATTATAACTACCGACCGTCAATCCGCATTTGACAGAGTTTTAGGTCTGATTCCGTTTAAGGGAGCAGTTTTAAATCTTCTGGCAGCCTGGTGGTTTGAGCAGACAAAGGATATTGTCCAAAACCACCTAATTTCAGTCCCCGATCCGAATGTTTCCATAGTGAAAAGCCTGAAGGGAATTCCGATTGAAATGATAGTCAGGGGCTACATCAGCGGTGTGACAGGAACTTCAATCTGGGGTTCTTACAGTAAAGGGGAGAGAATAATTTACGGTATTAAATTTCCGGATGGTTTGAAAAAGAATCAGAAGCTGCCTGAGCCGGTTATAACGCCGACAACTCACGGTGATCCGACAGGCGGGGCCGGTCATGACGAGAGATTAACCCGTGATCAAATATTAACCTCCGGTTTGGTAACAAAAGAAATTTATCTGCAAATGGAAAAAGCGGCAATAGGGCTTTTTAAACGGGGTAGCGAAATAGCTTTAAAGCAGGGCTTAATTTTGGCTGACACCAAATATGAATTCGGTTTGGATGATGAAGGCAACCTGACCCTGATGGACGAAATCCATACTCCGGATTCCTCAAGATTCTGGAAAGCCGATACCTATCATGACAGGTTTAATAAGGGTGAAGAACCGGAAAATTTTGATAAAGAATTCTTAAGACTTTGGTATAAGGAAAAGGGTTATACCGGTGACGGAGAACCTCCGAAAATGAGCGAGGACCTGATCGTAGCTTTATCCCAAAGGTATATTAAAGTTTATGAGATGTTAACCGGAAAAACTTTTGAAGGATTTGAATATCCGATTGAAGAAAGAATAGATGAAAACATCAAAAAAGCTTTGTCATCCTGAGAGCTTCCTCGCAATGACGACAACATGAGTCCCAACCAAAAATTAGAAATCTGTAAACAAACCAGAAAAATCGCTGCTAGTACTTTGCTTAAAACTTTACAAACAGTTCTAAATTCAAATTCCCCAATTTCCGAATTGGAATTTAAGAATAAATGGCTGACTCAACTGAGGAAAGAACAGGATATTTTTTTAGACGGTTGGTACATCCCTCCTCCGGATGGTATCGGAGTTCTTTTTGGTAACAGTGATAATTTAGGAAGGGTTAATTACAAATCTCTTAGGGCAGAGGAAAATTGGCCAAGGGAGGATGTATTTTTAAATAAACAGGGTTTAGCATATTTTTATGCCAGTCCGGTTGATAAAATTTCAGGCATAATTGGGGATTTTGCGATAATTGTTTATTTCGGGAATGATGAAAAAATCGAACAACATATAGCCTTATGTTTAAAAATTACAAAAGAAATCTTTAAGTTTACTAAACCGGGAATGAAATTATCGGATATTGCCAAATACTGCAGCAAGCTTTATCAGAAAAATAATTTTGTTAACATGGTTGAAAGCAGCACCGATCCTAAGGGCACAAATATCGGCCATACCATTCCGGATATAAACTTGGATAGCGGGAAAGTTAGTAATTGGGATGAGGCTTGTAAATTAATAAGTAAAGAAAGAATTTTTATTAATGAATCTGAAAATACTGTTATAAAACCTGGTATGGCTTTGACAATCGAACCCCGGCCCCAAAGCAAGGTTGATCCCTCTTTACCAATGATCTCATTTCATACGACAGCTTTATTTTATGAAGATAGGGAAAAGGAATTAATAACAAATTTTGAGGAAATTTTTAAACTGGCGGGGATGGATTATTTACTGTGAGGTTTTCCATTAACTAAATATTTCTAAACTGCACGAAACTAAAAGAAACGAGAATGTCTCAAAAGTATATACTAGGACAGATAATTGACGCCCTATAGAATATCTTGATAAAATACTTCCCATGGATCGTGAAAAAGGATTTTTAAGAGGTTTGGTATTTGCAGCTGCTTTATCGGCTAATTTATTGAGACCTGGTGTTTCTGCAGCCCAAGAGATGCCGGCTGTTGAATTGCCTACTCCTGCAGTAAGTACTCCGAGTGCAGCGACAGTGGACCGCAGGAGGAACCGAAAATCGGCTTCCGATGATATGCTTGGCATTGCATTGGCTGCAGGCGCACTACTTTTAATAAGCTCAAGTGGTATCTCAAGAAGAATGGATTAGATCCAAATTTAATATAAAAGAGTATTATTCTTTCAAACAAAAAACCACAGATGTTAATCCGTGGATGAAGTTTGTTTCGCCGCAGGCGAATCTCGCCGAAGGAGAGCAAGAAGAGAAACTACGGCCGAAGCGAAGCGGAGTCCGTAGAGGCTCATTTAAAGGATTTCCTCTTATCAATAATATGCTTTTGTATCGCCAGGATTCCCCAGAGTGTTGCCACGATAAATAACCCGGCGGAAGCACCGTAAAGATTTAGCGTGAAGTTTACGTAGCAAATCACATATAATGTCAGCGAGGTCATTATACTGGTTGCCAATGCTGGCTTATCTTTTGAAAATACGGAAGGTAATAGCGAAATTGCAAAAAATATCTGGGCTCCGCCTAATACAATATCCTGCCAAATCATTAAACCTCCACCTCCAGTTTCGAAGATTTTTCTTTAAGCCAGTTTTTTAAAATCTCTATATATTCTTTTTCCTGCTCTTTCGTTTCAAGGGAATGGCCAGCTCCATTCATAATTATGTAGGCAAGAAGTCGCTTATCCGGGATGGCTTCTGAATAATTCTCTATGACCGGATGGGGGATGATATCGTCTTTTTCGGATTCAATAATTAAAATATCACCCGGAAAATTTGAAACCCCTTTTAATGCTAAACTATTTTGGGTTTTTAAATTACTGGTTTTAAAAGCCCTAGGATCCTCGTTAATTAGTCTATCTGTTGGGACGTTAAAATTGTCATCAAAATATAAAGCAGGAACTCTTAGAATCAGCCATTCGAATTCTAAAAAATTCGAAGCGACCGCTGATAAATATCCGCCGTAACTTGAGCCGATAATTCCTATTTTGTTAGGATTGACTTCTTGGAGTTTCGATAAATACCCGTAAGCTGCTTTAATATCCTGCAGGTGATCCTCTCTTGAGAATTGGTCAATACTGCCTTCTGATTCTCCATGTCCTCTCAAATCCAAAGTTAAACAAATGAAGCCGAGCTTCGAAATTTCTGTTGCTCTTTTAATATTTCCTTCACTGTTGCTTTTCCAACCGTGGATAAAAATTAAAGCCGGTAAGGGATATTTGAATCCTTCTGGTTTAATTAAATATGCAGCTATGTTTTGATTATCTGACTTAAGATTTAATTTCATAAGCACAGCTTGCCAATTGCTAACGCAATTCGCAATACATTAAGATTTCGTCTGTTGGCTCACCACGGTATAAAATCCCTCCCGGGAGTTTTCCATATTCTTTAAACCCGAGAGACTGGTAAAGTTTGCAAGCTGTCTTATTATCGGCAAAACAAACCAACCTGATTATTTTTATACTCCTTAAATTTTGTCGGGCTTCTTCCATTACTAATTCCATTAGCTTCCGTCCGATACCTTTGCCCCTAAATTCTTTGGCCAGTGTGATTCCAAAAACTCCGGTATGTCTCTCCGCCCGTTCCCTTCGGTTAACATCGGATATGCCGATTATTTTCCCATTGCTTTCAACAACCAGAGCGACTCCCTCCTTTTCTTTTATTCTTTTTAAAGTCTTGTTCAAGAATTCCCGCTCTTCTTTTAGAGACATTTCCTCACCTTGCAGGCTGATATATGTTTTTTCTTTTGAAAGCTCGTTAATATATCTCCAAAGTTCCTGAAGATCGGTCCTTTTTGGATAGCGAATTAAATAGGGAATTCCGCCGGCAGTTTTTCCTTTGAAAACAATTTTACCTTTGCGTAGCAATGGCAAGGTTTCCTTACTCATCGGATGTTTAAAGATTCGGATTTGAAAGTGATATTAAGCGGTTTTATGACGACTTGTTTTTCTCCCTCTTCTACTTTTCCGGAAATCCAGGATTTAAAACCATTTTCCTCAATAATCTTTTGAGCCCTTTGGGCTTGAGGTTCAGGGAGAATAATGGCAAATCCGGCACCCATATTAAACGTTCCGTACATATCTTCAGCGCTCAGTCCTGATTTCTCCTGGATAAATCTGAATAATCCCGCGGTCTCAGGAGCGAGATCGGGGAGTTTTTCGATTATATAGCTGAATTTCTCATTAGCCCGCATAATTTTTCTGAATCCGTGACCGGTGATATTGACCATGTAATGAACATTAATACCCTGATCAAATAAAGCTGAAATTGCTTTAGCATAAATATGTGTTGGTATCAGTAAAGCTTCACCGTACATTCGCCCGTCTTTCAGTTGTGTCGCATATCCTTTATCTAAACCATCGGCAATTTTTCTGGCTAGGGTTAGTCCGTTGGCATGAATTCCGCTTGATTCAATGAAAATAATAGAATCGCCGGTTTGTAATTTGTCTCCTAAAGTAAGCCTGTCTTTTGGTTTTATTATTCCGACACACGCACTCCCTAAATCAATTACTTCAGGATAAACGATTCCCCTATGAGTAGGGGTTTCCCCGCCGCCCCAGGAAGCTCCGGCCAGGTTGCAAGCTTTGGTCCAGCCTTCAACCAGATCAAGGGTTCTTTGTTCGTCATCCAGCCACTCGGATTTTCCGAGTCCCCAAAAAGCATTTACAACCATAGGTTGTGCTCCGACTACGAGTAAATCATTGGTGCTGGCCGCCACAACATCTTGAGCAATGGCATCATAGTAAGTTTTTCCGGTAATTCCTCTCGTCGCATCAGCCACCAGGTTTTTTGTTCCCAAACCCTCCATAACAAAAGCCTTGTAACAATCTCCCTCATCCCAGACATATGCTGAGTCGCCACGGCTTTTAGAAAGCTCTTTAAAACCGAATTTCTCTAAATTTAAGGAAGTGCTTTTAGCGGATTGCTGGGCTATTTTTTTAACCGGGTCCATTGAAGCGTAGTTAACGCCTGAAGATTCGTATGAAAGTTTCTTTGTTGTCATAATATTGTCTCTTTACAAATTAACCCTTAAGATTAATAATATTATTACACCTTGATTAAAGAGAAGCTATATCCTATAATGTGTACCTCAGAAATGCAAGCCTGAGACTTAAGATGTCAAATGACGAGCCTGGCATTTGTAATAGTGAAGATGATCATCTTAAAGAAAAGTGTGCAGTTTTTGGAGTTTATAATTGCCATAGCGCATCCAGGGAGGTTTATTTCGGTCTCTACTCACTTCAACACCGTGGCCAGGAATCATCGGGTATAGCATCTACAGACGGCAAAAAAATTCACGCCCACAAATCTCTCGGTTTAGTACCCCAGGTTTACCAGGAAAAAGACTTTGATCATTTAAGCGGAGAAATTGCCATTGGTCATAACCGTTATTCAACTTCAGGCGGAACACTGCACCAGCATAACCAGCCGGTTCACAAATCCGGTGATCCGCTGGCATTGGCCCATAACGGTAATTTACCTTCTACTAATGACCTGGAAAACTTTTTAACAAAAAATGGTGTTGAAATAAAAGGCCTTAATGATTCGGAGTTGATTTACGAAGCAATCAAGTTTGAAATGAGTAAGGGGAAGAGTTTGCCTGATGCCATAAGCGGAACTTATCATTTATTTACCGGCGCTTTTGCTCTTTTAGTTATGAGCAAAAACGAATTGGTGGCTTTACAGGATCCTTACGGAATCCGTCCTTTGTCGGTTGGAAAATTAAACGGGGGTTACGCTTTTTCCTCGGAAACCTGTGCACTGGATACGGTAAATGCGACTTTTATTAAAGACGTTGAACCGGGCGAGATGGTGGTTGCTTCTAAAGACGGTTTAAAAACATTTAATCTTGTTAAAGGGGAGAGAAAACTGGATATTTTTGAGTTTGTCTACTTTGCCAGGCCGGATTCCAAACTTTTGGGAAAAAGGATTTATGAAGTCCGCCAAAATTTTGGAAAAACCCTTGCCCGCGAATATCCGATTAAAGCCGATGTAGTTATACCTGTTCCTGAATCAGCGATACCGGCTGCCATCGGATATTCGATGGTTTCCGGAATTCAATACCAGCAGGGTTTGATTAAAAACCGTTATATCGGCCGGACGTTTATTATGCCGGACCAGAGACTTCGGGATAAATCGGTCCAGATGAAACTGATTCCGGTGCCCGAAGTTTTAGAAGGAAAGAGAGTGATTGTGATTGACGACTCGATTGTCCGCGGTACAACCACCGGTAAAATTGTCAAGATGATCCGTCAGGCCGGGGCAAAACAAGTCCATGTCATAATTTCTTCCCCTCCGGTGAAATACCCGGATTTTTACGGCATCAATACACCGTTCCAGAAAGATTTAATAGGTGCCAATATGTCAGTTAAGGAAATTTGCAAGCATATCGGGGCGGATTCGCTTAATTTCTTATCATTTGACGGTATGATCCGCTCAACCGGGCTGCCGGAAAAAATGTTTAACACCTCAATGTTTAACGGCAAATATCCGATCGATATTAAAGAAAGAGCTGAAGATATTAATTTTTCCTTGCCTTTTTAACTGCCAGTAGCTTTTTTTACTCCCTTTTCTTAAAATATTCGCATGACATTTTTAAAAATCGAGAAAATGGATTTGCTGATAGCCGTCTATATTTTTTGCGTGGCAGTGTCCGAATTGATGGGGGCAAAAACTTTCCCGATATTCGATTGGGGCTGGGTCAGGCTTAATGCTTCGGTTGCAGTCTTCGTAATCCCCTTAATTTTTACGATCAATGATGTTATTACCGAGGTGTACGGAAAGGAACGAGCCAGAAGCGTTGTCCGTTCGAGTCTGGTTGTTATATTCTTAATTCTTATTTACTCGCTACTGGTCACGAGTCTGCCTGCATCAAAAAGGTTTATGTCCCAGGAAGGGGCGTACGATGCCGTGTTCGGATTATCGGCCAGAATTTCGGCGGCTTCCTTAATCGCCTTCGCGTTTTCCGATTTCCTGGATATTTATATCTTTGCCTGGCTCCGGGAAAAGTTTGGTAAAAAAGCTTTATGGTTTAGAAATAATGCGTCAAATTTTATTTCCCAATTTGTTGATTCGGCGACCTTCTTAATCCTGGCTTTTTATGCTTTTGATCAACCTTTTACCGGTAATATGAGCTTTATTATCAGTTTGCTCATTCCGTATTGGCTTCTAAGATGTGCGCTTTCGGTACTTGAAACGCCGTTAGCTTATTTGGGTGTGAATTGGCTTAAAAAAAGTAAATCATGAAGATAACTCTGGCTATGGTTTTGTCCGTTGACGGTAAATCCACCAAATGGGATTTGCCTGACCAATCCTGGGCTTCTGAGGAAGATAAAACCCATCTGATAAAACTAATTTCCGAAAATGATTTAATTCTGATGGGCGGAAAAACTTACGAAACTGCTAAAAAAAATATAAAACCAAAAGCCGGAAAACTTCGAATAGTTATAACTCATGATCCGGAAAGATTCTCTGGTGATCAAAAGGAAAATCAGTTGGAATTTACCAACCGGCCAATTCCGGAACTTATACAGACCTTGGAAAGCAGGGGATTTAAGCAAATGCTGCTTTTATCAGGAGAGGGACTAAACAAACAATTTTTTGAAGCCGGGTTGATTAACGAGATCATATTGACTGTTGAACCGGTAATATTTGGCAGGGGCAGGGGGATAATTGCTGAAGCAAATTTAGACCTTAAACTAAAACTTTTAAGTTTTGAAAAACTGAATAATAAGGGAACCATGCTTTTGCATTATCAAGTTCTATGATTGTTAAAGCAATTAAAACCCACAAAATAACCCGGCAAGATTCGGATATTTTTAAAATACTTGATCAGTATATCCCCGATTTAAAAGAAAATTCGGTCCTGGCAATAACATCAAAAATTATTTCAATAACCGAAGAAAGTATTTTAAAAATTGAAGACCCGCAGGACGAACGGATAAAAGAGAAATTAATTGAGGAAAATTCCCAATATTTTCTGCCGAAGGCCAGCAGTAAATACAACATCAGTTTTACTATCACTAATAATATTTTGTCGGCTTCTGCCGGGATTGATGAATCAAACGGCAACGGTTTTTATATCCTTTGGCCAAAAAATCCGCAGGAAACCGTTAATAAAATCAGGGAATATTTGTCGGGTAAATTTAAGCTGAGTAATTTTGGTGTGATTATCACCGACAGCAAAACAACTCCGTTAAGGTGGGGGGTCACCGGAATAGCCTTAGCTCATAGCGGTTTTTCGGCTTTAAACGATTATATAGGTAAACCGGATTTATTTGGCAGGCCGTTTGTTTATGAAAAATTAAATGTTGCAGACAGTTTAGCTTGCGCTGCGGTTTTAATGATGGGCGAGGGAAGCGAGCAAACCCCACTGGCAGTCCTTGAGGACTTAGAAAATATTGATTTCCAGGACAGAAACCTTGATGACCAGGAGTTGGCAAGCCTAAAAATTAATCTGGAGGATGATTTATTTGCGCCGTTTTTAAAAAATGCAGATTGGCAAAAAGGCGGAAAAAGTTAAATCGGGTGTCCAGGTTTTGTCTAGGCGTTAAATTTATTCAGATGATATAATCTTTCGGCCATGGATTTGAAAAAACTGGAAAATTTAGCAAAGCTCGTTAGATATTACATTTTAATTTCAACAACAGCAGCCGGATCGGGACATCCGACTTCCTCGCTTTCGGCAACGGACTTAATGGTTGCTTTAATGTTCGGTGGATTTTTTAAAGCCGATATAAATAATCCGGAAAATCCTAACAATGACCGGCTGATTTTTTCCAAGGGCCATGCTTCACCCTTGTTCTATTCATTATATGCCGCAGCCGGAAAAGTTTCAGAGAATGAATTAAAGACTTTAAGAAAATTTGGCAGCAAACTGGAAGGTCACCCGACTATGGAATTTCCATACACAGAAGCCGGGACCGGGTCTTTGGGTCAGGGGTTATCGATCGGAGTTGGGATGGCCTTAAATGCCAAAATGGATAAATCGGATTACAAAACTTATGTCCTGATGGGTGACAGCGAAATTGCGGAAGGATCGGTTTGGGAAGCAGCGGAAATCGCCACCCATTATCAACTCAATAATTTAGTCGGAATAATCGATGTCAATCGGTTGGGACAAAGGGGAGAAACTTTATTAGGGCATGATTTGAAAATTTATCAGAAACGATTTGAAGCCTTTGGATGGAAAACCTGGGTCATAGACGGGCATAATTTGAAAGAGATTGTCAAAACTTTTTTGGAGGTTGAAAATGATAAGTCTGATTTGCCAAAAATAATTATTGCCAAAACTCTCAAAGGAAAGGGTATCTCATTTATAGAAGATAAAGACGGTTGGCATGGGAAGGCACTGAAACCTGAGGAGCTGTCAAAAGCGCTTGAGGAGTTGGGAACTGTGGAAAAATTAGCAGGCGAAGTAGTAAGCCCGGGTATTAAGTATCAGGTATTAAGTAGTAAGCCAAAAAATAAAAAGCTTAATACTCAATACTTAATACCTAATACTTACTCCAAAGGAGAGGTGGTGGCGACCAGAAAAGCTTATGGTAATGTCCTATTAAAATTGGTGAAAGAAAATCCTAAAGTTGTTGTTTTAGACGCGGAGGTCAGCAATTCAACAATGTCTGAAACTGTAAAAAAGGAATTTCCAGAAAGATTTTATGAAATGTTTATTGCGGAGCAAAATATGGTTGGAGCAGCGTTAGGTTTTTCCAGAAGAGGGAAGATTCCGTTTGCTTCGACTTTCGCGGCTTTTTTCTCCCGGGCTTTTGACCAAATCAGAATGAGCCAATATGCCAAACCTAATATTAAATTTGTCGGTTCTCATGCCGGGGTTTCAATAGGAGAGGACGGTGCGTCACAAATGGCTTTGGAAGATATAGCTATGTTTAGAACGCTTTTGAATTGTGTTGTACTTTATCCGGGTGATGCCGTATCTGCCGAAAAACTTACATCTTTGGCCGCCTCTCATTTTGGTAATGTTTATATACGGACAACAAGAGCGGAAGCTCCGGTAATTTATGATAATGGAGAAGAATTTAAAATCGGGGGATTGAAAGTACATAAATCAAGAATCACGAATCACGAATCAAGAATAGTTGTTATTGGGGCGGGGATAACGTTGCATGAAGCGTTAAAAGCCCAGCAGGAACTGGCTGAAGCAAATATCGGGTTTGATGTGGTTGACTTGTATTCGGTTAAGCCTATTAGTGATGAGTTGGAGAAAATTGCTAAAGAATCCGAAGCAGTTATCACCGTAGAGGACCATTTTGAGGAAGGCGGTATTGGTGAATCTGTAAAAACTGCACTGGCAGGAATCGACACCCCGATTCATTCTCTGGCGGTTAGAAAAATGCCCAAATCTGGAAAACCGGCTGAGCTTTTAAGCTATGAGGAAATTGACGCAAGATCTATAATTGAGAAAGTTAGAGAGTTGACTAACGAATAAAGATTAAGGATTACTGAATTGTTTTGTTTCTGAAGCTTTAATCATTCATCATTAATCTTTAATCAAATATGAACAGACCAGATAATTTAAAAACCAGAATATTCCTTGATTGCGGTGATCCGGGCGAGACTAAAGAGATAATAGAAAATTTAGGTTTTTTGGATGGCCAAACGACTAATCCGACTCTAGTTTCCAAAAATCCGGGAATAGCTGAAAAGATTGCTAAAGGGGAGAAATTTACTGCGGAGGAGATTCTGACCGCATACGAAGAAATAGTCAGGACGATTTCTGACCTGATTCCAGATGGCTCCGTATCCATTGAAGTTCATTCCGACAAGGAGACAACTGCTGAGGAAATGCTGGCTCAAGCCAAAGCGATGAACAGCTGGATTCCAAATGCCCACATTAAATATCCGACAACATATGAAGGATTGAAAGCTGCCGAGCGCTCGATTAGTTTAGGTATGAAAGTAAACATGACTTTGGTTTTTTCCCAGGGTCAGGCGGCTGCGGTTTATGCGGCCACCAGGGGGGCCAGAAAAGGCGATGTTTTTCTCTCTCCTTTTATCGGCCGGCTGGATGATAAAGGAGAAAACGGTTTGGATTTAATAGAAAATATAAAAAAAATGTATTCCTCCGGCGACGGTCATGTCGAAATTCTATCAGCCAGCATCAGGAGTATTGATCACTTAATGGGGGTTTTTCAATTAGGTACGGACATAGTTACTTTACCCGGTAAATTAATTAAAGAATGGTTCGATAACGGAGGCAAGCTGCCTGATAAAAATTATAAATATCCAAAAAAAGATTTGGCCGATATTCCCTACCAGGAATTGGACTTGGAGAAGAATTGGGATGAATTTGATATCAGGCATGATTTAACCGATATGGGTTTGGAAAAATTTGCTGCTGACTGGAATGCGTTAATAAAATAGTGCTAGTTAGGAATTATATGGATCTAAAAGAAGAAGCTTTAAAATATCACGCTAAACACCAGGGAAAGATTGCCACTCAGGTCTTAACTCCGATTAAAAACCGGGCCGATTTAACTCTGGCTTATACGCCCGGCGTGGCAGAGGTGTCAAAAGTCTTGGTCGAAGATCCGGATAAGGCATATAAATATTCTATCAAGGCTCATACTATTGCAGTTATCACCGACGGTTCGGCAGTTTTAGGTTTGGGTAATATCGGAGCTCTGGGAGCATTACCAGTTATGGAAGGCAAATGTGCCATTTTTAAATCGTTTGCCGGGATTGATGCTTTTCCTATTTGTCTTGATACCCAGGATAAAGATGAAATTATCAAAGCGGTCCGGCAGATTGCGCCGGTTTTTGGCGGAATAAATCTTGAGGATATCGGGGCGCCCAAATGCTTTGACATTGAAAATGCTCTCCAGGATCTGGGAATTCCTGTCATGCATGATGACCAGCACGGAACTGCGGTTGTAGTGCTGGCCGGACTTATTAATGCAGCCAAAGTTGCCGGAAAAGAAATGAAAAGTTTAAAAGTTGTTATTTCGGGAGCCGGTGCTGCGGGAACAGCCTGTGCCAATTTATTGGACGGTCTGGTGGATGATATCATCGTAATTGACAGCAAAGGAATAATCAGTAAAAGACGGAATGATCTGGACTCTTACAAAAAGAAATTACTAAAATTTACTAACAGTAAAAATATTTCAGGCTCATTACTAGATGCTTTAATTGGAGCTGATGTTTTTGTCGGAGTTTCGGCGCCGAATATCTTAAAAGCCGGCGATATTGAAAAAATGAATCAGAAAGCAATTGTTTTTGCTATGGCTAATCCGACGCCGGAAATTATGCCCGATGAAGCAAAAAAAGGCGGTGCATTTATAACCGGCACCGGCCGGTCCGATTTTCCCAACCAGATTAATAATTCTTTGGCTTTTCCGGGAATTTTCAAAGGAGCACTCCAGTCAAGAGCTAAAAAAATTACTAAAGAAATGGAACTGGCCGCGGCTTATGCTTTAGCCAATTTAGTCAAAAACCCGACCGTTGATAAAATCATCCCGGGTCCGTTTGATAAGGGAATAGTTGAAGATGTTTCAAAAGCTGTTAAAAGTACTGCTAACTAGCTATTGAATCTAAGAGGGCGTCCGTGACAGCGTCTAAAATCGCTGCTCTTCTACTCCTAGCAGCTGCAATTTCTTTACTATAATCAACACTTAACCTGCCTTCACCTACAGCTTTCTCGATGTCGTCAATTTTGAGCCTTCTGGCGCGACGATTGTATGTATTAGGTGATGAAATTAATATTCGAAGAATTTTTTCGGTTTCTCTCGTTAATTCCATTCCACCAACAAACCTACTTCCTAACGAATCAGATCTGGAGAGACCAATTAGAGTAATTACTTCTCTTACGTCCTGATTTTTTAAATGGGCGAGATGTCCTGTCATGATATCAAGACCCGTTTCTCCGAACGCCTGGTGCAAAGCAGGAGTCCTTTGACGGAGCCCATTTAATAATTCACGCCCCTTAACCCGTGGATCAAGTTCGGCCATAACAGAAATATAAAGCAGCTTACTAAAGGTGTCAATGATTGATTTACTATATTGACAGCTATCATTAAAAGTATTAGATTTAGGTTAAATTCAATTAGAATTAATCTAAAATGCTAATAAACAATACTAATTCTTCCGAAACTTCTCTCAAAAACTTTTTAGAAATCCCCTATGACACTCTGGAAGAAATGAATTTAACAGCCAAAACTAAAGCTGAAACCCTAACCGGCAAAGCCCTGGAAACCGAATACGTTACGTTCCTCAAAAAGGAAAAAAGAATTAAGGCAGTCACAATCTGTTTTACCGATCTTGAAGGCCGGTTACATATGCTGGATTATGACAAGAAATTTTTGCTTGAATCTTTATCCAATTTAACTTTTGACGGTTCTTCAATCCGTGGTTTTTCAGCCCAGCATGAATCCGATCTTAGATTAGAAATTGACTGGTCTTCGATTCGTTATTTGCCTTCCGATGTTTTCGGTCCAGGTAAAGTAATATTTTTTGCCAGTGTTTTGGACAGAGACAGAAAACCATATCCCGGGGATTTCCGGGGCCAGCTAAAAATGGTGGCTGAGGAAATTAAGAAAAAGGAAGGGCTTCAGGCGTTTGCAGCGGCTGAGATTGAAGGATTTTTGGTTGACGGGATTTCGGCTGAGCAAAATTTCAAGCAAACAGGCAGTTTTAAATTAATTTCGTCAGGCGGATATTATCATTCCCTGCCTCTTGATAAACTACGCCAATTTATCGATAAATCGGCAGAAGCCCAGAGGGCAATGGGTTTTAGAAACGAGAAAGACCACCCCGAAGTTGCACCAAGCCAATTTGAAATGAACTTTTCCTACTCGGAAGTGGTCAGGGCTGCCGATAACATCCAGCTTTATAAATTAGTCTGCCGCCAAGTCGCCCGCAATATGGAAATGACCGCGACTTTTCTTCCTAAGCCGGTTGTCGGTATTAACGGTTCCGGCATGCATACCAATTTTTCTTTGGCTAAAAACGGGAAAAATATTTTTTATGATCCCAAAGGTACTGACGGATTATCAAAAATTGCCTGGGATTTTATCTTAAGGCTCTTAAATCACGCCCCCGAAATTTGCCTGGTTTTGAATTCCTCAGTTAACGCTTACCGGAGACTGGATCCCCATTTTGAAGCACCGAATCAGATTAAAGTTTCACCAATTGATAGGGGGTCCATGATCAGAATTCCGGTCGGTAATGAAAAGACGGCCAGAATTGAAGTCCGCTCAGTTGCTCCGGATGCTAATCCCTATTTGGTTCTATATACAATTATTAAGACGGGATTGGAGGGAGTGAAACTTGAGAAGGATGAAGAAAAAAGAGAAAGAGCCAGATTTCTACCCGACAATATTAATGATGCCATTAAGTTGTTTAAATCGAGCGACTTTATCACCGCAATATTTGGCGCTGAAAATAAGGATAAGTATGCAAGTTACAAACAGGCAACAGCCGATCGAAGTCCGAAAGCTTTGGGAACTTTTGTTAAAGAATCGGAAATTATTTATCACCACGAAGTTACCAATCAGGTACTTTGGAATGAGTTTTAGGGAGTTGTGAGGTAAAAGATAGTTAAATAGCGAGTTTATTTTTAACTAGCTGTCTCTCTAACTAGCTAACTATTAACTAATCATGGCATCTTTATTAAAACCGAATTTACTACTTCACTCGATAGGGCTTTTGGTTCTGGGAATTTTGGTCGGTCTTCTTTCCATGTCGTTTGCCGGTGCATCAGCCGGAAGCTTTGATCCGGCTTCGATCGATTCCGGAGATACCGCCTGGATGCTGGTTTCGTCTGCATTAGTAATGTTGATGATCCCGGCGGTCGGATTTTTTTATGCCGGTATGGTCAGGAGCAAAAACGTCATCAGCGTTCTAAAGCACTCGGTGGTTATTCTTTCGCTTGTTACCCTGCAGTGGGTTTTAGTCGGTTATTCCTTAGTCTTTGGCAAGGATATAAATGGACTGATTGGAGATCTAAGCTATTTCGGGCTAAGAGGAGTCGGGTTCGCTCCTAATGCCGATTACGCTGCGACCATACCTCATCTGGTGTTTATGGTTTTTCAGGGGATGTTTGCAATTATCACCCCGGCCTTAATAATAGGCTCGTTTGTTGAGAGAATCAAATTTAAAACCCTGGTAATTTTTACGCTTTTGTGGGCAACGCTGGTTTATGATCCGATTGCACATTGGGTCTGGGGAGTTGGAGGCTTCTTAAGGAATCAGGGGGCTTTGGATTTTGCCGGGGGTACTGTCGTCCATATATCCGCCGGGTTTTCGGCAATTGCAGCTGCCTGGCTAGTTGGACGCCGGGAAGATCATAAAACAGCTCACCCGGCAACAAGCGCGAATAATGTTCCGTTTGTAATTTTAGGAGCGGCACTACTATGGTTCGGATGGTTTGGGTTTAATGCCGGGAGCGCTCTTGCTTCGGGCCCGCTCGCTGCCAGCGCTTTTGTAGTAACAAATATAGCTGCTGCGGCAGCTGCCTTGACATGGATGACTCTTTCCTGGTCGCAAAACAAAAAACCTTCGGCTATGGGGACGGTAACCGGTGCTGTTTGCGGACTGGTGGCGATTACTCCGGCCAGCGGATTTGTGGGTCCGGTTGCGGCGATTGCTATCGGAATAATTGCCGGAGTGGTGACTTATCTGGCATTATTTTTCAGAAGTACAAAAACCTCAATTGATGATACTTTGGATGTTTGGGCTGCGCATGGTATTGGCGGGGTGACCGGTGCAATTTTGACCGGTATTTTTGCCGAAAAGGCCATAAACGAGCTCGGCGCTAACGGTTTACTTTTTGGGAATCCGGCTCAGCTTGGGGTTCAGATCAGCGCTGTATTAATCACCGCCGGATATGCCTTTTTTGCCACACTAATTTTGCTCAAAGTTATTAATTACTTTAGCGACTTAAGAGTCAGTAAAGCTGAGGAAAAGCAGGGACTGGATATGGCAGTACACGGTGAAGCCGGCTACCGGTTGTAAAATAACCCGATAAACAAATAAGCAAAGCTCCTCGAGTCTGAGAGACCTCGGAGTCGAAGACTTGCAAAGTCATAAAAACAATGCCCAATATCTGCCCAGAAAATCCCCCTATGTTTCATGGTTCTTATTGTTATGTTTAAAGGAAAATAAATTATGACGTCCGGAAGTATTTGGAAAAAAGCACAAAAACTATTATCGGAGACAGCAAAAAAAATTCAGTTTGACCCTCTTTTGTTGTCAATGCTTTCAGAGCCGGATAGAATTGTTGAGGTTTCATTGCCGCTTAAAACCGATGACGGGAGTATTAAAATTTTCAAAGGATTCCGGGTCCAGCATAATAATATCCGGGGGCCTTACAAGGGGGGATTAAGATTTCATCCGTCGGTAAATATCGACGAGGTAAAAACTCTGGCGTTTTGGATGACGATGAAGAATGCGGTGGTTGATGTGCCTTTCGGGGGCGGAAAGGGTGGAATTACTGTTGATCCTAAACTTTTAAGCGCAAAAGAGCTTGAACAATTAACCCGGATTTTCACTCAAAAGATTTCACCGATTATCAGTCCTGATTTGGACGTTCCGGCCCCGGATATTAATACTAACGGGCAAATTATGAGCTGGATTTCAGATGAATTCGGAAAATATCTTAAACTTAATAATTCCAGCCGAAAAACAGATGAAAATTTTATCAGGGCGGTGGTTACCGGTAAACCGCTCAGCGAAGGAGGTTCGGAGGGTAGGATTGAAGCCACCGGACTTGGCGGTGCTTATGCTCTGGAAGCAGTTTTAAAACATCTCAAAATGGATCCTAAGAATTTAACTGTGGCAGTTCAGGGGTTCGGGAATGTCGGCAGCAATGTAACCAAATATCTTTGCGAGCTCGGTTTTAAGGTTGTTGCGGTTGCGGATGTTGGAGGAGGATTTTATTTAGCGGAAGGTATTAAAGATTTTGATTCAATCGAGAAGAAGTTTAGAGAGGTGGGGGATTTTAGGGGGATTGGGGAGACTGTGGATTCACAACAGATTTTGGAACTGCCGGTTGATATCTTAGTCCCGGCAGCGATTGAGGAAGTTATAACCCGTAAAAATGCCTATAATATTAGGGCCAGAATTATTCTAGAGATGGCCAACGGCCCGACCGATTTTGAAGCCGATAAGATTTTATGCAATAAAGGGGTAATAATAATTCCGGATATTTTGGCAAATTCCGGTGGAGTGGCGACCAGTTTTTTTGAATGGTACCAAAATATAAACGACGAAAAATGGACCAGACAAAAGGTACTCAAAAAATTAAAGACTAAAATGGAGAAAGCGGTTGAGGATGTTATAAGGATAGCGGCAGAAAATAAAGCTTCCTTAAGGGAAGCCGCTTATATCCTGGCTTTGAAACGCCTCCAATCCCAGTGGATAAAATCCCGCGAAAAAATCGCCCAAGCTTAAGTGAGACCCGCTACTGTTACTCCCATTCTAATGTGTTCTAAAGACCTCTTCCATTGAGGTTGATTTTCTTGCCAGTGGCATAACCAAGCACAACCTTCGCAAGCCCTAGAAGTTTTTTCAATATCTTCATGCAACTCTCTATTTAAAAGTGGATTGTCACTACCTTTTAATGAATATTTTTTTTCAAGGGAAACATCGTTGCAAACTCTAACATTTCCCTGCGCATCAACCGATACCCAATGGGAAGAAGGTTGTTGGCAGTGCCAGGGTGGACTTTTCTCAGATTTAACTACTTCCTTTATGTAACCGCCAGGAATGCGCAAGAATCTGGCAAAAGGCCCTCGGACTTTTTCTAGTCTCTCGCAAATTTTAGCAAACTCCAATCTTCCTTCGTAACTTAATGGGTAAAAACCATTTTCCCCCGCAACTCCGGAGGTCTCTCCCCCTAAAGCAATAGCTGGGACAGCCTGGAATAAAATATTATTTCTCATTGATGTTGTTCCCGCTTCTTCCATAAGAGCTAAGTTGCCACTTGTTACCACCATTCTAATTCCGGCAGCGATTTTTAATTTATTAACAGCAAATGAAGCAAGATGAAAAATTCTCCGATTATTTTTAGGAGGTAGTCCATCATAAGAGAAAGTTACTCCCTTAAGGCCTGCTTCAGCTAAGGTATACCAATAGGAATAATCCTCTTCATCTGGAATATCTTTTTTCCCCACTCTGCCATTGGAATTTAAGGTCGTAAATAAGTCTAAATTACTGGAGTAACTAATAATTTCTGGAAGATCACGCCTTAAAGTAGGTTCTCCGCCTGTTAAGTTAACCATTTGGATTCCGACTGCTTTTAAATTACCCAGTACACTAAATACCTCATTTGTTGTCATGACGTTACCTCGCCTGATGTTTGCATCACAATAGTTGCAGTCCATTTGACAACCATCAAGTAATTTAAAGTCGGCGATGCGCGGAGATTTTCCAAAACGGGGAATTAAAAGGGAAGCAGCAATTTTTAATTCTTGCCCCAAAGGAATATAACCTCGGACATAGTCCTCAGGATATCTTCTACCTTCCTTTATGGATGTCGGTGTTTCGGCGCTACCGGAAGGAACAGAGAGCATTGGAAGTTCAATTCGAACAGAACCTGGAGCTGATTCATTTTGAAATCCCACAACCGTAATATTCTATTAAATGCTCGGAAGTGTCAATTAAACTTTAAGAAAATATCCGACGATCAAACCGATTGTGGTGGCAGTTCCCCCGATGATAAATAGCTCGATTGCATTCCTTAAGGGCTTTTCTCCCGTCAGGCGCCCTCTCAAGTATCCGACAATAAATAAGCCTAAAAATGCGAGCACGACACCAATATAAGATGATAGGGGAGGGCCAAAGATGATAACCGGCACGATGGGAATCATTCCGGCTCCCAAGTAAGAAACAAACATAATCAGGGCACCCATGACTAAACTGTCACTGTGTCTGCCGGTTTTATCCATTTGATGGACGGCCTTTTCCGATGAATATTGTCCCGCAGCCATCGAAGAAGCTTCGACGGTAACCGCGACTAAGCTGGCCAGAAGCACAATTGATTTATCCCCAACTCCGGCGCTGATTCCGACAACAACCCCGGTAGTGGAAACCAGACCGTCCTGCAATCCGAAAAAGGCGCTTCTTATATAGTCTTCGTGTAAATTTAATTTCATATCTTTAATATAAAACCGACAATTATACCGATAAAGGCAGCAATACCGCCAATCAGCAGCATTTCCATGGCGCTTCTGATTTTATTTACCTTAACGATCTTACCTTTAACAAAGCCCAGAATAAACAATCCGGTAAAAGCGAACAGTATAGAAGCTATTATAGCCTGTGTGTGGGGCAGGAAAATGACCGGGATCACAGGAATAAGACCGCCGATTCCGTAAGAAAGAAACATGACGGCAGCTGAGAGTAGAGTATTATCCTTCTGGGTTTTTTTATCCAGTTCGTGGACTGCCTCGTCCGATAAAAATTCCCCCGCTGCCATAGAGACAGCTTCGACTGCGATGGTTACAAAAGCAGCTAAAAGAATGAATTTAAGATTAGTGGTTCCGAAGGATATTCCAACAACCATGCCCGTGGTCGAAACGAGTGCATCCTCGAACCCGAAAAGCGAACTTCTTAAATACTCGTTTTTTACTCTACCCATTTAAGTTAAATCAATGCTTAGTGTTGCTAAAAAATGCAAAACTGCTGCGAAAAACGTCACCACAGATTTTATCCTATCTTAAAAGTAAGTATTGAATCAAGGCGGGCTTTTATGTAAATTGGTAGCAGGGAAAGCGGGGTGATTTTATGAATAAAAATATTGTTATAGGGATTATTGTAGTTGTGGTTATTGCCGGAGCGGGCTGGTTTTTCTTTAAAGGTCAGAATGGGCAAATAAATCCTGAAGAGATCAAGGAGAATATAATTGAAGAATCGGGTGAATCAGCGGCTGTAAGTCCTTCTCCTCAGGCAATGGTTGAATCAACCGGTTCAACAGCCGCGCAAGGCTTAAAAGAATTTACCATAACCGGGTCAAATTTTAAATTTGATATTCCCGAAATTAGGGTGAACAAAGGGGACAACGTCAAGATCACATTTAAAAACAGTGAAGGATTTCACAATTTTGCAATTGACGAATTTAATGTGGCGACCACGCAAGTTAAAGGACCAAGCGAGGAAACTGTCACCTTTACAGCCGATAAAGCCGGCACATTTGAGTATTACTGTGCTGTTGGCAACCATCGGGCAATGGGGATGAAAGGTAAATTAATTGTTGAATAGCTGATTTCATTGTTGAATGGACCTTTCAGCAAAGCCCTCTTCAATTGAAGAGGGCTTTATGTTATGAAGTTCAAATGGCCATAAAAAAAAGTTTAGCCTGCCTGATTATTTTTATTTTTTGTTTGCTTTTTTTCTCATTCAGACTGCCAGAAGTCCCCAGAGGTATGACTATTGATGAGGCAGCTTTCGGTTACAATGCCTCATTAATATCCCAAACTCTAAGGGATGAGAATGGCAGATTCCTGCCCGTTTTTGTTTTGTCTTTACAGGGCCGGGACTGGCGCCAGCCGGTAGCCCAATACCTGCAGGTTGCCTCTTATAAAATTTTTGGCCGGTCACTTCTAAATTTAAAACTGGTCAGCGTCCTGGCCGCGGCGGTTTCCGGTCTGTTAATATATTTACTGGCAGTTGATCTTAAAAACAGGCTATTGGGCTGGGCAGCACTTTTAGTTTTTATTACCTCTCCTGTAATTCTCATCCATTCCCATTTGGCGCTCGATAATATTATGCCCGTTCCTTTTATTCTGGTCTGGTTAATCGGACTTTTGAAATTTGAAAAAAACAGGTCGGTTAAGTTTTTAGTGTTATCGGCAATTAGTCTGGGGATCGGTTTTTACGCCCATAAATCAATGCGCAGTGCAGCTCCGGTCTGGACATTGGCCACGGCCGGTTATCTTACTTTTACTCAAATTAAAGATTGGCGGATATTCAGTCTGAAAAATTACCGACTCCCGGTATTATTTTTAATTTCAATAGCGCCGTTTTATTTGATATCACCGGTTTTGGATTACAAATACGCCGGTGCGGTTTACGGTACACAAAATCTGTCTACGAATTCGATATATGATTTCTTTTACTTTTACATTTCCAATTTTGACTTATCGTTCCTGTTTATCAAAGGTGATACTATTTTGCATCACTCAACCGGCAGACACGGGATGTTTCTTTTAATAACCCTGCCGGTATTTATTTACGGACTCTTCAAATCATTTAGTTTAAAAAATAAGTTTTTCATTTTTCTGGCAATTTGTTTCTTTGCCGGACCTTTTTTCATATCTTTTGTCGGGTCCATCCACCGGGCCAGCAGAATAGTTTTCTTAACCCCTCTTTTTGCGCTGATTTGCGGATTGGGAATAATCGAACTGATTAAACTGACGGGATATGCTTTTAAAACATTGACGGTTCTGTTGTTATTTTTGGCCCTTTTTAATGTTTACGATTTCCTAAATTATTACTGGTTCCGATATGCTCAGGATACTTATAATATTTTCTATTCGCCTGTCGGTATAGATGCTTACAAAAAACTTGATGAAGTATCAAAAAAAGAAAATTTAATCCCGCTAATATCGGAAGATTTACTCAAGACCAGTGGAGACGGTGGAGCGGTGGAAGATTTTTCAAGATCCTTGTACTTTACTAGACCCAACAAATATAAAGAGGGAAGTAAGATTATTGCAGGAACGGCTGTACTGAGCAGGGATTCGAAAAAAACAGATGCCGAAAAAATTGAAACCGGTGCGAATGGTTACTTTATCTACACCGCTCAGCCCTAAATAGTTTCCCGGTCGATTGTACTGATCTTTTTAAGGTTAAAAGCCCGGTTAATTACGACTATTCCGATTAAAACAAAAACCCATGAGATTTTAGCTACCAACGGATCTATAAAAACCAGCGGGATGGATAAAAGGAAAACTATTGGCGCCAGGAGAAACCGGCAGGAGTAATACAGAATGTGGCGGCCACTCAAATTCTCTTCAATCAAACGGTGATTACCTGAAGCGTATAGCCAGATCGCGGCAAGGAGTAATCCGACTGCCGCTAAACTGGCGCAATAAAAAATGACGATAATCTGTGAGTTGCTATAATCTCCGAACAGGTCAACCGGAAAAGGAACAAATGAAATGAAGACCAGAAATATAATATTGAGCCAGATTATAACCGGATCAAATTTCTTAATTAGTGTAAAAATAGCATGATGGGTCAGCCAGTAATAGCCGATGATCAGGAAGCTGACAATATTGGCAAAATATTGGGGCCAGAGATTTAGCAGTTCCTGAGACAGTCGCCCGGAATTGATCTCGACGGGGCTTAATGCGGGCAGGTCGATTTTTAAAACTAACAAAGTTGCTGCAAAAGCAAATACTCCGTCGGAAAAATTTAAAACCCGGTCCGAATTAATTAAATTTTCAACCGAACGCAAAATTTTCTGCTGGGGTTTTTCTTCCATAATCACTGCTTTTTTAAGGTTTGATCAAAGGGTGAGTCGATTTTTTGCATATTGGAATCAAGCATTTGTAAAGTTGTCGAGTCCGGAATTTGAAAATATTCAGGCTGGGTGCCGTCAGCGGGAGCAAGCTTTAAAACATTCTTGTTAACCAGGGACCATTTTCCCTGGGTTCTGATTGGCTTTACAGATTTCCCCCGGTAAATGTCCTCTATAATATAAGAGCCGTCTTCCGCCAAAATCAGCGTCTCGGTTATGCCCTCACAGTCGGCGCAGGGCAGATTGCCCTTGTAAATGCCGTTTAACTCAGGCTTTTGGCTGTCTGAGGCTTGAGAGGGGTTTACTGGGGGCGGGGAGATTGAAGGCATAGCCTCTTCCGAAAGCTCTTTTATGGTTTGAGAAACTTGGAGGTTTGCACCAAGCAATATAGCCAGCACTAGTAAGATAATTAGCCAGAAGATATATTTTTTAAACTTGCCGCTTTTTTTAGCTGAGGTCATGATTTAATACTATTGAAAAGTTCCATTAAAATACAAGTAACAATCTGACTGAAAATTAATGTATTTTTAATTCGCCTTGCTAGAGAGTTTAAGAATTGTTGTAAAGAAAGATGAGTTCGATGCTGCTCCTTGATTTTTTTAGGCTAGCTATTTAAATTCAACTCACTACTTTGAAAGCAGAATTTCCAGCTTTAACCGGAATCCGGGCCATCGCCGCCTATATGGTTTTTGCACACCACTATTTTGGAACCAGTTGCACGATAAATATCTGGTGTCCCTGGGTTTACGAGTTGCATAGCGGAGTTTCGATATTTTTTGTGTTGAGCGGATTTTTGATAGCTTACAAGTATTACGGCAGTAGCTGCTTAAACTTAAAGTGGCTAAAAAGTTATTATCTAAGCCGTCTGGCCAGGATTTACCCGCTGTTTTTCCTGGTTACTTTAACTACTTTAATTTTCTTAAAAAGCAGTCCGCTGGAGTGGTTTTTATCATTAAGTTTTATAAAAGGCCTTTTCTCCGAATATAAATTCATTGTCATCCCGCAAACATGGACTTTAACTGTTGAGATGGTTTTTTACCTGCTGGCTCCGTTTATTTTCGTCTTAGCTAAGAGGCGGGTGTTTTTAGCTCTTCAATTTTTCTTGATTTTTCTAATCGGGATATTAATAACGACGGGCGGGAGAATTGACAACCTTCAAAATTTTATCAGCAGCCATTTGTTCTTGCTTATCTATACTTTTTTTGGCAGATGCTTTGAATTTTTAGTGGGTATATTCCTGGCCCTAATGATACTTAGAAAACCTATAACTTTGCCCGGTAAGAGTGTTACGTATTTGGGATTATTAGGGGTAGTTCTGGTAATTCTTCTGGTGAGCAATTATCAGTCTCCGGAATACCGTTATGGTATTTTCAGTCCGCAGGGATTGTTGATTTACAATCTGGTATTGCCGGTTCTAATTGCTTTTTTCTTTCTCGGCCTTATTGCCGAAAAAACCGTTATCTCGTTTTTTTTATCAAATCCGCTAATGCAAATATTAGGTAAGAGCTCTTATGCGTTTTATTTAATACATGACGGGATTTTTGCCGATTTAATGCCGCAATTTTTTAGATTGAACATGCCGGTTTTCTTTATTTCGCTCAACATACTTGCAATCATATTATATTTTGTTATTGAAAGACCGGCTAATACCAGTATCAGAAAACTGGGCAGCAGGATTTTTTTTAACTTGCCTCGAAGGCGTGTAAATCCGATATAATTTAGTGATGAAAGTCATACTATTTGTTTTGCTGGCAATATTAATATGTTTGCTGGTGCTTTTGAATAATCAAATAAAAAGCGGAATGGGGGAAGAAAATTCAGAGAGTATTTTTCAAAGGAACCAACAGACTCCGCCTTCTCCCAGTCCCTTTTTGTTTCAGGAATTGACTATTCCCTATCTTAGGGAAAAAACCTACGAAAGCCGATTGGGGGACCTCGAAAAATACAGCGAAAATAGCAATTATATTTCGTACCTGACAAGTTATAGTTCTGACGGACTGAATATTAACGGTTTATTGACCGAACCCAAGGGTGAGAAACCGGCAGCAGGCTGGCCGGCGGTTATTTTTATCCATGGATATATTCCGCCAAACCAATATAAGACAACCGAACGGTATGTGGCCTATGTGGATTATCTGGCCAGAAACGGTTTTGTCGTTTTTAAAATTGACCTCCGGGGGAATGGCGATTCGGAAGGCGAGCCGGGTGGAGCATATTACTCTAGCGATTATATAATCGATACTTTAAATGCTTACTCGGCGCTGCAAAACTCCGGGTTTAAGAGCGAAAGCCCGCAAGCTCCGCTTATTGATCCTAAAAGAATCGGTTTATGGGGTCATTCAATGGCGGGTAATGTTGTTCTGCGCTCCCTGGCTGCCAATCCGGATATCCCTGCGGCTGTAATATGGGCCGGAGCCGGATACACTTACACCGATTTATCACAGTACCGCCTCAGGGATTTAAGTTATCAGCCTCAGCCTTCCGACACGCAACGCTCCCGGAAAAGGTCCCAATTGCGTGCTCTTTACGGCGATCCTGATCCGGCCAATTGGTTTTGGAAACTGGTAATACCGGTAAATTACTTAGGAGATTTTAAAGGCGCAATACAGTTAGACCATGCCGTAGATGATGAGGTGGTAGACATCAGATACAGCCGCGGTCTTAACGAAATATTAAATAAAACATCCATACCCCACCAATTAAACGAATTTCCTTCCGGCGGCCACAACATAACCGACCCGAGTTTCGCCCCGGCCATGCAAAAAACCGTTGAGTTCTACAAAAAATATTTAGGGGAGTGACTTACTATAATTGACCTTTAAGTTTAAGATAAAAAGTTCTTTTATTGATTAGCAGCGCGCCAAGTCCCACAAACAATACAACCATTCCGACCAACACGCCGACAATCGGTATTAGGCTTAATACCGTCAGCGAAATCAGCCCAATTAGCGCAGACACATACAAATTCCATTTTTGATTAAGTTTTTTGGCCAAAAAATTGCCTAACCAGATTGAGACAAAGATTTTTGAAACATAGGTGGCCAACCCAAACGCAAACAGCAGCAAAAATGCCAGGGGCATGCCGATGATTGTTATGAGTAGAAGTACGAAAGTGACAGGCACTACTAACAGGGCCAGGAGTCCGGCCACCAGATTTGTCCAAAAATTAGTTTCAATCACTTTGGCAGTTTCATCACTAAATTTCGGGAAAAACCTGATTATTAATAAACCGATTATGGCAAGGGAGATTAAACTGATTGTCTTTATAAATATCGCCAATCCGCTCAAGAATAAGACAGCGTCCTTTTTGCTAATTTCCGGTTCTGCTTTTGGTGGTATCTTGTGAATTAATTGGCCTGAAACGGAAGCTCCGGGTAAGATTTGGGCTTGATCCTCACTCAAGTAATTTAAATTTCCGGCAACCGCGGCGCTTGAGGTAAGCGTCAAATTGCCGACACCGGCATTAATGTCCCCGCCAATTTTATTACCGATAGTCACGTCGCCTGCCCCCAAATAGAGGTCTTTAGCGACCGGGGAGTAAACGGTCAAATTTCCGGCGCCGGTTACCAGACTTCCGGTAATTTCCGCAGAGTTGGTAAAGTTAATATTGCCCCCCAGGACAGTGGCGTTTCGGCCGACTTTGCCGGAGACGGTAATATTTCCGCCCGCAACCCTAATATTGTCCGAAACACCACCATTGATGATAATTTCCCCGCCGCCGGCTATCAAATCGCCGTTGATAGTTCCGTCAATGATGATTTTTCCCGCTCCGATATAAGCATCACCGTTAATTGTTCCCGCTATGGTTACTGTTTCACCGCCCGCAAAATAATCTTTATTGATGATTTCATCTTTTTGTAAAACAATATTTCCACCCGTGTTCAGGTTTCCGGAAGCATTAGCGGTATCAGTAAGGAAAAATAGACAAACAAAAACAGCTAAGATGGCAAAAAGCAGCCTTAAACTTAATTCAGTGCCCAGGTGGGTACCCAGCATAGTTGCATATTAATCATAATTTGCCGGATGTGCTGTGACCCAAATCACTGCCCGGAAAATACTTTAAGTATAGAGTGGCTTTATGAAATGCAGTGCCGGGTCGGGTGCCATTTATGGGTTGGGTATGTTGGGCGCCTTGGTGTATTTTATACAACACGCCTCCTCCTTCATGGACGGGTTGATTGGTATTTTCTTGGCTATCTTTTGGCCGGGTGTCGTAGTATATAAAGCCTTGGAACTACTTCAAATTTAGCCGTCAGATGTTTTCTCTCCTAAAAAAGGGTCGCCAAAATCTCCCAATCCGGGCAGGGCGGCGGTGTCAGTGTTGTATCCAAAAAGGACCGAGGTAACGGCCGTCATGAGTCCTAAAAAACCTGTTAGCCAAGACATTTTTTCTATTCATCCCCTTTCAAAATCCGCTTAGGATATTAGGAAGGTATAATTATTTTGGATCTTTTCCCTCCCGCTCTTCTTTTTCAATTATCTCCTTATCTTTGGCGTCTTCCTCTTTCTCAACCGAGATCGTACATTCGGCGACCAAAGCAATAATTGTACCGATGGCTGCGACAACCGGCAAAATGACTGTTCCCACCACGCCCAAAGTTAAAGGAAATTCGGCAAATGTTTTTCCTTCCTTGTCTTTGATAGTAATTTTCCGGATGTTGCCTTGCTTGACTAATTCTTTAATTTTTTTGACTACATCCGAGCCCGAAACTTTAAATTCCTCAGTCCTCTTAGTCATTTTCCTCACCTCGCTTTACAAATCACTAATACATTAGTTTGATAAAAATTGCAGTGATGGTATCACCAGCTGTAGTTTTGAAAAGTGTGACAGGCGTCAATGCAAAAGTTGTCGATTTTTGATAAACAACAACTGTGAAAGCAAATTTAACCTTAAGAAATGTCGAGATGGATGAAATTTCCAAAAAAGCTTATGAAAAATTTTTAAACAAAATCAACCTGTTGCTGGCCAATTTTGAACCAGATCTGCCGCAAATGAATTTGTTTATCCGCAAAAACGATGATAAATACCACCCTAAAAGAAAGTACCGCCACACAGCTTCAGATTACACTGCCAAAAAGAGCGCCTTAGCGCATTTTGAGGGGTCTATCGATCTGGTGTTACCAAAAAGAAGTCTGGAAGTCCATTTTAAAGGGGCAACAGCCAAGGAGTGTATTCATCTGGGAAGCAGGCTTTTAACAAAAGAGATTAAAAAGTACAGAGATCTGCATTTTAAATCCCAAAGCCAATATCCAAGCCGGAAAACAATCAGAACCAAAGGGGTTTATGAAACATAAAATATTTCTCTGGCTGCCGAGAGTTTTGGCAAGTATTTACATTTTATTACTGGCGATTTTTGCTCTTGATGTATTTATTCCCGGTCAAACAATAAGTTATTATATTGCAGCATTTTTTATTCATTTAATACCTAATTTTATCCTGGCTGTTATCTTGTTAATTGCCTGGAAATGGTCAAAAACAGGCGGATTACTTTTTATGCTTTTATCCTGCGTCATGTTTTACTTTTTTAAGAATCCATTGCCGGTTAATATCGGTTTATTCGGCCCGTTATTACTGATTGGCGTTTTGTTTTTTGTTGAGGGATACTTAATAAAGACAAAAGAGAGGAAGTGATAATCTGGATATAAATTTTTTGCAGCAAAATTTATGGATTTTTGCCCTTCTTGCAGTATGGGAAATTGTTTGGAAAGGAATGGCGCTTTGGCGGGCAGCAAAATTAAACCAAAAATATTGGTTCATTGCGCTTATTCTGATAAATACAGTTGGTGTATTGCCGATAATTTATCTGCTGATTCAAAAAGAGAGAAAAAGTTAATTAAGAAAGTAGTAGAATCAGTTAATGAAAGCTTTTTTACAGAACAGTTTATTAGTACTGTTTTTGGTTTTAATTTCCCCGAAAGCTGTTTTTGCCCAGGAAAAAATTAATACCTTTGATGTTAATATAACCGCCCATGAAGACGGTTCAATGACGGTCAAAGAGAGCATTGAATACGATTTTGGCCAGGAGAATCGTCACGGAATTTTCCGGACAATTCCATTAGTTTCTAAAGTCGGGGATTTGTACCGGGTGATTGAAGTGGATTTTCAAACCGTAAAAAGGGACGGTGATCAGGAAAATTATCAGGTAGTTGAGCGCTCAAAAGAAACAGAAGTGAAAATCGGCGATCCTGATAAAACAATAACCGGGCCGCATAACTACATTATTATATACAAAGTTAAAAACGGAATCGGGAGTAATTATGCGGACCATGACGAGATTTATTGGAATATTACCGGCAACAACTGGCAAATTCCGATAGAAAAAGTTTCTTATCAGATTCAAACCGATTTTGGAATAGCCCCACTGGAAAGTGTTTGTTATACCGGTCCCGTCAGTTCTAAATTAAAGGACTGCGCGGTAAAAGAAAATCTAATAACATCGACCACGGCCATAGATGCCTATCAGGGGATGACTGCGGTTACAAAATTTCCTGTTAACACTTTTCCTAAATCCGTTTTACAAAAATCCGAGCCGGTTTTTGACCCGGATTTTCTAATGCTTTTAAAAATCTATATTCCTGTGGTATTAGGTTTAAATCTTTTAGTCGCGCCCTATCTGGTATTCTGGTATTTAAGGAAGAGATCAAAGCAAAGATTTGGCAAGCCTGCAGTTAATTTTGATATCCCTAAGAATATTTCCCCGGCGGAGGCGGGGATTATTGATAACGCAAAATTGGAAAAAAATGACGTGGTTGCCTCAATATTTAACCTGGCGATAAAAAAATATCTGAAAATTGAGGAAGTAAAAGAAAAAAGAAGCTTAATGCCGGATAAGACCGATTATAAGCTGGTCAAGATTAAAAATAATGAAGGTTTGGACGAATTTGAAAAAACTCTAATGCAAAAACTTTTTGAAAGCAGTGAAAGTGTTAAGTTGGAAGATTTAAAAACGGATTTTTATCTGACTTTTTCCAAGCTGGAAAAAGAGGCGTTTGAATCTTTAGTTGTCAAAAAGCTTTATACCAAAAATCCAAAAACCCAAATGACTTTACTTTTAGTTTTGGGAATAATAACGCTTGTCCTGGGAAACATAATTTTAGGGCCGGTACTAATATTCCTGTCAAGGAAATTAAACGGCAGGACTCCCGAAGGGGATAAAGTTGATTTTGCAGTTGACGGCTTAAAAATTTTCTTAAAAGCCATGACCCGGTATCATAAATTTCAAACAAAAAATTTAATCGCAGTCGAAAAATATATTCCTTACGCAATTGCCTTGGGACTTCAGGATGAATTTATGGAACAGTTAAAAATAATTAATCCGGATTACAAGCCAACCTGGTATTCCGGAGGACATGGTTTTTATTATACATATCCTGCGATGTATTCATCATTTGGAAGTGGTGTTACAACTTCAGCCCCGTCTTCCTCGTCCGGTTTTTCCGGCGGGTCATCAGGCGGCGGAGGCGGCGGAGGAGGGGGAGGAAGCTGGTAGGTCTTTAATAGTCTTTTGATATAATCCAACGATATGAAAGCTAAAGGGAAACTTTTTATCCAGATTCCCTGTCTGAACGAGCAAGCTACAATAGGATCTGTCCTTAAGAGTATTCCCATACAAAAGTTAAATGAGCTGGGATTATCAGTTAAAACTTTAGTAATTGATGATAACTCCGGTGACCGGACATTAGAGTATGCCAAAAGATCCGGAGCGGATTTTTTTATCAAACATCGCAAAACTGTTGGACTGGCAAGAACTTTTAAAGATGGCTTGAATTTTTGTTTAAATCACGGGGCGGATATTATTGTTAATACTGATGGTGATGACCAATACGACCAGAATGAAATTTTGAAACTGATCAATCCGATCTTAAAAGGGGAGGCGGATATGGTTATCGGCGACAGACAGATTAACAAATTAAGATTTATGCCTCTTAATAAAAAAATCGGTAATCTGTTCGGCAGTTGGGTATTAAGAGTATTAACCGGAGTTGAGATACCTGATGCTTCCTCAGGTTTCAGAGCGTTTGATAAAGAATTAGGCAGCGAATATAATCTGCAATCTGATCACACCTATACACATGAAACAATTATTCAGGCGGCCAACAAAGGGTTTGGAATTATAAGCATTCCGGTGAATTTTAAAAAAAGGTCAAACGGGACTTCCCGGTTAATATCGGCCGGTGTTTATGATCACATTAAAAAATCCTCAGGCACAATTATCAGGTCAATATTATTATATAAGGCTTTTAAATATTTATTAGTCATAGGGGGTTTTATCACTACACTGGGGATTTTGGTTGGAGTTCGGTTTCTTTATTTTTTTCTTGATGGCCGCGGCACCGGTCATATTCAGTCTCTGGTTCTGTCTTCGGTTCTGATAAACTTAGGATTTATGGTGATAGTTTTGGGGTTTATTGCCGATTTAATTTCGGTTAACAGGAAAACAATTGAGAGTCTTAAATCAAAAATAAAAAGCA
>DATDWU010000011.1:0-8680 GCA_035289525.1 Patescibacteria group bacterium | reverse complement strand
ATCTGCACCTAGTGCATAATCTCCGTGGTCGGCAGGTTCAAAACCCAAAGCCCGTACTTTGTTAGCCGCTTCTTTAGCTCTGGCTAAAGGATTAGTTCTTCTGGAAAAAGTCTCTATTCCATCCAGAGCTCCCATCCAGGCAGGCCCAAGAGGAACTGCATCAGGATCATATCCGTTTTCGGTTACTCCAAATCTTCTATCCATACATCTTTGTGGAGAACCAGGAAGTGTTTTTCTAATAGTCACGTCGCCGGGTTTTAAGACCACTAATTCCCAACCTTGAGCGGAGGTAAAGTATTGTTGGAGTACTTCAATTTTATTCATAAATATATTTTTACCAAAAAAAAGAACCCCTCCGGGCCTTGGTTTTTGCTATACCAATGTGTCCAATCTATCACATTTTAGTTTTTCTGTCTAATTAAGCCTTTATATATACGCTGAGTGGTCGATAATTTTTAAGACTGCTCTGTTGTCGGCTGCCAATAATATCGGAACAGGTATTATCTTTCCCTCCTCGATCATATTCCCCAGATCTTTGTCGTCATTAATTTTTCTTAGAAGCTCGGCGCTGGCGTCCATTGTTTTGTGGAGCAAATTGCTGTTTTCCGCCAGGTCACGCAAGGCAATCGGATTGCAGATAAATAAGATGTAGGGCTTGGACTTGTTTTCTTTGGCGCCGGCCATAATTGAGATTTTTGTTTTAATATTAGAAACGGCTGTGCCGGCATCAGACGGAGTTGAAGCAAAGCCCTGATCCTGGGGGTCGAACTTACCGATGACGGTTCCGCGGGTGGAAACCGCCATATATTCCTCCTCATGGTGAACAAAGGGGTGATAATAATTATCTTTGGAAGTAGCGGAGGAGCCCGTTAAATACTGGAAAGAAATAGTGTAGATCAGCAAAAACCTTAGGGCGTTTTTTTGGTTTAATGTCAGTTCGGGGTAATTTTTCTTAATATAATTTTCAATAGTTTGGCGCAACAGCCTGAAGCCTTCCAGCGATAATAATTTAGAAGTAATCAGATAAACATTTTCCAGAAATTTGGTCAGATGTTTAAGCTCAGAGAAAGTTTCTTTAAAACTGCCGAAAACCAGATTTTCCTTGATGAAAAAATCATCCATCTCGTTTCTGAACTCATTGGTGAGCTCGGTTGTCGAAAAGAGTAATCCTTTATCCTTCTTATCGTAATTAAGTAAAATGCCGAAAGTGTCGGTGTCATAAAGGGCGCAAATTCCTACTCTTTTTAATTCGGCCAGGCCTTTCTGGTTTCTGAACTCATTATAAATATTTGTTAAAGCCGGGATAGACTTCTCGTTAATTATTTTTATGTTAGCGTCTTCGGGGGAAGCTTTAGGATCAATCAGGCCGGCTTTCTTCTTGGCTGCCATTGCCCCGCAGCCGTGTCCCAAAAAACTGGTGTGGGCGAATATCACTTCCAGTATATCCCTGCCCGAAAAAGTCATATTACGCATTGATTCACAAAGTTCACTGGACTCCGGAATCAAATTTCCGTCTGATTTTCTAAAAGAAGCGGTTATTTCACCGGCCGGCTCTTCCCAGTGAGTTGAAAACCTGCCGCCTAAAAAAATGGCCGGAATCCGTCCGTCTATACAAAAGACCACACTCAGAGCGACAGGTCCAAGCAGGTTTCTATTTTTTTGAGTGATCTCCTTAAAATCCTTAGAAGCTAAAATCTTGGCCACTTCGTTATTGCGGTCAACTATTGCGAATATTCTCTTACGCTCGTCCTCGCTGATCTTTTTGCCGGTGTGACTGCCTAAATGATCTAAATAGAGGTTTAATTGTTCCTTGAGAGTATCGACCGAAGCCCTAACGCTAATCTTGTCATTTCGATAAATTTTCTCAAAAATCCTTCTGGCTCTTAAAAACTGCTCTTTAGGTAATTGCATATAATCGGCGATTATAACAAATACAGAATATGGTTTAAAGCACGTCTTGACTACTCACTACAAAGAAGTCACAATTCTCATTCATGACAACGCGAAGAAGATTTATGCTGGCATTGCCGGCAGGTGTGTTTGCAGGCTGTTTTATGGATATAGGTCCTGTAGCCGATCTTGCAGAACAAGCTATTAATACGAAAAGAGGGTTAAGACCAGTCATTTCGGAGGGAGTAAAATTATTTATTGAATAAAGATTCAGGCCTTCCAAAGAGCGCCAATAGCTATCAGGTTTGCAATTTAGCCTCAAAAAGAGCAAAATCCCATTATGCAAAAAAGTTCTGAAGGAGAGTGTAGAGCTTTATGGTCTAAAGTTTCTCAGCCGGCGCAAAGGGCACTGGTAGAGAGGGCCGGTTTAGAACCGGGTATTAAAGCACCTTTGCAATTGAATCTTTCCGGGCCTGCCGGATATGCGCAAAGAGTTGCCTTGGTTCTGTCTAGTCAAAAGCTCCCAGTTTACATATTTAAAACTAGAGGTAAGCAACCTAAAGAAATTATGCCAGTCGTGGATTTGATTCTAATGTCAAAAGTATCTCCTCCGGTACCCGATGACCGGGAAGGGATACTGTTTGCGAGTGAGCCTTCTGCCGAGAGCCGGTATTCTCAAGCTATTGCCGTTTTAGTAGATCGTGCAAACAGAGTTTTGTTAGTTGAACAACTTACTCCAATTCCCAGACCACCGGAATCAGAAGGCATCCCAAAGTCCGATCAAATGGCAGATTCTGCTTGACACAACAATCTAAAAAGAGCAAAATTCCGAAAATGAAATTAGAGCTTGTTAAATCAACAGATCCAATACTAAGGCGCAGAACTGCAGATGTCCACTTGGATTTGCTACGTTCCAGCTACTTAGCAGATTTAATCGCTTCAATGACTGAGATTAGCAGAGGTTTTGAGGGAATTGCAGCTAATCAGGTTGGAATAAATTTAAGATTGGCAATTGTTCAAAGAGTCACTTCTGATCCCTGGATTCTAATAAACCCCGTGATAGTTTCTTTTGGTGAATCTCAGAAGACAGAATTGGAAGGATGTCTTAATTTCAGGTGGACTCAAAGGCGAAAACGCCGCTCAAAAAACCTAATTCTCGCCACTTTAGATTTGGATGGACAGCCAAACTATTATGATGTCAGCGGCATGGCTGCCAGGATTGTGCAACATGAAGTTGACCATTTAAAAGGCAAAATAATTACTGACCGTTGATTTTCAGCCTCAAAAAGAGCAGAATTCACAACAATATGACCAAATCTATTGAGAAGGGTGATCGGTTTTATTTCAAACCTCATTCTTTGCGCAGTATGATGAGTTTGCAAGGAAGAGCTAAAAATAAAGAAGGCTGGGCTGCCGGAATAGACGTTGTGGAAGACGATCATGGATCTAAAAAAAGTTGGAGTCTAGGTTGGACAGGAGGCGGCTATATTAGAGAGGTTTATGCTGAAGCGTTAAGCGATGCAGCACATTATCCCGGAAGAAGATATGTTGTAGTTCAGGATCCTTGTAACGATAGCGATTTGGAGATTCAAAGAATTCTACCAAGAATATTAGAAGAAGCAGGCATAATTTAAATTTACTTTAAATCCTCAACTCCACCGATCATGTAGAAAGATTGTTCGCTCTTTGCATCATGAGTTCCGTCCAGGATTTCTTTAAATAACTGGATCGTTTGTTTTAAGGTGACGTATTTTCCGGGGCGGCCTGTGAAAGCTTCTCCGACGAAAAATGGCTGGGTTAGGGCTCTTTGGATTTTTCTGGCACGGGCGACTGTTAATTTATCCTCGTCAGAAAGTTCCTCAACTCCCAAGATTGCAATAATATCCTGAAGATCCTTATATCTTTGCAAGACTCTTTGGACTTCAACGGCGACTTTATAATGCTCTTCACCCACAACCTGGGGATCCAAAGCCCGGGACGAGGAGGCAAGGGGATCAACAGCCGGGAATAATCCCTGTTCGGCAAGTGATCTCTCCAGAGCAATAGTTGAATCCAGATGGGCAAAAGTCGCAGCCGGTGCCGGATCGGTGTAATCATCAGCCGGCACATAAACTGCCTGGACAGAAGTGATCGAACCTTTTTTAGTTGAGGTGATCCGTTCCTGTAAAGCTCCCATTTCAGTAGCCAGTGTCGGTTGGTAACCTACGGCCGAAGGAATACGTCCCAAAAGTGCTGAAACCTCAGAACCAGCCTGCGAAAATCTAAAAATATTGTCAATAAAAAGCAAAACGTCTTTACCTTGACCATCGCGGAATTCCTCCGCCATTGTGAGTGCCGATAAAGCTACTCTTTGGCGGGCGCCGGGGGGTTCATTCATCTGACCAAAGACCATGGCGGTTTTATTAATAACGCCTGAGCCTTTCATTTCCTCATACAAATCGTTTCCTTCACGGGTTCTTTCTCCAACCCCGGCAAATACCGAATATCCACCGTGCTCGGCTGCAATATTACGGATCAACTCCTGGATTAAAACAGTTTTTCCTACTCCCGCGCCTCCGAATAACCCGACTTTCCCTCCTTTAACGAATGGGGCTAAAAGGTCGATAACTTTAAGCCCGGTTTCGAAAACTTCGGATGTAACCGATTGTTCCTCAAAAGGGGGAGCTGCCCGATGGATTGGTAAAGTTTTCTTAGCCTTTACTTCGCCTTTATTATCAACAGTTTTGCCTAAAATATTAAAAAGCCTGCCTAAAACTTCATCACCGACAGGAACAGAGATCGGAGCGCCTGTATCACTTACTTTAACTCCACGTTTTAATCCATCGGTAGAATCCATTGCTACAGCGCGGACAACTCCGTCACCTAAATGCTGCTGGGTTTCTAAAACTAAAGTTTTTTTGTTTAACTCAAGTTCCAGCGCATTGTAAATCGCCGGAATTTTATTCTCCGCAAATTGCACATCTACAACAGGACCTATGATTTGACTAACTGTTCCTGTATTCATTTTTTATTTACCAAGCCCTCCACATAAAGAATGTTATATCCTCACGAGGTCTTCCCGTTTTTTCAACAAAAGCTGTAATCAACCTTCGTGTTCTCCCAGACTCGTTAAAAACTCCTACTAAATCTTGCTGCCACTTAATTCTGTCACGATGTGTCCTAGCAGCCTCCAACAATTGCTCAGGTTGCATGCCTTCAATAACCTGTCTCTCCGCAAATCTAACAGTTCTATTATTTAAGGTTTCACCAGTCATATGTTTACTCAAGTGCAGCCAAAGCTGATGTAATTTCTAATAACTCATTAGTAATTCCAGCTTGACGTGTTTGATTATAAGACAAGGTTAGGTCGGTGACAAGCTCCTTTGCGTTATCCGTGGCGTTTTGCATGGCGATCATTCTGGCACTGTGCTCCGAAGCTTTCGTCTCAAGAAGAGCCTGATAGATTTTTACCTGAACATAATGGGTCACTATAAAATCCAAAAGTTCGGAAAGGTTCGGTTCAAATAAAAAATCTTCCGTGCCATCTTCGTTTGTTTCTTGTTTCTTATTACTTGTATCTTTTTCCTGAAGTGTCATATCATAAAAATCTTTTAAAGATTCCAGGTTAATAGGGAGTAGGGGCATAACAACCGGTTCCTGGCGCAATGCAGAAACAAAATTGGGATAAATCACTGAAAAACTACCGATTTCGCCGGCAATAAAAGATTTTGAAACGAGTTTTCCAATTTGAGATGCAGTCCGGAAAGTCACTAAATCGGAATTTTCAAAATCCGCGATTAAATCCTTACCCATTTTAGCTATGAAGTTGCGGCCTTTTTTACCGATGGTATAAAAAACAGGGTTATTCGTTTTTCGTTCATCGTTCATCGTAAACTGCATTACAACTTTAAAAATATTAGTATTTAAGGATCCGCAGAGGCCTTTGTCCGTTGTTATTACTAGAGCTGCTGCAGTATCTGAAGAATTCTTAGTAATCAAAGAATGAGTAATATTCTCTCCAAGTTTTGAAAGCAAAGCCATAACCGCTTTGTTTAAAGTAGTCGTATAAGGCCGACCCGCAGTCGCCTGGTTTTGCGCCCGTCTCATCTTAGTCGCCGCCACCATCTGCATGGCCTTTGTAATCTGGGACATATTTTTAACAGAGCGAATTCTTCTTCGAAGTTCTTTAGTATTTGGCATGTTACGACTGTCTTGTAAGTTGTACTCTGGGACCACTAGCTCTTAGTGATTCTTTTTGTAGTTTACTAAACTTGGGTGCATCAAACTGAGCATCTACTGGTAATGCAATTAAGACTCTATCTCCAGCCTCTAATGCTCTTTGTAGAACTCCTCTCATGCCTTCATTCCCCGTTCTTGCTGCGTTAGATCGGAGATTCCCTAACTCATCTAATTCCCTAATTAAAGCTGCTCTTAGAGAAGTACCGCTATCAATATCTCTCATTATTTTTTCTTTCCTTTCCCTTTTTCTTCCTTTTTACTTGAAACTCTTGATTCAGTTTTTGCTTGACTCTTGACACTTGACCCTTGATTCTCTTTTTCAGTTCCTGGTTTAAAAGTCTTTAAAGCTTCTGCTACTGATGATTCTAATTGTTTAATATCTCCCTCTTCCAAAACCTTTTTCTCCGCAATCCCTTCCATGACTTTCTTATACTTCATCTTTAAATGGGAAAGGAAATGGGCGGTGAATTCCTGGATTTTTGTAAAATCGATCGTATCCATATGTCCGTTTGTTACTGCCCATAAAGATGTAACCTGCTCAGCTAAAGGAACAGGAGAGTAGGGGGGTTGTTTTAAGACTTCGGTAATTCTTTTTCCTCTTTCAATTTGGTTACGGGTTTCAGGATCAAGATCCGAAGAAAATTGAGCAAAAGCAGCAAGAGCCCGGAATTGGGCAAGGTCTAACTTCAGTTTTCCAGCCACTGATTTGAGTGCTTTAGCTTGAGCATTACCTCCAACCCTGGAAACGGAGGTTCCAACATTAACTGCCGGACGAAAACCCTGGAAGAATAAATCCGTATCCAAGAAGATTTGGCCGTCTGTAATCGAGATAACATTAGTAGGAATGTATGCTGAAATATCACCTGCCTGAGTTTCGATGATAGGGAGCGCAGTTAGTGAGCCACCACCGTACTCACTATTAAGTCTAGCAGACCTTTCCAAAAGCCTGGAATGCAAGTAGAAAACATCTCCCGGATAAGCCTCGCGTCCGGAAGGACGGCGAAGTAGTAAAGACATCTGGCGGTAAGCGTTAGCGTGCTTACTTAAATCATCGTAAATAATCAAGGCATCTTTTCCTTGATCCAGAAAATATTCACCCATCGCGGTCCCGGCGTATGGAGCAATGTATTGCATTGGAGCCGGATCTGCTGCCGTAGCTGCCACAATTATGGTATGTTTCATCGCTCCAAATTGTTCAAGTTTGGCCACAATCTGGGCTATCTTCGAAGTTTTCTGGCCAATTGCAACATAAATACAGATAACGTCTTTTTGATTGATAATTGTATCAATAGCAATCGTGGTTTTGCCTGTATTTCTATCTCCAATTATCAATTCTCTTTGCCCTCGGCCGATCGAAAGGAGTGCATCCACTGATTTAATCCCGGTTTGCAAAGGCACTGTAACACCCTGGCGGGTAATAACTCCGGGGGCAATTTTTTCAACAGGATAACTCTTATCTGACTTAATTTTTCCTTTTCCGTCAATCGGTTCGCCAAGAGCGTTAACAACTCGTCCGACCATACCTTCTCCGACGGGTACCTGCAAAATTTTACCTGTTGTTTTAACCTGGTCACCCTGTTTTACCGAGGAATTATCCCCGAAGATAACAGCGCCGACGCTGTAAGACTCAAGATTTAAAGCCAAACCCGTAACCCCGGATTCAAATTCAACTAACTCCGAAGATTGAACCTCAGATAACCCTTCGATACGGGCAATCCCGTCACCGACTTCGGTAACGACTCCGACATTTTCCTTTTTGGCCTTTAACTTAAGCCCTTTTATTTCTTGCTCTATCTCACTAACTATGTTGCTCATATTGTTTAAAGTCCGACTCTAACTGATCTAATAATCCCTGAAGCTGCGGCCGCTAATCTTCCAACCGCTCCTAGCAGCGTCTCTTTTAAATGCTGTGCTTTTTTTGGCGTTTCTAATATTCCGCTGGCTGACTCTTTACCTCTTATTGTTGGTACTAGTTGTGGCCAGTCGCCCAAAGCTGCCCAAGATTCTTCTCTGCTCCTCGCTGCTGTAAGTCCTCGCAAAAATCGTTGTTGCTCTACACTCATTTTAGTTAACTAATGCCTCCTTTACTTGATTAATTCTTGATTTTAATGAATCATCAAAAATTACGTCTCCAATTCTAACCTTAATGCCGCCTAAAAGGGAAGGGTTTAGTCCTTCATTAGTCTGGAGGATTTGAAACTGTCGTTTAAAGCCTGTTTCCAGAGATTGAATTTCAGATTTTGGAACTTTAACAACTGATTCAATAGTTAAAGTAGTTTTTCCAAGTTCCCGTCTTAGCGCCTGAAGAAAATAATTTAAGCTAATAACTGCTTCGCTTAGAGGCAGTGCCTTAAAGGATTTAACAAATTTTTTGGCAACAGTTTCATCAAGTTTGCCCGATTTAAAACTCAACTCCGCCGCTTTTACGGCCTGTTTTTTAATTGATTTAATAGATTTCATATTAATTAGTTCTTCGTTAGTTAGTTCATCGTTCATCGCCATGCAGTACATTTCATTTTGCGAACTAACCATGAACGAATAACGAACTAACTGCCTACGATTTTATCGTCTT
>DATDWU010000010.1:0-6553 GCA_035289525.1 Patescibacteria group bacterium | reverse complement strand
AGGCCTGAAAACCAATAAACCGATGTCATTGAGAGGAGCCAAAGGCGACGAGGCAATCTTGATTAATGATTAACGAATAAAGATTAAAGATTGAGATTTTTTCATTAATCATTCATCATTAATCTTTAATCATGAATAACTCTTGTAATTGTGCTAACTGTAAATGCAAACCCTCAGAACTCAAATCCCGTAGCTATGAATTGACCGGAAAACCCGGAACTGACGGCTGGGTTAAACGCGCACCGGCCCGGGCGATGTTTAGAGCGGTAGGTTATAAAGATAAGGATTTTGAAAAACCAATAGTCACTTTGGCGGTACCTTACACCAACGCCACCCCCTGCAACGGCCACCTAAGGGAATTAGGTGATTTAGTTTCTTCAGAAATTGAAAAATGTGAAGGAAGATCCATTATGTTTGGAACCCCGGTGGTAACGGATGGAGAAACTATGGGAACCGAAGGGATGAAATATTCTCTGGTTTCCAGGGAACTGATAGCCGATTGTATCGAAATGATGCAGGAGGCCTATTCGACAGATGCCACTATAACTTTGTCCGGTTGTGATAAAACTATTCCGGCTAGCTTAATTCCCTTAGCCCGCAATAATTCAATCGGTATAACTTTATACGGCGGATCGATCCGCCCGGGGAAACTTAACGGGAAAGATTTAACGGTTGTTTCTATTTTCGAAGCAGTCGGGCAATATGGGGCAGGGAAAATTGACAAAAAGGAATTGCATGATGTTGAATGTGCAAGCTGTCCTAACTTCGGCGCGTGTGGCGGGATGTACACCGCCAACACCATGTCTTCGGCTATTGAAGCAATGGGGATGAGTATTCCCGGGTCTTCTTCAAGCCCGGCGGCCAATTATGACAACACAATAACCGATGAGAAAAAAGAAGATTGTAAAAAAACTGTCGAAGCTTTGTTTTGTTTAATTAAAAAAGGGATTCGGGCTCGCGATATTATGACTAAAAAAGCCTTCGAAAATGCGATTACGGTAGTTATGGCGCTGGGTGGTTCGACGAACGCTGTTTTGCATCTGATGAGCCTAGCTTCGGAAGCGGAGGTTAAATTGGATATAGACGATTTTAACCGGATTGCCGTCAAAGTTCCTTTGATTGCCGACCTTAAGCCTTCCGGTAAATATGTCATGGAAGATGTCTATAAATTAGGCGGGACACCGGTGATTATGAAAATGCTTCTGGAGGCCAGACTCTTGCACGGAGATTGCCTGACCGTAACAGGTAAAACTGTTGAGGAAAATTTAAAAGATGTCAAAGTTAATTTGGATGGACAGGATGTAATTTATCCGGCTGATAAGCCGTTAGCTCCGGCCGGCCGCCACTTGGTAATAATGTACGGCAATCTGGCTCCCGAAGGCGCGGTCATGAAACTTTCCGGAAAAGGATTAAAAGAATTTGAAGGTCCGGCCAGGATTTTTGAAGCGGAGGAGGAGTGTCTAAGTGCCATCATGGAAGGCAAAGTAAAAAAAGGCGATGTATTAATTGTCCGCTACGAAGGCCCAAGCGGGGGACCGGGAATGCGCGAGATGCTCTCCCCTTCTGCGGCTTTAATGGGAGCCGGACTTGGAAAAGATGTTGCTCTTTTAACTGACGGTCGGTTTTCCGGAGGGACTCATGGAATCATGATTGGGCATATGAGTCCGGAAGCCGCCTTAGGAGGACCTTTAGCCGTAGTTCGCGAAGGGGAAATAATAAATATTAATTTGGATTCTAAAGAAATTAATTTGGAAGTTTCGCAAAAAGAGATAGAGGAAAGATTAAAATCCTGGAAGGCGCCGGTACCAAAATACAAAAGAGGGGTTTTATATAAATATGGAAAATTGGTGTCTTCCGCAAGTAAGGGGGCTGTAACCAGTTAAGTTATGATACCGCTAGAGTTGGTAGGTAGTCAGGGTTATGATTCGTATGTTGTATCATTCAACCAATCCGTCCAAAGGCAGATAGATCATCATTATTCTTTAAATGATGTAGCAGGCTTAGAATCGATGAGTGTAAGATTAATAGCTAGAGTTAACGAGAGGCCATATAGAGAGGACTGTTATTTATATCTGATGAGCAGTTACCGGGATTCTTTGTTGGGGGTAATGCAGAGCCAAGCTGGTTTGGTACTTCCACGCGGGTATGCAATTTACTATTCCCGAACTGAGGCTAGTCCTAAAGTTGATATGCCCCATGTTGGTATGGTGCTGGAAAATGGTTTAATCAGATCCAAATGGGGACAAGGCGGACATGTTTTTGAACATCCAGTAGATGTAGTCCCAACTATCTATGGAAATCAAGCATTGATCAGCGTAATAAGGAGAATATGAAATTTTCTAAATTTGGTGAGAAATTAACTTCTGATTCAGGCATCCTGGAATTGATGGATGATTTGGGTAAAGCTCTCGCCTCTTCCGAAAAGAAAATAATGCTTGGCGGGGGAAATCCGGCCCATATTCCTGCGGTTGAAAAAATTTACCGGTCTCAGATGGAAAGTATATTAAAAGACGGCAACCGGTTTGAAAAAATAATCGGGAATTATTCTTCACCGGAAGGTGATTTGGAGTTTATCAAAGGTTTTGCGAAACTGGTTAAAGAAAACTTCGGCTGGAAAGTCAGCGAAAAAAATGTCTGTGTTTTAGGTGGATCCCAAACTACCTTTTTCTTTTTATTCAATTTACTGGCCGGAAAATTTTCCGATGGATCATTCAAAAAAATCCTTTTGCCGATTGTCCCCGAATATATCGGCTATGAAGATCAGGGATTGGAGCAGGACTATTTTGTCTCTTTTAAACCTAAATTTAACATTATGGATGACCACACCTTTAAGTACGGGATTGATTTTGATGCCTTAAAAGTTACCGATGATATATCGGCTGTTTGTGTTTCCCGGCCGACCAATCCTACAGGTAATGTTGTTACCGATGAAGAGGTTGAGAGACTTATTAAAATATCCGGTAAAGCAAAAATTCCTTTGATAATAGACAGCGCATACGGTGCGCCTTTTCCCAATATCATTTTTACAGATGTAAAGCCTTACTGGACTGAAAATATTATCAATGTTTTTAGTTTTTCTAAAATTGGTTTGCCCGGAGCAAGAACTTCGGTAGTTTTAGCAAATGAAGAAATTATCAAAGCATTGGCTGCCATCAATGCCATTGTTTCTTTAGCTCCTTCGAATTTAGGACAACATTTGATTTTAGACTTGTTAAAAGCAAATAAGATCTTAAAAATTTCCAACGAAATAATAAAACCTTTTTATCAAAAAAGGTCTGAGGAGTTAGTTAAATATTTTCATTCGGTTATGGATCAATCTTTGCCTTATTATTTACATAAATCAGAGGGGGCATTTTTCTTCTGGCTTTGGTGTAAAGATTTACCAATTGACTCATACGAGCTTTATAAGAGATTAAAAGCCAAGGGGGTAATTGTTGTTCCGGGAAACTACTTTTTTCCGGGGTTAAAAAAGGATTGGAAACATAAAAAAGAATGCTTAAGGATTAGCTATTGTCAGGATATAGAATTAGTTAAAGAAGGGTTTAAAATAATTGCGGAGACAGTAAAAGAAGCGTACTAAAATAGCTAATTAGTTAGGTTCTTTCCGCTCCTCGTTTAGCCGCCCAAGTTAAGGCTGCAACGGTAGCTATTGATGATAAAATTATGCCAGCGGAAATGCCGATAATGCTAGGCCAGGGTGAGCTTGAAGGATCAGTTATAGGAGTTGGTGAGGGTTCTGGCGAAGCTTGCGCTGAAGCCCTTCCAGGTTCAATTAGTGCATAAGCCGCGCTTCCCCCTATTCCCGCCAGAAAAAAGCGTCTACTAATCCGAGTTTCATTTTCTGATGTCATGTTGATATAATACTATAAGTTTATGAATAAATCAAAATTCATTAGTTTGAAAAATGCAACTATTCGCCTCAAAGATAAGTTTTTGTTTAAAAACACTTCCTTGCAGCTTGAGAAAGCTGATAACTTACTAGTTGTTGGAGCAAATGGTTCCGGCAAAACTACTTTGGTTAAAGCAATTGCCGGACTTTTACCGCTGGCCCAAGGTGAAATCACATTGGATTTTCTGGATGATCCGCTGCCCTACCCTTCGGTTCACAAAAATAAGATTGCATATATATCTTTTGATGCTCATAAAAAAATTCATTTGGAAAATGAATTTAAAAAAGATTTGGAAGATTTAACCGGAAAATCTGAGCGCATTATAAATTTATCAACCGGACAAACAAGAAAATATTTAATAGAAAAAGCCTTAAAGAAAAATCCGGCAATTCTAATTTTAGATGAACCATTTGACGGGTTAGATGTAAATTTTAGTAAAGAATTAAAAGATTTGATTGAGAAGTTATCCAAAAAAGTTTTTTTAATCTTGGTAACACATAGGGCCGATGAAATTATCAAAGGTATTAAAAAAGCAGTTCTTATAAGAGATGGTAAAATCGAAAAATATGGTAGTGTTAAAGAGACTTTACATTCTTATCAATTATTTACTAATAGTCATCCTGAACTTGTTTCAGGATCTGCCAATAAAATGGAATCTCAAACTGGGAAGATGCCGAAACGAGTTCGGCATGACAACTTTTTAATTGATTTCCGGAATGTTTCGGTTGAGTTTGATGGGAAGAAAATTTTGGAGGATATTAATTGGCAAGTTAGAGAAGGAGAAAATTGGGCAGTATTAGGTCCCAATGGCGCCGGGAAATCTACTCTAATAAAGTTGATAACCGGAGAAAATCTGCAGGTTTTTGCGAATGAAATAAAAATTTTTGGATTATCCCGAAATAAATTAGATATTGATGAGTTAAATAAGAAAATTGGTTTAGTTTCTGCGGATTTAAGTCTAAAAATTCATGATTATCAATCGGTTGATAAAATTATCGGCCTAAAGAACTTCTGGATTATTCAAAAACTGGGACTTTTGGATCTTACACAGAAAACATATGGTGAATTATCTTTTGGTCAGAAAAGATTGGTTTTGATAGCAAAAGCGTTAAGTAAAAGTCCACAGATTTTAATTCTGGACGAACCTTGCCACGGGCTGGATGCTACAAACAGATTAAAAGTCTTAAATGAGATTGAATTAATTGCCAGAACCGGAACAACAATAATTTTGATTACTCATCATCAGGATGAAATTATTCCCTCAGTTAACAAAATTATGCACTTAAGAAACGGTAGGATAGAAAAGATTTCTGATTTGGGATAAAATTGACAGTCTGAGTAAATGCGAAACTCTGGTAGTCATCCTAAACGAAGTGAAAGATCTAATTATGGTAAAAATGATCGATGCGTCAAAATTAAAAAAATTTAGTTCTTATGTTCTAACCAAAGATACGATTTTGTCAGAAATTGTTGGTGAAAGCCCGAGGACTGCAGAGCTTTTAAGTGAATATGGTTTGCATTGCGTAAATTGTTTCGCCTCGACATTCGATACCTTAGAAACCGGAGCCCAGGTTCATGGGATTAACAATGACGAACTGGAACAAATGATAGATGAAATTAATGTCCAACTTGCAAAGGAGGAATATGAAAAAAAGTCTAATAATTAAAAATATTCATGCCTCGGTTAAAAACGGAAAAAAGATTTTAAATGGAGTTAACTTAACAGTTAAGCAAGGTGAGGTTCATGCAATTATGGGACCAAACGGTTCAGGTAAATCAACATTAGCCCAGGTTATAATGGGACATCCGTCGTATGTTTTGGAAAAAGGGAAAATTCAAATTGGTAAAAAAGATATTACTAAATTAACACCTGATCTAAAATCTAAAGAAGGGTTGTTTTTAGGGTTTCAATATCCTGTCGAAGTGGCGGGGGTTAATTTTGGAAACTTTTTGCGGATGAGTTTTAACGAATCTGCAGAAAAAAAAGTTACACCAATCGGATTTAGAAATATTGTTTCGGAGAAAGTTAAGCCCTTGGGTTTTTCCGGCGATATATATAAGCGGAATCTTAATGAAGGTTTCTCCGGAGGAGAAAAGAAAAAAGCTGAAATACTACAAATGACAATTCTAAAACCGGCATTTGCTATTTTAGATGAACCGGATTCCGGATTGGACGTTGATGCTTTAAGAAAGATTGGTCAGACGCTTTCGAATTTAGATTTTCCGGTTGGTTTAATAATTATTACCCATTACCAAAGGATCCTCCATTTTATCAAGCCTGATTTTGTTCATATTATGCTTGATGGAAAAATTATTAAATCGGGAGATTATATGTTAGCAAAAGAGATAGAAGAGAAAGGATATGAGGGTTATTTGAGTTAAAGCTTTTCGGGATCCTGCCGGCTCGGTTTCTCGTCGTGCATCCTCGTTCGTTTTACTCACTGCGGCTACGCGACGAGAGCTCTCCTCGCCGTCACCCCTCAAAGTAATTTATGAAACAAGCTCCTATTATAAAAACAGATTACAAATATGGTTTCTCCAAGCCTGAGAAATCTGTTTTCGGAACCCCAAAAGGATTAAACCCTAATGTCGTTGAAGCAATTTCTAACTATAAAAATGAACCGAAATGGATGAGGGAGTTCCGCTTAAAATCTTTAAAGATT
>DATDWU010000009.1:0-5303 GCA_035289525.1 Patescibacteria group bacterium | reverse complement strand
TGCCTGAATAAATTTGTGGTAAACCTTTCGAGATCTGCTCTTTTCTGTTAACATCAAGTTCTTCAGGGGTACAAAAACAATAATATGCATCTTTAGAATCTAAAAGCTTTTGACTGGCTTTTTGATAATTTTCTAATCTCTCAGTCTGCTTATATGGTCCCTCATCCCAATTTAACCCCAGCCACTTTAATCCACTTAAAATATTTTCTTCAAATTCCGGTTTATTACGTTCCTTATCAGTGTCTTCAATCCGCAGAATAAATTTACCTTGATTCTTTTTGGCAAAAAGATAGTTGAACAAAGTGGTATAGGCCGTGCCTAAATGAAGGTTCCCGGTTGGACTAGGCGCCATTCTCACTCTTACTTCTGACATAGCCTGAAGTATAATATAAATTGCAGGCTATACGCTATACGCTATACGCTATACGCTAAAATTATTTTATGACTTTAACTGACGCTGCAGCACTTACCAAAAAAGGCCTGATAGTTTCGGCAATAACCCTATTTGTGGTTTTGTCTGCTTGGGGGGCCTGGCACTATTACTATAACTATATCTACTTGCCCGGCCTGCCACCGGTTATCGAGAAACCGACACTGGCTTTTGGTCCCCTACCTGAGGTTAAGTTTCCCCAATCCCAAATTTCCTCCTCTAATTTTTCTTATTCGCTGGATACCGAAACCGGTGCCCTGCCGGCCAAATCCCCCCTACTGTTTAAGGTTTATTCCGTGGCCCAACTGGCGACCGATCTTTTGGCCTTAGACAGAGCGAAAAGCCTGGCCGACGCTCTGGAATTCGGCAAAACGCCTCAGGCAATTTCCGCAACCCAATATCAATTCCTGGATGATAAAACCGACGGTAAATTAATTGTCGATCTTGATACCGGCAATTTTAAATTCAGGCGCAATCCGGCTACCGGCAGCAGCCAGTCGACTGAAAGAGTTGAGGAGTTTATTAATGAAGACGTCCAGAGTCAAAGTTTTAAGAACTATCTTGCCTCCAGGAACTTAATTAAAGACCAGCTCAAAGCCGGCCGGACAACAGTCGCTTATAACAACCCGGTCAAAAAAGACAGCAACCTGGTTACGATCAATCTCTGGCAGGAAAGCATCGAAGATATTCCTATCGTAACTCCGAAATTTAATGAAGCCTTAATTAAAGCGGTCGGAACAAATATTAACGACGCCAATAGAAAATATATTCTAATGGACTATATTTTTTGGCCGATTGATTTACAGAATTTCGGAACTTACCCTGTAAAAACATTTAGCGAAGCTTTCGAAGAATTAAAAAACGGCGACGGATTTGTGGCAATCGAGCCGAGAACCAGCAATGCTTCGATAACCAAAGTCTACCTGGCATATTACTTATCCGAAGAATACTCCAATTATCTCCTGCCGGTCTTTGTTTTTGAAGGACCGCAATTTGCCGGGATGGTGCCGGCGGTTAAAAGCGAATTCTTGGAAAAAGCTAACTAACGATCAAAACTAAGGAATTGCACACAAACAACCATCCGGAATACCTGACCTCAATTAATCTGCCAGGTAAAATTGCTGAAAATCCAGTCTATTAGCTTCCTGGTTTCACCGAACCTGTCACGACTGTTCAACATCACCGTTAGAATCGTTCGTCCGTTTTTTTCGGCCAAACCGACAAAGCTTTCTCCTGCCATTTCGGTTGTGCCGGTTTTAATGCCTGAAACACCGTCTTCACCCAATAATTTATTCAGATTCCTTAATACATGCACCTGGGTGCGGTCAATCGAGCTAACCGATGTTTCTTTAGTCGAAAAAACATGCCCCAGCTTGGCATTTTTTACCGCTTCCCTACTTATCTGAAGCAAATCATAGGCGGAAGAATAGTGAGTTGGGCTGTCAAATCCGGCCGGGTTATCAAAATGGGTATCTTTAAGTCCCAAGTCGGCCGCCTTAGAATTCATCTTGGCAACAAAAGCATCAAATCCTCCCGGATAATTCATGGCTATGGTAAATGCGGCATCATTGCCGGAATTTAACATCATTCCATAAAGCAGACTGCGGAAAGTCAGTGTTTCCCCGACAGCTAAACCCATTTTTGATCCGGCAACCTCTGCCCCCTGAGGAACGGTCAATAGATCTCCGCTTTCAAAATGCTGTGAAGACACGATTGCCGTCATAATCTTAGTCGTTGAAGCAGGCGCCAGTCGGGCATGAACATTTTTTTGGTAAAGCACCTTATCGCTATCCGGGTCATAAGCTATGGCAGCTACGGCCGTCAGAACCGGCTCAGGAATATTAGCATTTACCAATTCAAGTTTTGGCTCGTTAGTTTGGGCTAAAACCGTTCCGCTCAACCTGGAGTCTTCCCGGGGTAAATTACCTGATTCGACCCGGCTCTCAACCAGATCTAAAGTATGGGGACCTTCAAGCAAAAAAAGAGTCGAAGCTAAAACTAAAATACCTGCCAGAGCCAATATTTTCAGTCTCTTCCTGTTGGTCTTAGTTAAGGTTGGGTGAGGCAGGAAATTGATCATTTTAAAGTCGACAGACGAACGTCTACCCTCTCCATATCCCGGGGGAAAAGGCTGGCCTGTCTGATATTTTTAAGCTGCAGCAGATTCATAGTCATTCTCTCAAGCCCAAAAGAAAAACCTCCCTCGGGCGGCATACCGTATTTAAATGCTTGCAAATACATCTCAAACTCCCCGGGCTTCATTCCCCGCTCCTTGATAATCCCAACGAGTTGGTCATAATCGTTAACTCTTTGGGAACCGGATAGGATCTCCAGCCCCCGGAAAAGTAAATCATAACTTAAGCTGTATTCGGGATTTTCCGGATCAGGCAGAGTGTAAAATGCCCGTTTGGCAGTAGGGAAGTGAGTGATAGTTACAAGGTCTGAACCATGCTTTTCAAGAGACCATTTACAAATATCAATCTCGTCTTGGGGGGTTAAATCTTTTTCCTTACGGTTATCCCGCCCGAATTCTTTAAAAATTACTTCTTGTGCTTCCCTTAAAGTTAAGCGGGGAATTTTTCCAAAAGCGATCGGATCAACCCCAAACTCTTTTAATTCTTCAGGATAAGACTGTTCTGCAAACTTTAATACTTCGGTACCGACTTTTTCTAATAGGTCCAACAAATCATTAAAACTTACAAACCCGAACTCACAATCCATCTGGGTTGAAACCGAAAGGTGCCGGGTAGTAACCGAAGGTTCGGCCCGGTATGCATGAGCAATTGTAAAAACCCGTTCAAAAACCGGAACCAGCATTTGTTTATATAACTGGGGGGATTGGGTCATTGTTGCCTGATGGCCGTAATAATCAACTTTAAATACTTCAGCACCACCTTCTGTAGAACCGACGGCAATTTCCGGAACTACAATCTCAATACAATCCAATTCGGTTGCAACTTTTCTGAAACCCTCCAGAATTGCCGATTGGATTTTAAAAATATTGCGTACCTCCGAATGCCTCAGAGTCAGAGTTCGGAAATCCAGAAGGGTAGGGAGTTGTAAATCAAGATTTTTCATCCCCATGTCAAAAGGCAGTTCCGCGGCCTTGGATAAAACTTTAACAGTTTCAGATTGGAGCTCAATTTTGCCGGTTGGAATATTCGGGTTAATTAATTTCCCGGGTCGGGCGGCAACTGTACCGGTTATTTCCACGACGTCCTGCGGTCTGATATCGCCCAATTTATCAGCCGTGCAAAATACCTGGATTAATCCTGTTCTGTCTGAAACATCAAGGAAACCAATCTTTCCATGATCACGCCTGACCTGAACCCAGCCGGAAATAGTAACTTTATGTCCAACCTTTTCGTTACAGTCAATTATTAGAGTTCGCTCGTTTTGCATAGTTTCACCTATCTTTAGATAGCTATTACACAACGAAGTTGTGGAGCTATCTAAAGGACGAAGTCCTTATCGTTACAATCTAAAATCAAAGTTCTTTGCATAATGTGGAAATGATAACAAACTCGAGGCTAGCTTACAATCTATCTTAACTAAAAATCAAAGTAAGCAAAATAATTACTAAAAGTGCCGGAAGCATATTAATTACTTTTATTTTCTTCAGGTCCAATAAATTAATCCCGATTCCTAAAATTAAAATTCCTCCTGTTGCTGTTAGCTGATTTATTAGACTCGGAGTAAAAAATGGTTGGAACATTCCTGCAAATATTGTGAGACCACCCTGCAAAATAAGCATCGGGATAACTGAAAACATTACACCAATCCCAAAAGTTGATGCCAACGCAATTGAAGTAAATCCATCCAGCATTGATTTCGTCAGCAACAGAGTCTTATCTCCACTAATCCCCTCATTTATCGAACCTACAAAAGTCATTGAACCAATGCAAAAAATAATAAAAGCAGTTACCAGTCCTTCTGTAAAACGGGTATTTTTGGATTTTACTTTTTGTTTTAGAAGTTCCCCAACATTATCGAATATTTTTTCCAGATTTATAAATTCACCAATTATGGCTCCCATTAAGATGCTAAAAATTAAAGTCAGGGGACTTTCAACTTTTAACGCCATTTGCATCCCGATTAAAAGCGAAATTAAACCTAAGCTTTGAAAAGCTATAACTTTTATCTTCTCAGGAAACTTGCTTCCTAAAAGCAAACCAATCAAAGATCCAATTATTACTGCAATAATATTTACAAAAGTTCCTATTGGCATTTTATAAATTCTGGGCTTTGTGGCGGAGGTAGTGGTCCATTATAGTAAGAGCACTCATTGCATCAACAATCGGAACAGCGCGGGGGAGGACACACGGGTCGTGGCGTCCGGATGCTTCCAGTTCAACTTCTTCTAAATTTTTATTGACAGTATTTTGCTTTTTCTTAATCGTAGAAACACTTTTAAAAGCCACCCGGAAATAAATTGTTTCCCCTGAGGAAATTCCGCCCAAAACTCCTCCGGCATTATTAGTTCTTGTCTTTATTTTTCCATCGCTGACCATAAACTCGTCATTGTGCTCACTCCCCGGTTTAACAACCCCTGCAAATCCCGAGCCAATTTCAAAGCCTTTGACAGCGTTTATCGATAACATGGCTTTACCCAAATCGGCGTTTAATTTATCAAATACCGGTTCGCCTAAACCGGCAGGTACATTTTTAATAACTCCTGTAATTACCCCACCTATTGAGTCACCTTCGTCACGCATTTTTTCAATCAGTTCAATCATTTTTTGAGCAGTTTGAGAATCCGGACATCTAACAATGTTTGATTCAATTTGCTCCATTATTACTTCCCCAATCTCCCTTACATCCCCAGTCATCCGAATCTCCCCAACCTGACTTACAAAAGACAGTATCTCTATTC
>DATDWU010000008.1:0-21518 GCA_035289525.1 Patescibacteria group bacterium | reverse complement strand
GATCGAGATGACAGGAGCCGGGGATGCTTACGCTACCGGAACATTAGCTGCTTTAATTCATGGTAAATCATTGGAAGAAGCAATGCGTTGGGGAGCTGCCAATTCCGCTTCCGTCGTCGAACAAATGGGCTCAACCCCGGGGCTTTTGGGTTTAAGTAAAATGGACGAGAAGCTAAAAGAAAATAAAAAAATTATTGCAAAAGAGATTTAAATTCTTCCATTTTTTTCGTATCCAGTTTTGCTTCTAGAGCCTTAACTGTCAGATGGATATCATCAACTTTTTTACTAGCTAATAGTTCAATAAACTCTTCAAAAGTAATAAAGTCGCATCGGATCTTCTCCCCCGGATCTAAGTCCTGCTCAGCGACTTTTTTACAGCCTTTGGCAATATAAGTATAAATTGTCCAGGCAATTTTATGGGAAACTTCATGTTTATCAAAAAGGATTAATTCTTTAGCCTCAAAACCGGTTTCTTCCAGAAGTTCCCTTTTAGCGGCCTCTTCGGGAAGTTCATTTTCTTCAACCCGCCCGCTGATTAAGCTTAAATATGGTTTATTCCGGTGGGGTTGCTCCTGTTCACAAATAATAATTTTATCGTCCTCGGTAACCGGAATTACTAAAACAGTATCCGGCCGGATGATTTTTTCAAAGGTATGGGTCGATCCGTCGTACATCTCCTGTTCCCATTGGTAAACATCAAAAATCATACCTTTAAAAACCCGCTTCGCTTGAGGAGGAAATTTTTGGTTCATTACTGTTCAGTATAGGAGATTATGGTTAATATTCATACGCGTATTAGGTGGTTTATCTTGTTGCCCTATCGTATAAATATTCCCAAGCCTGTAATGCTTGAACACCGGATCTGACGTCTAACATTGGGACACCCCGTACCCAATCCATCCTTAATGGCGAGTCATCTTTTAATGTGACATTCATAACTAGTCTGGCAGTGGCCTCAGCTATGATTAGAGTATGCCGTGATGTTGCAACCGATTGCCCACGATATCTTAAGATATTATCATCAGGATCAGGTCCTCCTTCAAAGCCGCTAATACCCTTGATCATACTTGCCTCTGCCGATCCAATATCCGGGCCTTGGGCTGTTTCAACCCTGGCACCATCTGCTGTATATGTAGACTTGGGAAATGTATATTCTCTAAAGAAAATCTGAAAACCTGTCTCTGGGCTCCAATGTCTTGTGTCTAAAGTAGCACCGCTATTTTTATTTAAGGGAGCATTGACCATGTATAAGTGTTGGGGTAAAGCATAAACCCTTCTATTTGTGGGTTTAACAACCACCTGGACTGCATCTGCCATATTTAAATCCGGATCATGAATAATCTCCTCAAACCCATGCCTTACGTAATCCAGTACTTCTGTAACGTAATTATTTTCGTCTATTCCTGGGATAACCCTTTCCAGTCGTACTCCTTCAGCTCTCAATCGGCGTCTAAGTACCGCATAATCATTAGGCAGTGTTATGACTGTATTAGCATCGTAAAATTCTGTCCTTGAGGGAAGAAGGCCGTCAGTTGGTTGCCTGTCCCGGAGTAGAGCTGCAACTAGGGGAAATCTTCCGGCATGAGTTTCCAATTCCCCGAGCTTAGCCATATCATCAGGATGTGCGGTTATTCTTTCTTGAGTTTTACCATCTGCATGCTTGAAGGTTATTTTTGCCCCTCCCTGGGTTACCACAAAAGTCTCTATACCGGCGGGAATGGCACCCAAAAAGAACTTGCCTTCGGGCTGGTCAGGGCCATTGGTAGTAGCAATAATCATTACGCCATACCTTTTCATTTCAGTAGCAAACCTAGCTAATCCTTCTTGAGCCCCTGGATAAAAATCATTGGTTTTAGGATTCATAATTACACCCATTACATCCCAAGCTGAAACTCCTCCTAAAGGCAAATGTCTGGAAGTAATATGTTTGTCCTGGAGGAGTCCGTTTAATACTCTTCTATCTGCTTGCTTTAAATGTTCGTAGCTCATAAATCCGATTATAGCAATCCAAACCTATAATTCAAGATATTTGTTAAAATTAAAAGCAAATTTATTTCTTAGCTGTATAGTCATCAACTTTAAAAGCCACACTGCGGTCGATATGATTATCATTAAATTCATATGAGGCATTAATCTTTTTGTGGGGGTTAAAAATATTCTTAGGATCAAAAATATCTTTCACCTGGCTGAAAAGGCCGGTAATTTTTGCTCCATACATTTTCTCCAGGTAAATTCCCCTGACCATCCCGTCGTTGTGTTCTGCCGCGATCGACCCTTTATACTCGATAACCAGGTCAAATACTTTACGGCTTAATTCGGGGATAATTTCAACGACAGTAGCATCGGAAAAATCCATCAGAGGAATGATATGAAAATTACCGTTGCCGATGTGGCCGGCTATTGTGTAGATAATTTTGCCTTTGTACTCGTTCAAAATTGCCCGGAGTTTAGGGAGAAATTGCGGCAGAACAGCCGGATTAACGACGATATCATCGATAAAAGGTGCAGTGCGCAATTTATTGCCGGAATGATGTCTTAAAACATTAAAACTGTTTCGCCTGATAATCCAATATTTTTCTTCATCGTTGGATAGAACTACCCTGGTATTTATCCTCATTGCGGCCAGTCCGGCTTGGGCTTTTCTGGCCTGCTCAACCGCGTCTTCGGGATTATCCGAAGTGAATTCGGCAATCAGGACCAATTTAGGAAGTTGCCCCATCAGCATTTCAACAAAAAAAGGGATAAATTTATAGTAAACAGCCATTCCGTGGATCTTTTTAAACTCTTTTTCAATATCGGGCAGGTATTTTAGGGATGTTTTGAGCGTGGCATCGTCAAAGCACTCGAATGATTCGGGGGTAAATTCAAGGACTTTACTCACAATTTGGTCCAAATCATCGAGATTGCCAAGTTCAATCTCAAGCATTGCTGTATATTGGTGAGGTTTAACCAGCTTAAACTCGATTTCAGTTACTATACCCAGTGTTCCCTGCGACCCGACAATTAATTTACTCATATCAAAAACAGTTCCGTTCCAGACTTTCCAAAGATAGTAGCCGGTTGAATTTTTGCTGGTTTTAGGTTCCGCCAGGCGGATTGCTTCCAGGTTGTTAAAAACAAGCTCTGAGATTTTTTTATAGAGGTTTCCTTCGAAATCATTTTGCCGACATTTTTTACTCAAAGCTTCTTTATCTAAAGGATAAAATTCATACTCATTACCGTCACTTAAGATTGTTTTAACTTTCGAAACGTATCTTTCAGTTTGACCATAAGAAAGGGATTTTTCGCCCGCCGAATTATTTCCGACCATCCCCCCGACGGTATTTAATTCCCTTGAAGATGTGTAGCAGGGCAAAAGAACTCCTTTTTTGAGGGTTTCTTTCTCAAAATCCCGGTAAAAAACACCCGGTTGGGCAGTAGCTGAATTTTCGCTGACCGAAATAATTTTATTGAAATATTTAGTCATATCCAGAATTAGTGAATCATTAATTGCTCCTCCCGACATACAAGTCCCGGCGGCTCTTGGGGTAAGCGAAAAACCGCTATTTTGGCTGCAAAAAGCGACCATCGAGCATATATCTTTAGAATCTTTGGGAAATACGACTAACTTGGGCGTTACTTTAAAAATCGAAGCATCTTTGGAGTAAGTTTCAAGCACCTCAGGGTCATCGATAGTCTCTCCGGCGATAAGGGGTCTGATTTGATCGGCCACACTCATGTTTTTATGGTAACAGCCGTGCTTTTTAATGTCCACCTTTTTGGGATTTTTGCCAATGCATGAATCCGATTAAGAAACCAAATCTTGAAAAGCATCTGACTTAAATCAGTTTTAACTGCGGATTCCAGAGGATTTCTACTCCGGCAGGAAGGACAAAATATCCAGAAAGTATGTCCTATAGGTTTGACTATTAACCCATAGTATGATATAGTATTCACTTCGGTTTGAGTCTAATACAGCTTGGCTTGTTTTCTCAAAAGCTAAGAATAGCCTCAAATCCAATAAAAATATGATACAAACTGCCCTTGTTTCACTACTTACAGCCTCAGTTCTAACAGTTTCGTCTGTTGCGCCTGAAATATCAGGCTCAGCCCAGCTCAAGCCTATATCCGAACAAGCTCAGCCCTTCGACTACGCTCAGGGCAAGACTGAGTTAGGCTCAAGATCGATGTCTTTGGATATGCGCTACGGGTATGATCTACCTGAAAACGTCTATAAAGACAATATTTTACTCAATTTAGCTTACCTTTCAGGAACGGTCAAATCAAAATCTGACATTAATTGGGACCAGTTGAAACAGCCTAAGTCTATAGAATTTAGCCTTGAACCGGGACAAAGGTTTGCGTACCATGGTTTAATTGATCCTAAGTATCAAGATAACGTTGCTCTGGCGGTCGATACTAACTTTGGTGCCGGAGACGGTTATAAATTCGAAGGTGGTTTATACGGCATGGGTGTCTGCCACTTAGCTTCGCTTATCCATTGGGCTGCCCTTGATGCCGGTTTGGAATCAATTGCGCCGTCAAACCATGATTTTTACCCGATTCCGGAGATTCCTAAAGAATATGGAGTAGCTGTTTATAACAGCCCTGACTCCCCTGCAGCTTCAGTCAGACAAAACTTATATATTAAAAACACTTTGGAGAGCAAAGTTACGTTCAAGTTTGATTTTGACGGCGACAATCTTCGGGTAAGTGTCCTCAAGTAATAGTATAATTTCTCCATGAAAATAGTCTCTAAGGAAGTAGACTCGGTTAATGAGTTCATTGATGCTATCCGGATTCGGGTGGATGTGTTTATCGTCGAACAGAAATGTCAGCCCGGCTGGGAGCCTGATGAACTGGATAAAGAATCCAGGCACTTTATTGCAATTGTTGATGGAAAAATCGTTTCAACACTACGGATAAGAAAAACTGCGCAGTCCGAGATCAAAATCGAAAGAATGGCGACAATAGAAGAGTATAGGGGTAAGAAAATTAGTAAAGGGCTTTTGGAGTTTGTGGTTAAAGAAATCAAAAAATCTCACCCCAAACGTATCTGGATGGAAGCGCAAGTCCAGGCTCAAAAATTTTATGAAGGTCTCGGTTTTAAAACTGTTTCAAAGTCCTATGATTTATGGAATACCGGAATATCTCATGTTACGATGGAGTATATGAATTGATGCTTATGAACCACAAAAGACATAAACCAAAATCTTCACGGGCAGGATGTTTGCTTTGTAAGCCTCATAAAGCATTAGGTAATAGCAAAAAAGCCGACTGTAGAATTAAACCAATAGGTTTTTTTTAGAATCAGAGACTGGTTTTGAGTATCCAGTCTACAAACCCTCAGACAGAACCATCAAAGCTTATAAACAGGCATTGAAAGATATAAAAGCCGGGAGATTTATTAAAATAGACAATATAGAAAAATTTTTTAATGAACTTTAATGTACGTTTACCCTAGTTCCAGGATTATCGGCACTTGCGCGCAGTGCGTTAACTCCCGGAGGCAAAACCGGCCCGGTCCATTCAAAAAGCTGGGCAACTTGCGCCAGTGGTGAGTTTACACAACCGTGACTCATGGGTTGGCCGAAGTTATTGTGCCAATATGCTCCGTGAATGGCATACCCCTGATAGAAAAACATATTATGCGGGACATTAGGCAAATAATAATAAGTTCCGAGTGACTTAGAACCCCCGCTCATAAGTTGGGCACGGGTTTTATACCAAATATTGAATTCTCCCTCGGGTGTCGGAGCCCATTTCCCGGAGGAAATTGGGAATTCAATAACCACAGTATCTCCTTCATAAGCGCGTAATCTTTGCTCATCCAGGGAAATATCAATCCATTTTTCTTGCCCGGCAGCATTAGTTGTTCCTAAAACCCGGCTGTCTTGGATCGGTGGGGTCATTAATGCTTGAGCTAAAGAAGTTTTCGGGTAATCAATTACCTCACCGTTGTAAAAAGCCAGGCTGGCAGTTTCATCAAAATTGCCTGTCTTGGATAGATTATTAGAATCGCAGCAAGACTTAGTAGTATCACCGGAAATTCCCAGCCTGTAGACCAGCTCCCGCTTGACAGGTAAATAATTAACCACGGCAAACAAAGCTACAACAATCAGAAATATGGGCAGATAACGCAGCATGTATCTATTGTTGGGTATGTTAAGATAAGAAGTCAATACTTCGGTTTAACTCAGCATTGATGCTGAGCTTGGTCGAATTTATCGGTAGTCCAGCTTAAAAAGGTTCCTGAAATACCGGATGTTTATCAAATAATGAAACTCCACTGGTTTTTTAAATTTCTTATTGTAACCGCCACGCTCATTTTTTTAGGTCTTAGTTTTTATTTTGGTTTACCAAGAGTTTTGCCTACCCAAAATGTTAAGGACAGCGAGGTTTACGGACTGATTTTATCCGACCAGGTTTGGAGCGGTGAGATCCGGGTTATTGGCGATATTTTTTCCCCAACCAATAGTACAGTTATAGTTTTACCCGGAACAAAAATAATAGTAGCCATAAAAGGTGATAAATCCAACATGGATTTTTTGCCCTGGCATAGAAAAAGCGGTATAAACACCGGGCCTTTTACTAAAGGAGTCAATCACAGTGAGCCTTTTTGGGATGAAGCCCAAAAAATCCAGATTCATCTTAATGAATTACGGGTTTTCGGCAATTTTGCCAGTCCGGTTAGCTTTAGTTCGGATTCGGATAATCCCAGTGCTTACGACTTTAATGTCTTAAGCATCAGAGGTGGCAGGATTAACAACGGAATTTTTTCCAATTACCGCCGGTTTGAGATAGGGGGGGATACGGTTATCTCAAATTCGGCCTTCAGGGATACCGGAGAGTGTTCTCTTTGTCTTTCCAGGGGCAAACCCCGGATAGAAAATAGCCGGTTTGAACGGAGCCTCCGGGAATCGGTTTGGGTCCAAAGGGCCAGTCCGGAGATCGTCAATAATCTTTTCCAAAACCTGCTCGGTGAGGGAATAAAAGTAGATGCAAAAAGATTGTCGGTGCCGATTATTACCGATAACAGCTTTGAAATGCCCGGGAGGACGGCAATTGATCTCGTTTCCGGAGGCCAGCTGAATGAGGGGCTAATAGCCCGCAATTCCTTCTCCGGTAATTCGGAAATAAAGATTGCCTGTGACAGCAATATAAGAATCCGTGATAATGTCATATCGGGATCGGTTAGCTTTACCAGCGGTTGCGCCGGCGGGTTTACTTTTGGCCCAAACTATTGGGGATCTCCCGATGTCAGAGTAATCCTGGCTGAAAAAATTCTAAATAAAAACAATACCTTCAAAATCGAAATTCCGACGGTTTTAATTATCCCCCCCAAAGATGCCGGCCGCAAGTAATTATGAACTTCAGAGTAGTTTTCTCATTAATACTGATATTCATCCTGAGTGCCTTTATAGTCTCTAAAATTACCGGTCTTGCCCAAAAAAAAGAGCTAACTTCCCCTGTTTTGGGAATTTCCAAAGAAGATATATCACTGAATACCTGGTCGCCTGATATGGTTAAAGATAAAGCTTTTTCTGATGCTCCGGATATTACTGCTACCTCGGCTTTGTTTGTCGATACTGCCACCGGAGAAGTACTTTATGCCAAAAACCCGGAAGCAAGACTCCCGATAGCCTCGCTTACCAAAATAATGACCGCGATAGTAGTTTTGGAAAAGAAAACTTTTGATGAAATCTTTACTGTTTCTCAAAGGGCTTCCGAAATGGAACCTGATGAAATGGTGCTTCTTCCGGGAGAGAAACATACCCTAAAGAATTTACTGGACGGCATTTTTCTGGTGTCTGCCAATGATGCGGCTGAAGCAATCGCCGAGGGCGCAACCGGCAGAAGAGAAGAATTCATCAACTTAATGAATTCAAAAGCAGTTCAGCTGGGAATGAACAACACATTGTTTATAAACCCGACAGGACTTGAGGAAGATAACCGCAGCCAGTATTCAACCGGCCTGGATGTGGCTATTATGAGCCGGTTTTTAATTAGGAAATGGCCTGAGATCGTTGATATATCTTCCCAGCCCTACGTTTATCTGGAAAAAACCGCTGATCATCAGGATTACGAAATGTACTCCGGGATAAACTTATTAACGACTTATCCTGGCGTAGTCGGACTTAAAACCGGTTATACGCCTGAGGCAGGTTTGACTCTTGTTACTTTAGCCCGTCAAAACGGCAAGGAGGTGCTTGGTGTTTTACTGGGTGCGGTGAACCGGCGCGATGATGCAAAAGCAATGCTTGATTATGCATTTGAAGAACGGTAATAACTTAACCGTCCGATCTTAATCAATCAGGTTTTTCAAAGCTACTCTCAAGTACATAATCCATTCTTTTTGTTTAACTATTTCTGGACTAGAATACCGGTATGTTAAAAAAAATCGTCTGGTTTCTAAAAAACGATATTGTTTTTTGGGTCTTTTTTACGGTTTTGTGCCTGGTGGTTGGCTTATATATCCTCAAAAAAGAAGACATAAAAATAACTGTCACTTTTAGCCAGCCTTATAATAACCGGGTTGTTACAATAACCGGAGATTAATTTTAAGAGTGCTTGCCAAATCCAACCTAAGGTGGTATAAACTTTTGGGATGAGTGAAAAGTCGTTTACCGTAATATTTATCGCCATTACTATTGTTGCTGTAATTGGAATTATTGCCACCCGTTTAATCAACTCAAATTCAAGTACTCCCTTACCCAGTGCCAGCCAGCCCCAGCCGACACAACCGGTTGAAGAAGCTACACAGGCGGCCACCAATACTATGACTAAAAAAACTTACTCACAAGCTCCGGCTCCCATGGCTGCCAAAGATCTTAAGAGTAAAAAGGCTGTCATTCAGACAACTAAAGGAGTTATCGAGTTTGAAATTTATCCCGAAGCTACTCAAGCTGCGTCTAATTTTATTTTCCTGGCTGATGACAAATTTTATGACGGTCTGACTTTTCACCGGGTTGTTCCCGGATTTGTTATCCAGGGCGGAGATCCGTTAGGTAACGGCACCGGCGGACCGGGTTACAGATTTGCCGATGAACCTGTTAAGCGTAAATATGACAAAGGGATAGTAGCAATGGCCAACTCGGGTCCGGACACAAATGGCTCGCAGTTTTTTATTATGTTAGAAGATAATCCGGGTCTGCCTCCTAATTACACAATATTTGGAAAAGTGACTAAAGGCCAGGATGTAGTTTCAAAAATTGCAGTAGGAGACACAATGGAAACAGTTTCAATAATGCCTCTTAAGTAATTTTTTGCGACTTTTGTGAAAAAAGTCGCCCAAAACTCTCGAACTTACCCTTGATACTTAATACCTAATACTTGATACTAAATTAATGACTGGAAGAACTCATGATCTCGCGGCTTTTACCGCACTATCTTATGTTGTGGCGACTCAACCGATACCCCAGGATTTGACCCTGGCAACAGTAATTGTCGCAATTTCTGCTAATTTCGTAGGAGGACTGGCTCCCGATATCGACCAATCAACAGCCGAGCTTTGGGGAAGAATCAGGGGTGGTTCGGTACTGGGGAAGCTATTGGCCCCGCTTTTCGGAGGGCATAGGTTTATATCCCATTCTTTAATAGGGATAGTTATATTCGGATTCGGGGCAAAATTTATTCTGCAAATGATGAGTTCAGTCCTGATTGTAAATATGGATATTGTCTGGTGGTCGTTTATGATCGGGTTTGTTTCCCATTTAATAATGGATACCATAACCCGTGACGGTGTTCCCTGGCTTTTTCCGATTCCTATCCGCTTCGGATTCCCTCCCCTGAGATTTTTAAGAATGAAAACCGGGGGGCTTTTAGAAAAATCCTTTGTTTTTCCGGGACTGATAATTGCCAATATCTGGATCTACTATAATTATTACGGCAGGTTTTTAGAAATTATAAAGCAATACATAAAGTGAAATAATTGCCAAACCGTGATAGAATAAGTCCTCTTAGCGTATGCTAAAAGTTTTAACAGCAGGTTTACTACTCGCTGCCTTGTTTAACTTCCTGGTTTTTAATTCCCAGCTCGGAATAGGGTTTTCTTTTTTTGTAGTTTTCATAAATATAGCGGTTCTGGTTTTAAAGGATAAAGATTCAAAAAACTCATTGTTGAGCTATATTTTTGCCGGAGCCTCAGCCGGATTTGCCGTATTGATGAGTTTTAGAAGTAACGGCTTGGTCCAATTAATTGATTTTTTCTCAGCCGTATTTTTTCTTTCTTTGAATCTTTATTTTTCCAAATCCAATTTGAGCTTTGATTTCTCTTTTCTTAAATTCTTCACCGCGCCTTTGAAATCGGGCTTAAAATTTGTTGAAGGAATTATTCTTTCGTTAACCCCAAAAACCTGGGCCGAACATTCCACCCAAAAACACGTAATTTCCGCACTAATTAGAGGAATATTGATCGGTGTTCCGGTGCTGGTAGTTTTATTCATTATTTTATCCAAGGCCGATCCGGTTTTTGAAAATATTACCTTCTCATTTTTAGAGGATGTTTGGGTCAGGATTATTTTCTCTGTGATTATTTTTGTTTCGGCTCTGGCAGTTGGTGTCATGAAAATTACCGAACCTGAAAGCCAAAAAGAGATTAAATCGGTTACGCCGGGTAAAGAGTATGAACTCCTGTTATTTTAGGCGGTCTGGCGATTTTATTCGGAGGATTTATCTTTATCCAATTTAAATACTTATTTTCCAATATCGGCGAAAGAGAGCTTTTAAGTTTAGGAATTAAAAGTTTAACTTATTCGGAATATGTCAGAAAAGGTTTTTTTGAGTTATTGCTTGCCGCAGTGGTTTCAGCCGGGATTGTGCTTTATGTTTTGCAGTTTATCCATAAATTAAAGGGCAGCGGTAAGTTATTAGTCCAATTATTTTCATCAATAGTAACGCTAGAAGTTGGAATGATGCTTTTTTCAGCCGCCCAAAGGGTTTTTCTCTACCAGACGGAGCATGGGTTAACCAGGGCTCGTATTTTCGGGATGTTTTTCTTAATTTGGCTCGGAGTTTTGCTGACGATACTACTTGTAAAAATAATTAAAGATCTAAATAACAGACTTTATTTAAGTTTAAATATTATTTCAACATTATTAATTCTTATAGCTGTAAATATTATTAATGTTGATGGTTTAATGACTGGTGGTAAGAACAGACCCAGGGTTAATGACGAGATTGACTATTATTACTTAGCCCGTTTGTCCCCAGATGCGCATCAGTCCTGGATTCCGGCAATCTTAGAAGCCGAAAAAGTTTATCTAGCTTTAAAAGATAAGCAACTTACTCCGGAAGAATACAGGATATTTTATTGGAGCGCTGGGGCTTTAGACGCAATTGATTCCCAGGTTACATACCTTGAAGATAAATACGGCTCTTTAGATAGAGTTTCGTCCAGGCATGCTAAACTAAAAAAAGGTATGGATCCAACCTACCTGAAGAACGAATATAAAGATAAACCATTACCGGAAAGTACTTACCGAATGAGGAAATGGCAGGCTTTTAATATGCGCGAATATTTAGCCCATGAATATATAGAAGAAAACCCGGAAGTTTTTGACAAATTACCGGCGCTTACGGAAGGTATAAGTTTTATCCGTTCAAACGTCCCCCAGGAAATCATAAGTGCGACAACCCTGGACAGGTCTACCAATCCGCCACTTTCCAATTAAACCCATAGTCTTGATTTTCGAGACTGGTTCTTGGTATAATTTTCCGATGTCAGCTTTCAGGGAATCTAATAGAGAGAGAAGATTGCCTACTGGAGACGTGCTGAGGGCTCTTCATAGAGAGGTTGGAGTTGAGGGGTCTTTACAGGATGAGTTAGTAGCTTCTTTATATTCAGCCCAGCAAGCAGCGATTGCTGAGCTTTCTGTTCCTAGCAGACCTTATGGAGTAGTTTTAGTTTATGATTCAGGTGACGCTATAGATTCAAGAATTGGACCTGAAACTTTTGCAGCCCGATTGCTTGCCATAAGACAAACGCGCCCGGTTCTTTATTTTGATATTCCTTCACTTGAGATGCAAACCGGTGCAATAGTCACAAGAGATGACTTGGCAAGTTCTTTTACTTATGGAGTAGAAAAAGCAACTCCAGTGTTAGGAGATAAGGCAAGGCCAGACCAGAATACAAATCTCTATCCTCAGCTAAATATAGATACAATTAATAGAGATAATTGGACTACTCAAGGTGAATTGCATAGAGGGATTGAGAGATTTCTAGATAAATATAAAACTAATACAGGAAGGGCAGTATTTGCCTTAAGATATTCAGAGGTATTTGCCGATAAATTTCAAAGAGATTTAAATGCTTTCCTTTTTGATTACCAAGACTTGTCTTACGCGCATATTCTTGTAACAACAATAGCAAAAGCAGAAATTGGTAAGGATTATGGATCTCCCTGGATGTCTAAAGTAAGTTTTGACCAACTTAAGGTCCTTAAAGAATCTGATGTGGTGGATCTCTTAGTAAAATTTGAAGATGTTTTAGGTCCAAGCCAAAAAGATAAAATAAGGTACTTGGTTGCAAATTATGGTTCGGGTAAAACTGCTACATTAAAGGCGATGAAAGCTTTAGGAGTCCCAGGCGCTGCGTATTTAATTGATTTATTACCGCTAGCCGAACAACAGGAAGTTCTAGATGGAAATGTTATTTTCATTGATGAAGCGGTAGTGCGGACCGATGATGAGTTAAAACAAATTAACGAAACTGTTGAGAGAAATGATGGGGTTGCAATAATGCTAGTTCCGAATCAAGAAGCTAAGAAAATAGTTGAAGAAAGAATAAACCAGTAATCCTCGTGATACATGTGGTACCCGTGATACTCTTGGTACCCTCCCCGTTTATACAACATATAGTGTATTGACAGATCTTCCAGACAATATGTTAATCTTATTTTTACATAAGTACATGTTGAGCTATCAGTAATGATACGGTACAATATGTTGTATGTATTGTCCATATTGCAAAAGTAACCAAAGCAGTGTAATCGACAAAAGAGGCGTATTAGGCACCGGAGAAATCAGACGCAGACGGGAGTGCCTGAAATGTAAACGCAGGTACACAACTTACGAGCGGGCGAGTGCGGTCGAATTAACAGTTATTAAAAGGGACGGCAAGAGACAGGCGTTCGATATTCTAAAACTGAGAGCAGGTTTGGAAAAATGCCTTGAGAAACGGCCAGCTTTTGAAAATTTGGATACCATAGCCGGAAATATTGAACGGAAAATCCGCTCTAAAGAGAGAACTGAAATTGAAAGCAAAGTTATAGGAAGGGAAGTTTTAGCCGAACTTAAGAAAGTTGACCCGGTGGCATATTTAAGGTTTGTTTCGGTTTACAGGCAATTTAAAGCTCCAAGCGACTTTTCTAAAGAGCTGGAGATGCTAATTAAGAATTAGTAAAGACGGTAGAGGATTGAGGATAGAAGATGGTGTTTTGAAGATGGAGAGTAGTACGTAGAAATAAATCTACCTTCTATCTTCTACAACTATCTTCCATTTTCCATCATCCATCGTCAAAATTTAAAAATATGAAAAATAACAAAGCAGTAGCACTACAAATAAGTGTTCCACAGGAGAAAAAAGCCCCATCCGGCGAGCCGAAAGTCGTTGTTTTTGATGAGGGGATTTTGCCCCAAATCCGGACCAAGACCGAACTTGACGGAGTCAGGCAAAAAGTCTTTATGGACCGCTATTCATTAAAAGACGCCGAAGGAGCACCAACCGAATTTACCCCTGAGGAAATGTGGCAAAGGGTGGCTGCCGGTATCGCCCAAATGGAAAAAACTCATGCGCTGAGGAAATTCTGGGCCCAAAAATTTTATGACGCTATGGAAGGATTTAAATTTGTTCCGGCCGGCCGGATCCTCTCCGGTGCGGGTACGGGATACGAAGTAACTTTTTTTAACTGTTATGTTATCCCTTCGCCCAAAGATTCAAGGGCCGGAATAATGGAAAATATTACCCATACTGTTGAGATCCAGGCCAGGGGCGGCGGAGTCGGGATTAACCTTTCTTCTTTAAGGCCTCACGGCGCTAGAGTTAAAAAAGTCAACGGCACCTCCTCGGGTCCGGTTTCCTGGGCGAAGCTTTATTCGGCAGCCAACCACGACGTTATCCAGCAAGGCGGTTCAAGGCGGGGAGCCTTGATGCTCATGCTTCACGACTGGCATCCTGACGTGATTGAATTTATCCATGCCAAAGAGGACGGAGTTTCAATTCCGGGGGCTAATTTGTCGGTTTGTGTTTCCGATAAATTTATGGAAGCGGTCCAAAATGATGAGGATTGGGTGACTAAATTTCCGGATACTTCCGACCCAGACTACGATGAAAAATGGGACGGTGTTTTAGAAAATTGGGAAGAAACCGGCGGGAAAGTTATTGAATACAAAACTTACAAAGCCCGGGAAATTTGGGACCAAATCTGCACTTCGGCCTGGAAATCGGCCGAACCCGGACTGCATTTTCTGGAAAGAAGTAATAAATGGGGCAACACCTGGTATTTTGAGAAACTTTTGTCGACCAATCCCTGTGGTGAGCAGCCGCTAGGAGCCTGGGCGGTCTGCAATTTGGGGGCAATGAATTTATCCGCATTTGTTAGGGATGACGGTGCATTTGATTATGAAGATTTGGAAGATAAAGTCAGGGTGGCGATGAGGTTTATGGATAATGTGGTTGATGCCAACTATTATTTCTGGAAAGAAAACGAAATTAAAGCCAAAGAAATCAGAAGAACCGGTATCGGTTCCATGGGGCTCGGAGATGCTTTGATCAAAATGAAGTTGCGCTACGGCTCAGAAGAAGCTCAGCCGGTTATTGAAAAGATCTATCAAACAATCAGGGATGCTTCTTATGATACATCTTCCGACTTAGCTAAGGAGAAAGGCTCATTCCCGAAATTTGATGACGTTAAATATATGCAGGGTCATTTTATAAAACAGCTGCCGGTTAAAATCCAATCCAAAATAAAAACCCAGGGCATCAGAAATGCGGTCATCTTAACCCAGGCCCCGACCGGTACAACTTCGCTTTTGGCCGGAGTCTCCTCGGGAATCGAGCCTGTATTTGACTTTAAATTCACCAGAAAGGATAGGATCGGCGAGCATGTTATTTACCACCCGCTATTCCAAAAATGGCTTGAGGACAATCCCGGTGCAGAAAAACCCGGGTATTTCGTTGGAGCAAACGATATGAGTCCGATGGATCATGTTAAGGTTCAAGCGTTAATTCAGGGTTATACAGATTCATCGATCTCCAAAACAGCCAATGCGCCTCACGACTTTACGGTTGACCAAGTTAAAGAATTATATATGGAAGCTTATAAGTTAGGCTGCAAAGGCGTAACTTTTTTCCGTGACGGCTCAAGAACTGCGGTTTTATATCACGAAAAGGAAGAGAAAAAAGACGAAAAGCCTGTGACAACGGATAACGCCTCTCAAGATACGGTTATCTCCCGTCCGATGATTTTGCGTGGCAGGACATATAAGATGCAAACTCCGGTTGGTGAAGGGTTTATCACTATTAACCGTGATGAAAAAAACCAACCGTTTGAGGTGTTTATTACAGTCGGCAAAGGTGGGATGCACACCATGGCTGATGCCGAAGCGATGGGCCGGCTGGTTTCCCTTTCTTTGCGACTGGCCAGGAATGCCGCTAACGTTGATCCGAAATCCGTTGCCCAAAAAATTTCCGCGCAACTGCGGGGAATTGGCGGGGCATCCCATGTCGGATTCGGTAAAGACCGGGTGATGAGCCTGGCGGATGCAATTGCTAAAGCTTTGGCAGAAGACATGGCGATTAATGAAACCGGAAGCGAAAAGAGCGAGCCGGAAGTTGAAAATCTGCCTTTGAACTTAACCGAATCTGAAAATCATGCCGGGGCCGATGACGTTGTAGCTGCCCAAATACCGCTAAGCGCGGGGCCTTCGGATTCAACCCAAAAAACCGCTGACCTTTGTCCCGAATGCGGGCAAGCCAGTTTTGTTTTTGAAGAAGGGTGTAAGAAATGCTATTCGTGTGGATACAGCATGTGTTAAGGGGACGATAGATGGTTGAGGATAGAAGATAGTATTTTGATGATGGAGGATAGTCGGTAGATTTCTACTTTCTATCTTCGATTTTCTTCCACTATTTTCCATGTTCTATCATCCACCGTCAAAAAATAAATCAGAAGCTCCGAAGTCTGTGTAACTCAGACACTGTGCCGCAACCGTATAGCCGGGTCGAAGGCTTCTTAAAGTTAGATCTCACGAGCATGGGGTAAAAGAATTCTGTCTTTGCCCTTCTCAATTCGAGAAGGTTTTTTAATCCCCTAATAAAAAAATATGAACGCGGAAATCGTACTGTCCTTTCGAGGACCAGAAAAGATTAATATTGCTACTGTTGCTGAGCCCAGGCTAGATAAACTAATCGGTCGTCCTTACGAATTTGTTAAACCTCCTCCTATCCTTGATGAAAGAGTGTTAAGGCAGGAGGTTATGCAAATGGAAGTTGTGGTTCAATTTCCAATTGCTGAACCTAAAAGAGAATCTGAAAGGTTTATTGAGCGTCCGATTGATCCAAATAAGCCTTGGAGTGCGTTTGGTCAGATCATGTTTATAAAAGAGCATGAAGTTAACGGTAAGAAAATAAAAAAAATTGCGGCTATCAGTATCGCGTATCCCGGCGGTGTTGGTACAAAAATGGCTCTTGAGATATTGGCAACCACAGTAGGTTTAAAAAAATCCGATTTTGAGGAGTGGGACGGGGCAGTAGAGGGTAATATCATTGCCGCAGGTAAAGCAACTTCTGATGTGATGAAACAACTGGGAATGATGGATTTATTTGTTCAAAATTCGGCTCAAGTTATAAAAGAAAATCATGCCCAGGTCGATCATGAGGTTGTACAACATTATTTTAATCTTCAGGAGGCGAGGGAAGGTTTTATAGATATGCTCAGAGAAGATGCAACAGCTATACTGACGAATCCTGAATTTACAAAATGGTCAGCCGTAAATAAAAAATATGAAGGAAAAGGCATATATCTTGTAGAGGGAATTATTGAAGATGGTATTTGGGATGGTGGCGATCCTAAAGGTAAACGTACTCATCTAGTAGGTATTGCTGCTGATGAACCCCATAAAAAACTATTACAATGGGTAGAAAAGAATGCCGATAAAATGTTGGGTGATGGATTTATTGTGATTGCTGAAGATACTGAAACAGTCCAAAATTGCGGCGGTGCAGGAAATAAATGTGGTAGCAGTAAAGGATGTTCAGAATTTTTTGAATTAATGGAAGGTGGTCTTGTTTCTAAAAGCGCAATCAAATTAAGTGAGTATTCTTTGGTCAGTGGTATAGCAGGATCAATAGCCGTTTCTGAAAACCCCTTATTAACCAAAAGAGCAGTCGGAGGCGGAGGATTTGTGTACGATAGGGAAAGTTGTTCAACCTGCGGTAAAGATAAATTTAAAGAGGAAGGATGTAGGTGTTCTTCGCAACAGTCAAAAGCCGCTTGATTTTATTGCTGAAATTCTTGAAGATACAAATTATGAAAAGAGCGAAGAAATTTAAAGAAACACAACACGGATTAACCATTATCTATACCGGCGAAGGGAAGGGGAAGACTACGGCTTCTTTGGGGCTGGCTTTGAGGGCTGCCGGATATAAACGTAAAGTTTTGATTATACAGTTTGGCAAGACCTGGTTTACCGGAGAGCTGGAAGGGATAAAAATGTTAAAGCCTTACGTTAAGATTATCCAGGGCGGATTAGGATTCGTTAAAATTTTTGATGATCAATCCGATATTAAGGATCATAAAAAAACCGCCCAAGATACGTATGACCTATTATATAAGGAAGTTACTGGTGGTAATTATGATGTGGTAATTGCCGACGAAATAGTCGGCGCCATTGCCGGAAAATTATTAACTCAAAAACAAGTCATCCGATTAATTAAAGCTAAACCTAAAAATCTGGACCTAATTTTAACCGGCCACCACTGCAAGCCCTCCTTGTTTAAGCACGCAGATTTAGTAACCGAAATGATGCCCATTAAGCATCCTTTTGAGAAAGGGTTTTTAGCCAAACCAGGTATAGATTATTAAGCCTATAGGTTGAAAAATAAGGTGTTATTTGCTATAATTTAACCATCATGGCTATTGATAAAGAGCCTCAAATAAGGCCTTCTGGGATATATTTAGCAAGAGACTATAGACCTCTAACACCTGAGCAAGCTGCTTTTGAAGATAGAGTTACTCGAGGATTTGCCGGGTTAAGAGGTATTCCTTCGACTCACCCTCATGTAGTATTTTTAAATGATTATGCCCGGACCGTGCCGGCAAAACTTGCGTCTCTAAGGCAACCAGCTGGATTATCAGAAGAGGCAGCCAGAAGATTAATGAGTCAGATTCCTCCATCTGACAGAGAAGCCGTCTGCCGAGGTGCAATGGTTAGGCTTCAACAGGAAACGGGATATCTAGAGGAATTAAGAGATACCGGTGTTGATCAAGTATTAACGGAAGGATTGACGGATGCAAGATTAGGAGCTTCTGTATTGTTGACCCAAAAAGATTCTGCTATTTCAAGAGTAATATTTAAGGAAGATGATGGTTTGTATCTATCAGCATTCAATGCCGCCATCATCAACGGTTTACTCCCTGGTCCTGAGGAAATGATGGTTAGCTTAGTTTCTAAAGGGACTCTTCCTAGGATAATTTCAGTTCTTGACCATGAATTAACTCATGACGGTCAATTCACGACAGCTCAACAGGCTGCATTACTGGGGTCATTTGCGAGTTTGTTCGTAGTTCCTGTGGCTGCATTATCTCACTTTGGGTTTTGGACGGCGGCGGGAGTCTCAGCTGCTTCCCAGCATATAGCTGGTAAAATTACTGAAGCCTTAGATAATGATACGATGGTCGGGGAACTTCATGCTTCTGAAGCTGCTGCAGCTTCTGCTAGTTTTGGCGAACCGGAAATAGATGAAATGTATGAAATTGCCGCTCATGTAATTGGAGGTTATGGTCTTGAGAGGAGTTTATTAGGGGTGTCAAGGCAAACGCTTTCTGCCTTACGCCTTTTGAGAATTTCCGGAAAGACAGATCTTGAAATTGGTAAAGTAATAAGTGGGGACCGATTGGATCCGTCGGGTCGAAAATATGTCAGATTATCTGAGGCTGTTAACGAACTGATGGGGCCTTGGGGCATAACTGATGAAAGAACCTTTGCGGCAGTAACCTCAGCACTGTTTGCGAGATTTGATTTAGAAAGAATGCTTACTAGGCACCAGGCTCAAAGAATTGTGACTGAGGAATTAAGAAGAGAAGCAGGGGCTTCAGGCTGGACAAATCCAGAATTGTAAAATTTTTATTTGATAACCGGATATTATTCTGCCCAGAGGTTAATGATCGCTATTGACAGGTATTAGCACTCGTGATATATTAGTGCTAACAAAAGTTACTAGAGACGAGAATCTAGAGTCTAGGTAATGTTATATTTTTTTGGTAGAATACAATTACCTTACCTCCTAGCAACTAGACTCTAGCGACTAGTCACTAAATTATGGATCCAATCTCAAACCCAATTAAATTAAGTAAAACATTACCGGTCGGACCGTTGCGCGGGACTGTCATATTCCCGGGCAATACTGTACCGATTGTCTCCGCCCGGCCAAAATCAAGGGCCGCACTCGATGCAGCTTGGGCAACCAACCGCCTGGTGGTGTTTGTCGCCCAAAAAAACGAACGGATTGATGACCCGAAGCAGGATGATTTATTCCAGGTTGGGACTGTTTGTTTGATAAAAAGAATTTTAAAGGTTGATAACGAGTACCAGCTTTCGGCCGAAGGACTGGTCAGGGTTTTTATCAAGAATTACACTCAAACCGATAATTATCTGGAGGCCGAAATTGAAGAAATTCCCGAACTCTACGAAAGAAACGAGGAAACCGAGGCTTTGATCCGGACAGTCCGTGAGCAGTTGAAAAAATATCTGGAACTTAACGGTAACCCGCTTTTTGATATGTCATCTCTAACTAACTGGCCGTTGATCTCCTCATCTGACGATCCTAACCAATTAGTTAACACTATTTGCCAGATGATTGAGTTTAAAACCATCGATAAACAGCAAATTTTGGAAATGGTGGCGGCAGGAGAAAGATTACAAAGAGTATCAGAATTATTGGCCAAAGAAATAAGGATTTTGGAAATTTCCCAAAAAATTTCCTCGCATACTCAGGAAAGGGTTTCCCGGATGACTAAGGAAGCAATCTTAAGGGAGCAAATGCGCTCGATCGAAGAAGAGTTAGGCGAAGCCAGCGAAAATTCCGAAGTCAGGGAGTTTGAGCTTAAAATCCGCAAAGCCAATATGCCCAAAGAAGTCCGTGATAAAGCCAACAAGGAGCTTTCAAGGCTGGCAAAAATGTCTTCTTATAATCCGGAAGCGGCATATATCCGCAATTATCTGGAATGGCTGGTTGAATTGCCGTGGAAAGCTGCACCCAAAAACAAAATTGATATGAAAAAAGCCGGAGTGGTTTTGGACGAGGAACATTATGGCTTAAACAAGGTTAAGGAACGGGTTATGGAGTATCTGGCAGTTTATAAATTAGCCGGAAAACTAAACGGTCCGATTCTTTGTTTCTCAGGCCCTCCAGGGACGGGAAAAACATCTATCGGTAAATCAATAGCCAAAGCTTTGGGGCGCAAATTTGTTAAAGTTTCATTGGGAGGCATCAGGGATGAAGCGGAAATCAGAGGCCACAGAAGGACTTATGTCGGATCAATGCCCGGACGGATTATCCAATCTGTAAAGCAGGCCGGCACCTCAAATCCGGTCTTTATGCTGGACGAAATAGATAAAATAGGTGCCGATTACCGTGGTGATCCTTCGGCGGCATTGCTTGAAGCTCTGGATCCCGAACAAAATCATTCCTTTTCCGATCATTACCTGGAGGTTCCTTACGACTTATCAAATGTTATGTTTATAACTACTGCCAATATGCTTGATACTATTCCGCCGGCTCTCCGGGACCGTTTGGAGATTATAACCTACCCGGGATACACCAGGGATGAGAAATTCAATATTGCTAAAAAGCATTTACTGCCAAAAGTGATTGAATCTCACGGCCTGAATAAGTCTAAAACTAAAGTTGAATTTGATGATCAAAGTATTTATCAGGTAATTGACGGATACACCAGGGAAGCCGGAGTCAGAAGTTTGGAACGGGAATTATCGGCGGTGGTCCGCAAAATAGCCCGCAAGGTTGCCGAGGGTCAGGTAAAATCCGGTTTCAAAGTGACGGAAGCCGAAATCAGAAAGCTGTTAGGTCCGGTTAAATTCATACCTGAACTGGCCGAGATTGAAGATATGGTTGGTGCCTCAACCGGTTTAGCCTGGAGCGAAGTCGGCGGATCAATTATGTTTATTGAGGTAACATTGATGCCCGGTAAAGGCGCGATCCAGCTGACCGGCCAATTAGGCGATATTATGAAAGAATCCGGTCAGGCAGCGATGAGTTATGTCCGTTCAAGCTGGGCTTCGCTGGGATTAAATGAAAAATT
>DATDWU010000007.1:0-10895 GCA_035289525.1 Patescibacteria group bacterium | reverse complement strand
TGTGAATCCGTTATTTTTAAGGTAGGTTAATTGTTCTTCGAACTTATCCGGAGTTATAGAAAGATAATTTCTTCCCAAATCTGACGGGTTAGGGTTTTCGCCAACGTAATGGTACATCAGAATCGGCACAGAAACTTGTGCGAAAGATAATTTCGGGAAAAATAAGCATAAAAAGAACAAAGCTAATAATAAAAATTTCTTCACAGGAGTGGAATTATACTTAGCAGTTATTTAATTGGCAAGGGAATATTACAAAAAGCGTTTGAGGGCTCAAGCCACTGCCGTCCGTCTTTCTCAATTAATTCCTTAGCCTCCTTAGGACCCCAGGAACCGGGTTGATAAATAATTGGTTTTTTTCTGGCTTCAATTAAGGTATCAACAAATTTCCAGGAAGCTTCAACCTCTTGCGCGTCTGCAAAAAACGTCTGATCACCGCGAATTGCATCTAAAATTAAACGTTCATAGGGGTCGGGAAGTGCATGGGGATTTAAGGGATCCTGGGCCCGGTAACAATATTGCAAAAAATTCTCCTCAAGCTCCATAACTCCCGGCTTTTTTGTTAAAAAGCGGACGACAATTCCTTCGTTAGGTTGGATCCTGTAAATTAAAACATTCGGCTCCATGCCTTTTTTTAAGTCTTTATATAAGCGGTTATGGGGGGTTTTAAAGACAATAGAAATCTCGGTAACTGTTTGGGCTAAATTTTTTCCGGCCCTGACATAGATTGGAACCCCCTTTAATCTCTCATTAGCGATCTCAGCTTTATAGGCATAAAAGGTATCGGTTGAGGAGTCAGGGGCAACATTTTTTTCGTTCGTATAACCTTTATATTGCCCGAAGACTACCTCTTTCGGGTCGGGTTTTAGTGATTTTATAATTTTAATTCTTTCTCTTGTTATAGCCTCATTTGAAAATTCGACAGGAGCATCCATAGTTGCTAAAGCCAGCATTTGCATCTGGTGGTTTTGACCGACGTCTTTTAAGCAGCCGACAATATCGTAAAACCCGCCGCGGGCACCGATCCCGAAATCTTCGGTAGCCGAAATCTGGATGTGGTCAACGTGTTCTTTGTTTATCAACGGTTCGAACAGACCATTTCCGAATCTGAAAGTTAAAATATTTTGTAGAGTTTCCTTACCCAGGTAATGATCCATCCGGTAGATTTGGGTTTGTTTGAAATACTTGGCCAATAAATCGTTAATTTCTTTTGCCGATTTAAAATCATTGCCGATAGGTTTTTCAATCATTAACCTGACAAAACCCTCTTCCTCTTCTGTCAATCCGTTTTTTTTAAGATTTTCAAATATGTCCTGGTATAGATCGGGGTAAGTTGCCAGATAGTAAATACGGTCATCTTTGCCTTTGGTGGATTTGGCGATTTTATTAAGAAAATCCTTAAGCCTGATGTAAAATTCCGGATTATCTAAATGTCCGTCAATGTAATGCATTTTTTTAAGCAAACTTTCCATAACCTCCTCTTTTATTTCATGTTGATGGTGCCGGCTTTTTTTATTAACTAATGCATCCTTAATATATTCATAAAACTGAACTTCTGATATTTTCCCCCTGGCATTACCGACAACCGTCATTTTCCTGGGTAGGACATTTTTTTCCTCCATGTCGTAAAGGGCCTGAATAATATACTTCTGGGCTAAATTTGAGGTAATACCAAAAATGATCAGACTAAAACTCTCGCTCATAACTAGATAAATTTACAACAACTCATAATGATTAGCAAGCTAAAGCTGTTAATTTATTTAGCCTTCCACCTGAGAGGTGTCAAGCTAAAGTTTGAAATATAAAGAAAGTGCTTGATTGAGAAAATTGCTTGTGCAATACTTTTTGTTGATGCTTACGAAGCTCCCCACCTATCCTAAACTACAAGAGCATTTTAATTCTAATAAAGATAAAACCTTAAGGGAGTTTTTTGAAGAAGACCCGGAACGTGCCGGAAAGTTTTCGGTAGAATTTGAAAATATACTTCTGGATTTTTCCAAAAACCGGATCACTCAAGAAACTTTTGAATTATTAATTCAACTGGCGCAAGAAGCAGGACTTAAAGAAAAAATTGAAGCGATGTTCTCGGGTGAAATTGTAAATAAGTCCGAAAACAGAGCTGCTTTGCACACGGCTTTAAGAAATGTGTCAAATACTCCGGTAAATTTTGAGCGGGCGGATGTAATGGAGGAAATTAATTCGGTACTTGAGCAGATGAAACAATTTTCCGAAAAGGTGCGAAATGGAGAGTGGAAGGGTTTCAGCGGAAAACCCATTAAAAATATTATTAACCTTGGTATTGGCGGATCTGATTTGGGATCTGTTATGTCATATGAGGCTTTAAAGTTTTATGCCAGCCGCAATTTGATTGTCAGATTCGTAGCCAATGTTGACGGGACCGATTTTTCCGAAAAAACTTACGGCCTAAATCCTGAGGAGACATTATTTATTATTGCCTCTAAAACCTTTACCACTCAAGAGACCATGACTAATGCCCAAAGCGCCAGAAGCTGGATTCTTAATTCTGTTATTCCTGAAGAGGAGGGAATCCGGCAAACGGATGGAAATTTATGGATCCCCGATCGGGTCGGGGATGAAGCCAAAAGGCAGGAAGCTGTTTCGAAGCATTTTGTTGCTTTATCAACCAATCTGGAGGCGGTGCAAAAATTTGGCATTGATCCTGAGAATATGTTCCCTTTTTGGGATTTTATTGGTGGCAGATACTCTTTATGCAGCGCAATTGGATTATCCTTAATGATTGCGATCGGTCCGGAACAATTTAACCTGTTACTTAAAGGCTTTCACTCAATGGATCTACATTTTAAAAATACTGAACTTTCCCAAAACCTGCCGGTAATTTTAGGGCTAATAAGTGTTTGGAATAACAATTTCTTTAATTTTGGAGCTCAAGCGATTGTGCCTTATGACCAGTACTTACGGCGGTTTCCGGCTCATCTTCAGCAACTCATGATGGAAAGTAATGGTAAATCAGTGACGGTGAATGGTGAAGAAATTAATTACCAAACAAGCCCGGTAATTTTTGGCGAACCGGGGACTAATGGACAACATGCTTTTTTCCAGCTTATGCACCAGGGCACCAGGATTGTTCCGGCAGATTTTATCGGGTTTAGAGAAAGTTTAAATCCTATTGGTGACCATCACGCTAAATTAATGGCGAATTTCTTTGCCCAGACCGAAGCTTTTGCTTTTGGGAAAACTCCTGAAGAACTCAAAGAAGAAGGCGTGGCTGATGAATTAATCCCTCATAAAGTCATGCCGGGAAACAGGCCAACAAATACAATTTTAATTGACAAACTGACACCGTATACCTTAGGTCAGCTGACTGCCCTTTATGAACATATTGTTTTTGTCCAAGGGGTAATTTGGGATATTAACTCTTTTGACCAATGGGGTGTGGAACTAGGCAAAGTTTTAGCCAAAAAGATTTTAAGTGAAATTGAATCCGGAAATACTGAAAATTTAAACCATGATTCTTCGACAAATCAACTCATAAATAAATTTCTCGGTTAGTTTTCAAGTCTTCGCAAAGCGAAGCCTTTTCCACTTTTGCCGCCAAAAGCGGAGCAAAAGGCGCTTGCAGTGAAAAATTTGCTAAAATCTTACGCTCGCTAATCGGGGGTTGACCCCCTCCTGCATCCACTTCGTCGGAGCAGGCAACTCCCCCTGATAGCTCGCTTCAGATTTTTTAACGCAAATTATTCAATGCAAGAGTTCAAAATTAGAAATTTAGATTTGCTTGAAAATTAAAAATTTTAAATTGAAAATTCCCCGGCTTGTCTTTTATTCGGGGTTTGGCTATCATTACACAGTTTGCTTTTACCCTTATGCCTGCAAACTACGCTTTAATTAGCGTTTTTGATAAAACCGGAATAGTTGAATTTGCCAAAGAGTTAAAATCTTTGGGATACTCTCTCATATCTACCGGCGGAACGGCCAAACTTTTGAAAGATTCCAATATTGAAGTTACTCCGGTTGAGGAAATTACCGGAACTCCTGAGATGCTGGACGGCCGGATTAAAACCATCAGTATGCAGATTGAAGGCAGTTTGCTGGTTGATAGATCTAATCCTGAACATGTTAAGCAGGCTGAAAAGTTTGGTTTATTAAACATTGAGATTGTAGTTTGCAACCTTTATCCTTTTGAGCAAAAAAATGAAATCGAAAATATTGATGTTGGAGGACCGACTATGCTTCGTTCTGCCGCTAAAAATTACATTAATGTTCTTCCTGTTATTGATCCAAGTGATTATCCAGAGGTTATAGAATATTTAAAACGCCACCCACTCCTTGACCCCAATGTTATTGATGATTCAGGACTGATGCTTCGTAAGCTTGAGGAAAAAGATGAAGTTTTTAGAATTGAGCTGGCAGCTAAAACTTTTGAACATATATCTTTTTATGATTCTCAGGTGGCTAAGTTTTTTAGAAAACAGACGAAAGTTATTTATCCCGACCAATTAACAATTGCAGGCCGCAAAGTTAAAGAATTAAGGTATGGCGAAAATCCTCATCAGTCCGCTTCTTTATATTTAACTCCAGGTGTTATTTCGCCTTTTAGTAATCTTACCCATATTGCCGGGCGGGAATTATCAATGATGAATGTGACCGACATAAACGCCGGGCTGGAAGCTGTCAGGATATTTGATGAGCCCGCGGCAGTAGTTATAAAACACAACACTCCTTGCGGAATTGCGCTGGGAACCACTCCCTCGGAGGCTCTGCAAAGGGCAATTGATGCCGATCCGGAATCGGCTTTTGGCGGGATAGTGGTAATGAATAAGTCCTTTGATAAAAAAGCTGCCGAAATCGTGACATCGTTTAAGGACGAAAGAAAAGGACTATTCGACATCGTGGCAGCACCGGGAATAGAAGAAGATGCCCAGGAAATATTAAAGGAAGTAAGGAAAAGCATGGGAGTTTATGTTTTAAACGGGATCAAAAAACCATCCAGGGAAGATATGGTTGTTAAAGAAATAATCGGCGGTTTTACTTATCAAACTGCTGATTGGGATGTGGAATCCGGAGATAACCCGACTTCGCCAAGGCTTCATCGGGCGCAGTGGGAAGTCGTTACCAAAGCCAGGCCCAGTGAAGATCAAATGAGACAGATGGAAATTGCCTGGAAGTTTATAAGGAGGATGCGCTCAAATACCGTAATTATCATGGATAAAGTTTTACCGCAAACCACCGGTATCGGCACAGGTCAAACCTCAAGGTACAGGGCGGCCCAAATGGCGATTGAACTTGCATCAGAAAAGGCTGCAGGTGCGGTTCTCGCCTCGGATGCATTTTTCCCGTTTGATGACGTGGTTTCCCTGGCAGCCAAGCACAAAATAGGAGCGATTATCCAATCCGGCGGATCGATTAATGATAAGGCCTCGATAGAGGCTGCAGACAAAGCCGGAATCCCGATGGTTTTTACTAACGAACGCACCTTCTGGCACTACTAGTTTTCCGAATATGGGAAATATACACATAGAACCAACAACTCAAGCATATGATGCTATGAAAGCTACTAACTATCCGAGAAATCCTGATGGGTTCGGGAGGTTTTACCAAGACTCAGTGGGAATTGTGACTCGCAGATACTTATCCTTAGGCGAGAGGGATCCTGAGTTATTGGCTGATGCAATTCATGATGTATATATCGTTTTATTTGAGAGGTTAGACGGCTTAAGAGGAGATGTTGCAAATTCCTTTACGGGTGCTCCTACTTTCGGATGGGTAACTCAAGCTGTAAATTGGAGGTTAAATAATTTGCGACGAAGAGAGATTGGATCTGATGGAGGACAAAGATTTACTCGCTTAGATACTTTAAGATTGGGAATTGACATGAATTTAGAGAGTGTTGAGGCGAATGTGATTTTAGATACAGTTTTACCCAAGTTGCCTGAAGGAGAGAGGGAAGTTTTGGAGGCTCGGAGAGAAGATTTTGAGACTCCACTTAAAGATATTGGTTTAGAGATGGGTATTGATGAGGATAGAGCAAGATATTTAAATAAGCAAGGAATGGCTCATGCAAGGGTCTTGGTTACGAAAGGATCTTTACGTAAACAAGGCCGTCCTAAAAAATCTTTTCAAGAATCTTTGGAGTTAACTGCTTAAAATCTTTAACTATCAAATCAGCCGCGGCAAGGTTTTGGGTATTATGTGCTGAATCTTTAAAACCGATAACTTTCATGCCGGCAGCTTTGGCAGATCATACACCATTTGTGGCATCCTCTATGGCAATACAATCTTTAGGGTCAACACCTAAAGTTTTGGCAGCGATTAAATAAATTTCCGGATGTGGTTTGCTGTTTTTTATATGGTCTGCTGAAATGATAATCTCAAATTTGTCATCAAGTTTTATTATTTCCAGAATTGTTTTTATCCGTTTATGAGAAGCGGAAGACGCAACGGCAATTTTAATATTTGCTTTTAGTAAATTTTCAATTAATACCTTGATTCCGGGAATGGCTTGAAGATCTGATTTCTTTAAAAATTCTAAATATCTTGGCCTGGCAATTTCAGAAATTTCTTCATATGTTGACTCTAAATTAAACTCTTTTATTATTATTTCCCAAAAATGTTTACTGGTACTTCCTCTAAATCTTTGGAAAAATTCCGGATCAACTTTAATATTAAATTGATCTTTTAAAAATCTGGAAAAATGTAAATCCGCTAAAGGCTCGGTATCAACCAAAACTCCGTCCATATCAAAAATTACCGCTTTTAACATATTTATATTATACATACTTGCTTTATTTATAGGTTAATTATATAAAGTGCGAATGCTTGAAAGAGGTTTTGTTTTTTATGGAGCAAATACGCCTGAAACTACTGAGTTCTGTACAGCTCTTAGCTCCCGTGGTGTATGGATAGCAAGAAGAGCGGATTTGCCAAAAGACTATAATGTTCCGTCCCTGGCAAATTTAGTGCATGTTCCAAATGAAGTTTTGTTTAGTTATAGACTCCCTCTAATATTAGAACTACAAGCCGCGGAATTATTGGTTGCTGTAATCTCTGCTACCGGTCGTCACGGGATTGAAAGAAAATCAAAGTCTCTTAAAGTACCCGTCGAGTCGTTCTGGCAGCACCACCCTCAGAAAGTAATTGATTGGTTAGATAAGTCAATAGCAGAAAGAAAAAGTCTATTATGAAGCTTGTGTTTATCCGTATTTTCGTATATTATTAGCCTGCATTATTAATGATTTCCAGAATCGCCGTATATCAAAAAGTTCCCGATACCAGAGCGACCGTCAGGCAAAAAAATTTTCAAAATCTCCCCTTCTATAAAAAAATTAAGTCGGTAAATTTGGTTGATATATATACAACCGGAAAAAATCTTTCCAGTGAACAATTAAAACAGGTAGCCCTGACTCTTATGAACCCGGTTACCGAAGGTTCTAAAATCAGAACCAGAAGCAACGGCTCCGAAAACACTCTTTTTATAGAATTGGATCATAATCTGGATATAAAATTCGACTGGGCGATAGAGATCGGATTTTTACCGGGGGTGACCGACAATACCGGCAAAACAACAAAAACCGGAATCGAAGATCATCTGAAAATCAAATTCGAAGACGGTGATGACGTCTATTCTTCTCAGGTTACTTTAATTGAGGGTGATTTATCTAAATCCGAAATAGAATCTCTGGCATTAAGTTTGCATAATCCTTTAATCCACCGGGCCCACATCAAAAGCCGGCAGGAATACGGAAAGGTAGGCGGGATGGATTTTGTAATTCCTAAAGTTTCAATTCAGGGCAAAAACAAAGTGTTGGATATTGATTTAAATGTTTCCGATGAGGAACTGGAAAAAATCGGACAACAGGGGGTTTTAGGGGCTGACGGTAAGCGCCGGGGACCTCTGGCTTTAAATTTGGATTACATGAAAACTATCCGGGAGTATTTTAAAAAGTTGGGCCGGAAACCGACCGATATTGAGCTGGAAACTTTTGCCCAAACCTGGAGTGAGCACTGCAAGCATACGATATTTGCCGATCCACTGGATGAGCTAAAAGACGGCTTATTTAAAACCTATATCAAATCGGCAACCGAAAAAGTGAAGAGAGAAAAACAAAAAGTGAAGAGTACAAAGAATTTTTTAGTTTCTGTTTTTCATGACAACTCTGGCGCTATCGAATTTAATGAGAATTTCTTAATTACTCATAAAGTGGAAACCCATAACACTCCTTCGGCTTTGGACCCATTCGGCGGGTCAATCACGGGGATTGTCGGGGTTAACAGGGATGCTTTGGGTTTCGGGCTGGGAGCCAAACCGGCTTTTAACACCTACGGATTTTGCTTTGCCGATCCTGATGACAGCAAGCCTTTATACAGGGATGCCAAAAAAACTCAGGTAATGCTTTCGCCCAGAAGAATTATGGAGGGGGTAATCGCCGGAGTTAATGCCGGCGGCAACCAGTCGGGAATACCGACACCAATGGGATTTTTGTATTTTGATAAGCGGTATAAAGGCAAGCCTCTGGTTTTTTGCGGGACAGTCGGGTTAATTCCTAAAAAATCGGCCGGCCGGAAATCATGGGAGAAAAAAGCTAAGCCGGGTGATTATGTTGTTATGATCGGCGGCAAAGTCGGACTGGACGGGATCCACGGCGCCACGTTTTCCTCTGAATCATTGCATACCGGTTCGCCCTCAACAGCAGTTCAGATCGGCGATCCGATTACCCAAAAGAAATTTTCTGATGCTTTAGTTAAAGAAGCGCGCGATTTGGGTCTTTATAACTCAATCACCGATAACGGAGCGGGCGGATTATCATCTTCGGTTGGTGAAATGGCTAAAGAATCCGGTGGGGTTTTGGTAAATTTAGAAAAAGTGCCTTTAAAATATCCGGGACTTGACCCCTGGCAAATCTGGATTTCCGAATCCCAGGAAAGGATGACTCTCTCTGTCCCGAAGACAAAATGGAAAAAATTTGAAGGGTTGATGAAATCGCGCGGGGTTGACGCCTGGGTGATCGGGGAATTTACAAAGTCCGGTAAGTGCGTTGTTAAATATGATAAAAAAATTGTTCTGGATTTAGGGCTCGGCTTTTTACATGACGGACTTCCCAAGAGAACTCAAAACTCATCACTCATAACTCATAACTTTGCGGAGCCGGATTTAGAAGACAGAAAAGATCTTAACAAGGACTTCATGGATATGATTGGAAGATTGAATAACAGCGGATTTGATTTTCTTTCCACTCAATACGACCACACAGTCCAAGGCACTGCGGTAACTTACCCGGTGCAGGGGAGAGGGCGGATAAATGCTGAGGCAACGGTTGTAAAACCACTCTACAAATCGGAAAGAGGTTTGGTTTTGTCGCAGGGAATGTATCCCTCGTATTCCGAAATGGATGCGTATAAAATGGCAGCGGCCTCGATCGATACGGCTTTTAAGAACGCGGTGGTAGCCGGTGCGGATCCTGAAAGAATTGCTCTCCTTGATAATTTTTGTTGGTGTTCTTCTAATGATCCGGAAAGGCTTGGCCAGTTAAAGAGGGCTTGTGAGGGTGTTCATGATTTATCGGTTGCCTACCTGGCACCTCTAATTTCCGGTAAAGATTCAATGTTTAATGATTTCAAAGGCTTTGACGATAAAGGCAATCCGGTTAAAATTTCCGTTCCGCCGACTCTGCTCATTACTTCACTGGGAATAATTGATGATGTTGGTAGCGCGGTAACTATTGATGCTAAATTCGAGGGAGACTTAATCTATGTTTTGGGTGAAACTTTTCCGGAGTTAGGCGGATCGGAATATTACTCAAGTTTGGGGTTTGAGGGGAAAGAAGTGCCCGGAACAGATCCTGTTAAAAATTTGAGAACATATAAAACCTATGCGAAAGTTCTGGAAAAAGGTTTAATAAGTGCCGGAATTGGAATCAATCGGGGAGGTCTGGCTGTTGCTTTGGCCAAAATGAGTATGGCCGGAATGCTCGGAATGGATATTGATTTGAAAAAATTGCCGGGCAAAACTGTATTTGATGCACAGTCGCTTTTTTCGGAGTCGACGGGCAGAATTCTTCTAACTATTGATCCTAAAAACAAAAAAACTTTTGAAAGTTTGATGAAGGGAATTGAATTTGCCGAAATCGGAAAAATAACTACAGAACCTAAAATTAAGATAACCAGTATAAATAATACGATCGTGATAAATATTCCAGTCCAGGAAGTCCTTGAAAGTTACCGGAGGAGGTTTAAGAATTGGTAATGAAAAAACCTAAAGTTTTAGTTTTATCGGGATACGGCTTAAATTGTGAAGAAGAAGAGGCATTTGCCTTTGACTGGGCCGGCGGCGAGTCCAAAATCGTCCACATTAATGATTTAATTTCCGGCAAAGTTAAAATGGATAATTTTCAGATTATGGTTTTTCCGGGGGGCTTTTCCTTCGGTGATGATACCGGTTCGGGTAAAGCTTATGCCAACCGTTTCCGTGATCATCTTTGGGAAGAAACTCAAAAATTTATTTCCCGGGATAAATTAGTGATCGGATTTTGTAACGGCTTCCAAATTATGGCAAATTTGGGCCTTGTCCCGGCGCTAAAGATGGAATATGGCTCACGCCAGGTAGCTCTGCAATACAACAAAAACGCCAGATATATCAACAGATGGGTGGATTTGGAAGTTGGCGGCAAGGAAACTCCCTGGCTGCGAGGTTTAGATAATTTTTCCTGTCCGATTGCCCACGGCGAAGGCAGGTTTTACGCGGATTCCGAAACTTTAAAAGAGATTAAAGAAAAAGGTTTGGCAGTCTTGAAGTATTACGAAGGCGATATTTGTAAATACCAAAATATCGAGCCTAATCCAAACGGCTCGCTTGAAAGTATTGCCGGGATAACCGATGAAACGGGAAAAATATTCGGGCTTATGCCCCATCCTGAGAGAGC
>DATDWU010000006.1:0-5943 GCA_035289525.1 Patescibacteria group bacterium | reverse complement strand
TTTTCTGAAGCAGCTTTTTATTCCCCATTGGGGTTACGGGCCATCAATTTGGGGGTATTTGGATGATATTAGTTTCGACATTGGCACTGTGAATTTGATTTTGGTTCTGATTTCTTTATTCATTTTTAAATCGGCCAAACGGGAAGCCAAAATTTTAATGGTTTTTTTCTGGGTGGTATTTGGCTTGGCCGTAGCTTTAATGAATATCAGAACTTTATCTTTTTGGGAATCTGTCCGTTTCTTAAGATTAGTCCAGTTCCCCTGGCGAATGCTTTTGCTAACCACCATCGCCACCTCTTTTATATCGGCTTTAGTCTTTGAGGTAATTAACGAAAAGTACAAAAAAATTTTCCCCGTCTTTTTTGCGGTAGTCATCGGTTTATTGCTGGCTTTAAACATCTGGCATTACCATCCTTCCGAATATAAAGAAATTACCGATAAGCAGAGCTTGTCTCTTGACGAGAGATATTTGGAGCTGTATTTTGCCAACCGGACTTTGGCCGGGGAGCGGGGTTACCTGAGCCCGGAATATTTAAATTTCAGCGAAGATTTTATTCCTCCGACAGTTTGGCAAAAACAAAGTCCGGGCCGGATTTTGAATGAAGTAGGTCTGGCCTCAGCTTCGGGAACAGTCAGTTTTGAGAAAAAAGGCCTGGACTATGATATAAATTACCGTTTAAATCAGAACGATAAAATTATTGTATCGAAGGCATATTTTCCGGGTTGGGAAGCCAAATCAAATTCTGCTACACTTGAGATAGAGCCATATTCACAGTACGGAATTATCGCTATCAACGTTCCTAAAGGAGGAGGAAATATTCAGCTGAGCTTCCGGAATACACCGGTCAGGGTTTTGGCAAATTCAGCTTCGGCTGTGGCAGGAATGTTTATTTTAGTGCTGTTGGCTTATCCGGTTTTAAGAAGAAAAAAATGATCAGTATTATTATCCCGGTTTTTAATGAAGAGAAAAGGATTACAGGTAATCTAGAATCTGTTTTCGGTTTTGTAAAAGGTTTTAGGGAAAAAACCGAAGTGGTTGCCGTGGATGACGGAAGCTGGGATCAGACTCCCAAAATACTCCAGCAATTTAAAGAAAGCAATGGCTTAAAAGTATTCACCCATAAGGGGAATTTGGGAAAAGGTGCAGCTATTAAAACCGGAGTCTTTAACGCTACAGGAGAGAAAATGTTGTTTACCGATATTGATCTTTCGGTTCCGATTGAACTTCTTGACAGTTTTAGTGAAGCTTTAACTGAAGATGTCGATATTGTAATTGGCTCAAGGGAACACCCGGAATCAAAAATTGAAGTTAAACAGTTTTGGTTGAGGGAGTTTGCCGGATATTCGTTTACGGTTTTAACTAATGCCATTTTACAGGTTGGGGTAACCGATTTTACCTGCGGGTTTAAACTTTTCCGGAAGGAAGCAGCCCGGAAAATTTTTTCAAAGCAGGTTATTAACCGCTGGGCATTTGATGCGGAAACTTTATTCCTGGCCAAAAAATACCAGTTCGAAATTAAAGAAATGCCGGTTACCTGGCGCCACGGTGAGGGGTCTAAAGTCCGTTTTCCCCAGGATCTGGTTGACTCATTTATCGGCTTAATCCAGATCCGCCTTAATGACCTTTTAGGTAAGTATGAAAATTAATATTTCCACCAGGGTTTATCTGGCTATTATCGTGCTGTCATCAGTCCTGATTGTCTGGCCCATTTTTTTGACCGGCTATTTTTTCCATCATGACGACCTTCAGGTGATGAGAGTATTTGAGATGAAAAGATGTATCCAGGATTTTCAAATTCCCTGCCGGTGGGTTCCCGATATGGGCTATGGGAACGGGTATCCACTTTTCAACTACTACTCGGCATTGCCTTATTATATCGGCGGCTTGTTAAGTTTTATCTTTGGGTTGGTTAATAGTGCCAAAGCGCTTTTTTTTATACCGCTGGTTTTAGGCGGAGTGACTATGTTTTTTCTGGCCGAAAAACTTTTCGGGAAAGAAGCAGGTTTTTTATCAGCTATTTTATATTCATTTGCGCCTTACAGGGCGCTTGATAGTTATGTCAGGGGAGCGGTAGCGGAAAGTTTCGCAATTTCCATAGTACCGCTGGTTTTTTACTTCGTAATTAAAATTATTGAAAAACCAAACAAAAAAGATTTTGTTCTCGGCAGCGTGACTCTGGCAGCATTTTTACTTTGTCACAATATAATGACAGTCTTCTTTATGCCGTTTGTAGTTTTGTGGGGCTTGCTGTTTTTATATCTTAATAAATGGAAAAATTGGAAAGCCTTTTCGGCGTTACTGGTTTTAGGTATCGGATTAGCCGGATTTTTTTTACTGCCGGTTTTTCTGGAAAAAAGTTTAGTCCAGACAGAAACTTTACTTCGGGGTGGCGGCGATTTCCGGGCGCACTTTGTAACGGTTAATCAATTATTTTTTGACCGTATTTGGGGTTACGGAGGATCGCAATTCGGCCCTAATGACACTATCTCATTCCAGATCGGTTGGCCATTGTGGTGGTTTGTTCCTTTAGCGCTGGTTGTCCTTCTTCTTAAATTTAAGAAGGACATACGCCTTACCCTGGTCAGCGTCTTTTTTCTTTTTATTTTTGCCGTTTCGGTTTTTATGACCCACAATAAATCGGCTTTCATTTGGGAGATGCTCGGCTTTTTGCAATACGCCCAGTTTCCCTGGAGGTTTTTGTCACTATCAATTTTCTCATCGGCAATTTTAGCCGGCTATGTTTTTAATATTTTGAACTTCCGTTTTAGAACACTGGTAATTTTTGCGGCTGCCTCTGCCGCGATTTTTTTAAATTGGAATTACTTTATTCCCAGGGATTTTTACCCCTGGATTAACGATAAGAATAAATTGGAAGATCCGCTTTGGGAAATTCAACAAAAAGCCGGGATTTTGGACTATTTGCCGAAAACTGCTTACGAACCGCCAAGCCGGGCTGCTATAAATCCGGAAATTCTTAATGGTTTGGCGGAGGTTTCAAACTATGATGTCCGCTCCAATAAATTTTCTTTTAAAGTCAAGGTCTTGGAGAGTACTACAGACAAAGTAGACAGCTCCGCATATATCCAGGTGCCGGTTTTTGATTTTCCGAATTGGACGGTTTACGTAAATGGAAATAAGATAGCTCATGATAATAAGAGCAGTTGGGGGAGAATTGGATTTAAGCTGATGCCGGGAGACTATGAAATTAAAGGTTACTTTCAGGATACCTGGCCTAGAACAGTTGGCAATTCCTTAACCGTTTTGTCTCTGCTTTTCTTAGTTTTAATGATGAAAAATAAACTACTCCGCAGTAAGCTGACGGAGTATTAATTTTTTTCTTGCTAAGTTATTTTATATTGGCAAGAATAAAAAAGTTGCGAAATTAATATTCTGATGGAAGTTGCTGCTGTCAATAAAAAATTAATTACCGGGTTTTTGACGTTATCTTTTAGAAAAGCCATTCTTTTGGCTATTAGCTTTGTGACCATTAATTTGGTTTTAGCCAGGATCCTGCCGGTTTCGGTGATTGGTATTTTTAATATCGCCAATTCTATCCTGGCTTTTTTCAGTTATTTTTCCGATATCGGGCTGGCCGGAGCATTAATCCAAAAAAAAGAGATCAGTATTCATGATTTAAAAACCACTTTCAGTATTCAGGAAGTTTTAGCTCTGATTATTACCATCACCTTAGTTGTCTTTGCGCCGAACTTAGCCGGTTTTTACAATTTAGATTCAAGCGGTGTCTGGTTGATACGCTCTTTAGCAATCGGTTTTTTTCTAACCTCTCTTAAAGTTATACCCTCGGTTCTATTGGAGCGGGAATTGGATTTCGGGAAATTAGTTTGGGTTGAAATCAGTGAAACTTTACTTTTTAACGGAGCCCTGATCTTTTTTGTCTGGCAGCATTTTTCAATTGACAGTTTCAGCTATGCGGTATTGATTAGGTCGGTGGCCGGCAGTGCTCTGATAAATTATTTGTCGCCCTGGAAAATTTCCCTGGGATTAAACAAAACTGCGCTGAAATCTCTTTTATCCTTTGGCCTGCCGTTTCAAACTAATTCTATTTTGGCACTTCTCAAGGATAGATTGGTGCCTTTGGTTGTGGCCAGGATTGTCGGAGCGACCGGAGTTGGTCTCATTACCTGGGCCCAGGCGGTAACTTTCATGAGCCTTGAGGTGATGAATATTATGTCAAGAATAACTTTTCCGGCATTTTCCAGGCTTCAGCATGATGACAAAGCGCTCAAGAGTACTCTGGAAAAAACTTTATTTTTAACCTCAATTTTGTTTTATCCTATGTTGTTCGGATTTGTGGCAATCGCCCCAAAATTTATATCCGAAATAGTTTCTGAAAAATGGAAACCGGCGCTTCCTTTGATTTATTTATTTTCGGTAACTGTTTTTTGGGCTAATCTTTCATCGCCCTTTACAAATTTTCTGAATGCTGTAGGCCGGGTTAAAACTACTTTGAAATTGATGGTGATGTGGACAATTTTGGAATGGGTCTTAACCCCAATCGCCACAATCAAATTCGGCTTTTTGGGAGTAGGTATCGCCTCAGCCCTGATATCCTTCACTTCAATAATTCCGATAATAATTATTAAGCGGATTATCCCGGTGGCAATATTTAGAAGTATTTGGCAAGGACTTTTGGCAGCGGGTTTGATGTTTATCTTTACTTCTGTCTGGTCATACTATTTTGTAACCGATTTAGTCAGCCTGGCAGTTGCAGTTTTCTTATCTGTTTTAACCTATGGCGGTTTGATATATCTATTGGCTCGGGCTAAGATAAAATCAGCTCTTTCTTCAAAATGAAAAGTTTTAAATATCTGTTTCTGCTTTTACTTTTCCTTTTATTATTAGCCCCGGTTATAAAGACAGCATCGGCCCAGGAGAAACGCGCTGCTGTTTTAGTCAATCCGGTCAGGGGCAGTGATTTTTGGAGCCATAATTTTTCCCAACTTGAAACTCCTAAAAGACAATATCAACTGATCAGAAATAATAATTTTCCGGCCAGTTGGCTGATAAGATATGACGCTTTAATTAATGGAGAAATTCAGGAGTTTCTAAAGAACTTAGATTCATCCCAGGATATCGGAATTTTTTTTGAAATTACTCCGTCTCTGGCCCGGGATGCCGGTGTAAATTATAACCGTAGCGATAACTGGCACCAGGCAAAATCGGTCCTTCTTACCGGTTATTCTCCGGAGGACCGGATAAAGTTAATAGATACAGCGTTTAATAAATTCAAAGAAATTTTCGGAAAAAACCCCAAGTCGGCCGGTGCCTGGTGGATCGATGCTGCATCGTTGGCCTACATGAAAGATAAATACGGGATTGAAGCTAATTTGGATGTGGCAGACCAATATATGACCGATAGCTACCAGGTTTGGGGACAATATTGGTCAACTCCGTTTTATCCCTCTAAATTAAATGCCTTAATTCCAGCCCAGTCCGAAGATCAAAAACTCGGGGTAGTCACTATGCAGTGGGCGACCAGGGATCCTTATAACGGCTATGGGAATGGCGTTTTTGAAAGCACCTACTCGGTCCAGGTTAATGATTATTTACTGCATGATCTGGGATCTCAATATTTCGAAAAATTGCTGAATATATATCCCCAGACAACTGTCGGACTGGAGAACGATTTTGATTATGCAAAATTCGGCAGCGAATATCAAAAACAGCTGGAAATTGTAGCCGCGCAAAAAAATAGGGGAATATTGAATATTTTTAATATGGCCGGATATGCCCAAAATTACATGAAATCGAACCCCGGCATTTCACCTAATGTCTTAATTGAGGCTGATGATCCGTTGGGTAGCGGCGGCAAGGTAATCTGGTTAAATACGCCCAAATACCGCCTTGGCTGGTTTGGAAGCAATCAGGGATCGGTAATAAGGGATTTAAGGATTTATAACGACCGGAATGAAGAACCCTGT
>DATDWU010000005.1:0-10525 GCA_035289525.1 Patescibacteria group bacterium | reverse complement strand
CGAACAGAGAAGAGACTCCGGCCATGACAAGACAGCAGAGTGGTTGAGACAAATGAGGGAATTGCACGGACAAGATGTTATTTAGCTTTTCAATTTAGCAATTGAACCTTGAAGATTTCTTCTTGCTTGAACTTCGTACCTACAAAGGAAATAAGTATTATTAAATACTTGAGGTCTTTGTAAGAATCTTTCTAAAATTCCAGCTCTTGTATTCCTAAATGTCTGCTCATCTACCCAAGCATGCTCACGCCTTATCCCTATTTCGTATTCTTCGAACTCTACTGGCGGTTTGCCTATAATAGAAAAATCGATATCTACCATTAACTGAGCATGAATTCCTACAGGTGGAACGGTATGCTTAGTGACTATAACTAAATCTGAGACTTTCCTAACGAAGGGTTGCGGTAGTTGCGCTTGTTCCATTACTGCTACTGCCAGTTCTGCACTTTGATCAACATTTTGACTATCAGGAACTTGCGTATCATATATTGCATCATGGAAATAATAAGCCATCCTGATTGCATCCGGGCTTTCTGCTAAATGTGCTACAGCTTCAAATTCTGCTAATCCATCAGCTATATGTTTCCAAGTGTGGTAATTCCTATGAGATTCTGCATAACGATCTCTCAAATCTAAATAAGGAGGAATCGGATCACCTTTTGCTCCAACGGAAGACCATAAATCTGTCCATTTTGCTTGATGGTCACTTTCTGTTAACGGCATAGATTAATATCTAAATAAAAGTTAGAGTTCCCATTCTGCAAGAATCAGTTGACATCTTTTTCTATCTAAACTCCAACTTCCGGTGAGAGTATCAATGGCTTTCCCTAATGACCATGGTTGTTCTCCTGTATTCAAAGGTAATGCATGTAATCTACCTCTTAGTCCCTCCAAATCTACTGGCTGCATAGGTCGCAGTCCCTCTAGTGCATCTCTTGTTATCCCTATTGCTCTCGCTACTATGTCTGCACTATTTAAAGATGAGAGCCGCACCATTTCGGATCTGTATGCAATTTTTCTTTCAGCTTCACTTTGATCAGGCATTTGCCAAATTCTAAATTATTATAAGCTGGAATGCAATCTCAGAGTCGGTGGTTGTTTTCTAAATCCGTAGAAAATATAATAGCTGTGTACTTTTGACTTAAAAAGGTTTTCTTTTTTACTCTTAGTACTTGATTTGAATTGAAGCTAAAGGGGGTTTCTGTCTGAAAAATCCCCGCATTTTTAAGGCAGAATAGATAATATGGGTATTGTAGATAGACTAAGAAATATTACTAGACGTCATGAGGTAAGAAAACCTGTATTGCCTGGAGCTGGTGAAGATGTCCGAGGAAGGCAATTTTTTACGCAGATTGATGAGGCTAGACTTTTCGCAGAATATGTACGGGATGTACAAAACATAAGTCCCGATACTTCAATTGAGGATGCTCAGAGAAGAATTTCTAATTTAACACACATTCATGAAATCGTTGCTGAAATTAGAGGTTTGGCAAGAGATAATCTTCCGAGAAGCTGACCCTGCTTTTACAAAAAAGCTTTCTTTTTCTTCCTAAAATTCGTAAAATAGGCCTCATGAGCTTTAAACTGGTTTCGAGTCAAGTTAACTTTTCCGAAATTGATCAGGAATTGATAAATTTTTGGAAAGAAAATAAAGTTTTTGAAAAATCCATTGAAAAAAATCCCGAGGATAATAAATGGAATTTTCTTGACGGGCCGCCGTTCGTTACCGGCTCGCCCCATTACGGCTCGCTTTTATCCTCTATCCCTAAAGATGTGTTTGGGCGGTTTTGGACTATGAAAGGTTTCCGGGTCCGCCGGGTTTGGGGTTGGGACGGCCACGGACTGCCGATAGAGAATAAAGTGGAAAATAAGTTAAAAGTTAAAAGGAAGAAGGATATAGAAGAAATTGTTGGCGTTAAGAAATTTATTGAGGAATGCTACAAATATGTCGATCAGGTTAGTGCCGATTGGGAATGGTACGTTGATCATATCGGAAGATGGGTTGATTTTAAAAACGCTTATAAAACCTGGGATTTGCCTTATATGGAATCCGTGATGTGGGTGTTTAAGCAGATGTATGACAAGGGTTATATCTACAAAGGCTTGCGTGTCTCATTATTCTGCCCCCACTGCAGCACTCCAATCTCCAATTTTGAAGTGGCAATGGATGCAGACAATTATAAAGATGTCGCTGAGCCGACAGCGGTTTTTAAATATAGAGTTAAGAAACAAGAAACAAGAAACAAGATACAAGAAAACACATATTTTTTAGCATGGTCAACTACCCCTTGGAACAAGATTGTTACTCCGGCTTTAGCTGTGAATCCTGAATTAGATTACGTTCTAGTGTCTCAGGGTGATGAGAAATATATTCTGGCAAAGTCTACCTTAAAAATGTTAAAGGAAGGGCCAAAATATAAAATCCTGGAAGAATATAAAGGAAAAGATTTAGTCGGTTGGGAATTTGAGCTGCATTACGATTTTTACATAAAAGATAAAAAGGAAGATGAAAAAGCCGGAGTAATTGTGGCGGATGAATTTGTCACGGCCGATGAAGGGACCGGAATTGTAACTTTGGCAGTTTATGGCGCCGAAGATTTGATGGTGATGAATAGGGATAAGATCCAAAAAGTCGCCCATGTTGATGAGGAAGGAATGATTAATGATTCGGTGCCGCTTTTTGGCGGTATGTATTACCTTGATTCAAACGCCAAAGTTTTGGAAGATTTGGGAAACCGGGGTTTAATCTACCGGGTCGATGAATATACCCATTCGGTTCCCCATTGCTGGAGATGTGCAACCCGTCTTTATTACAGTCCGATCGATGCCTGGTTTGTAAATATTGCCGATTTAAAATCCAGATTGTTTAAGAATAATGAGGAAGTTAATTGGTTCCCTAAGCATTTTAAGAACGGCCGGTTTGCAAAAAGTATGGAAGCGGCACCTGATTGGAATATCTCCCGCAACCGTTATTGGGGTTCCCCAGTTCCTGTCTGGGAATGTTCTTGTGGTGAACGTGTAGTTCCCGGATCTATTAAAGAGCTGGAGGAACTTTCGGGTCGTGAAATAAAAGATCTCCATAAACCGGAAATTGATGAAGTCACAATAAAATGTCCAAAAGATGATAAGGAAATGCGCCGGGTTCCTGAAGTTTTGGATTCTTGGATTGAAGCCGGTTCGGCTTCCTTTGCTGAGCGCCATTTCCCATTCAGTGATGATAAATTGGAAGATTTTTTTCCGCCGGATTTCATTGTTGAATACACCGGCCAAATCAGGGCCTGGTTTTATGTTCTTCATGTTATTGCAACCGCAATCTACGACTCGAGTGCTTTTAAAAATGTTTTAGTTACCGGCGTAATTTTAGGGACTGACGGTAGAAAAATGAGTAAAAATTACGGCAATTTCCCCGATCCGAAAATGGTGATGGAAAAATACGGCGGTGATGCATTAAGACTGTACTTGATGGGGTCGCCGGTTATGCATGGTGAAGACGTTAATTTTTCCAACGACGGCGTGCCGGAAGTTACCCGCGGATTTTTACTCATCCTTTGGAATTGCTATAAATATTTTATTGATTATGCCAATATTTTTGGCTGGAGTTGCGAAAAATATGAGTCAGAAGCGCAAGGTGATAACCTGAAAGTTTTGGACAAATGGATTTTAGCGAGACTGACCCAGATGGTTTTAGAATTGAATAAAGCTTACGAGGCTTACGATACCGTAACCGCAGCAAAATTAATTCGTGAATTTACGGTTGATGATTTTTCAACCTGGTACATCAGGCGCAACCGTGACCGGGTTAACGGAGAAAACGAAACTGAAAGAAATACGGCTTTGTCTGTCATGTACGGGGTCTTAGTTGTTTTATCCAAAGTGATGGCGCCACTGGCTCCTTTTATTTCCGATGAAATGTTCCGCAATTTAACAGGCGGGGAATCGGTCCACCTTGAGAATTTTCCTAAAGGCGACAAAAGCTTACTGGACAAGGAATTGATTTCCTATATGAAAAGAGTTAGGGAAGTTGTTGAAATGGGTCACAGCAAACGTAAAGAAAACAGCATTAAGCTCCGCCAGCCTTTAGCCAAGGTTATCTATAAAGGCGAGGATAAATTGCCGGAAGAGTTGGAGGCGATAATTAAGGAAGAATTAAATGTTAAATCTGTTGAGTACAAAAAGGGTGCCCAATCTATAGAATTGGATACAAACATTACCGGCGAATTGGCAAAAGAAGGTGAGGCCAGGGAAATAATCAGAAACGTCCAGAAACTGAGGAAAGAGCAGGGCTTAACCCTAAATGATTTAATTAATTTAACCCTTCCTGAATGGCCGGAAGAATTTAAGGATCTGATTCTAAAATCAACTCACTCAGTTTCAATGACCGAAGGTTCTGAAATAAAGGTAGAAGTAATTTCTAATCAACCTAATTGACCTAATTTCTAAGAAATACTCAATGACTAAATTTCAAATTGGTCATTGGTACTTGGGATGTGTTTAGATCAATTAGAAATGAGCAAAGCTCGCGCATTGCGCTTAGAGTACTTAGAAACTTTTCTAATGATTATTCCGATTATCCTGATTTTAAGCTTGGGTATTACTGTTATTTTTTCCTCAAGCCAGCCTTTGGCATTCCAGCAGATTTTTTTTGCCTTAATCGGATTAGCCGGATTCTTCGCAGTCCGTTGGTTTGATTACCGGGTACTGTCAAATTACGTCAAAATATTTTACGGACTGGCTCTAATTTTGCTTATCGTAACCTGGTTTATCGGTTTTGAAACGCGGGGAAGTGTCCGCTGGATTTCCCTCGGTCTCATCAATTTTCAGACTTCGGAGTTTGCCAAGCCGGTTATAATTTTAACTTTAGCCTGGTTCTGGACTAAAAATCCGGCTTCCTGGCCGGCAATTTTCAAAAGCGCACTGCTAGCTTTGCCGGTATTTTTCCTGATTTTTATCCAGCCCGATTTAGGGACTTCGCTGACGATTCTGGCGATATGGGCCGGAATGCTGATTGCTTCAAACATTTCGATAAAAAAAATTCTGGTACTGTTTTTAGCCGGCTTATTGGTCTTACCGGTAAGCTGGTTTTTTATGCACGATTATCAGAGGGAAAGACTGGTCAGTTTTGTTTCACCGGAGCATGATCCGCAGGGAATCGGATTCCACGCTATCCAGTCAACGATTGCCGTAGGTTCCGGGGGGATCTTCGGACGGGGTTTAGGCCGGGGTACCCAATCCAGGCTGCAGTTTTTGCCCGAATTCCGGACCGATTTTATTTTCGCTTTTATCGCCGAAGAACTGGGTTTTTTTGGCTCGGGCATACTTTTAACTTTTTACGGACTCATTCTGTTTTTAATCTTCCGGGTGATTAATCTAAGCCGTGACAGATTCGGGGAGCTGATCTGTGTCGGAGTTTTAAGCATGCTGGGAGTGCAGATATTCATCAATGTTGGAATGAATGTGGGAATTCTGCCGATTACCGGGATAACTTTACCGCTTCTTTCCTACGGAGGGAGCTCGCTTTTAAGTGTCTTAATTTGTCTGGGGTTTGTTTCATCGGTTGCCAAATATACCCTGAAAAAACGGACAGTTGAAAGTTTTGACCCAATCGGTTAGAATTTGATGCTATTATGTTTGACTACGCTGTATGCCAGATTGCCGGAAAACAAGTAATTGTTGAACCGGGAAAAGAAATAACGGTGCCTTTCTTAGGGGAGGTTACAAGCTTTGAGTGCGATAAAGTCGTTTTAACCTCGGAAAAAGGCAAAATTAATTTAGGCGCACCATTTCTTAAGGATAAGATTAAATTTGAAGTCCTGGGTGGAAATAATAGAAAAATCAGGGTAGCGTTTTATAAACCTAAAGCCAATCACCGTAAAGTGGTCGGCAGTAACCAACCATACAGCCGGATTCAACTGGCTAAGGTATCGTGAAAACCTTGACAAATCTTTTCACAAGTTATAGTATCGATGAGGAGGATAATTTAAACAAATGGCCCATAAGACAGGTGGATCAACCACCAGAACCAACCGGGATTCAATTTCAAAACGTTTAGGCGTAAAGAAGTACGGCGGCGAGAAAGTGTCACCCGGAAATATAATAATCAAGCAAAAGGGTAGCCGCTACCAAATAGGTTTAAATACCCGGTTTGGTTCAGACTACACAATTTATGCAACTTCCGAAGGCAAAGTAGCTTTTAAGAAAAAAGAAGGCAAATTAACCGTTAACGTAGTATAAATGGAACCGACAGATAAGGTATTTGAGATCGATATCAACATGCTTCAGGCTAATCCCCTACAGCCTAGAGGTTTAATAACTCCCGAGTCTTTGGCAGAATTGGCAGAATCTATCCGAGAACACGGCATTTTAGAGCCGTTGGTATTGGCGAAGACTCCCGCAGGTTACCAGATAATCGCCGGTGAAAGACGTTGGCGGGCATCCCGTTTGGTCGGTTTAGCCAAAGTGCCGGTCATTATCCGCGAAACTACACCCCAGGGAATGCTGGAAATGGCGATTGTTGAGAACGTCCAGCGGGTTGATTTAAATCCTTTGGAGAGAGCCCAGGCTTATAAAAGATTGATGGATGAATTTAACTTAACTAATTCCGAAATAGCTCAAAGAGTTTCTAAAAGCCCTTCCTATATATCCAACACCATCAGATTGCTTACTTTGCCAGATGCTTTAAAAGATGCTTTAATGTCCGGCCAAACAACGGAAGGTCACGTTAGGGCTTTATCGGCTCTTGAGGATCCTCACCTGATCATAGAAGCTTACAAGGAAGTCTTAAAACGAAATCTTTCGGTCAGGGGTACGGAGGAATTGGTTAGAAAAATCAGATCCCACCACGGAATCGGTCCAAAGAAAGGGGCCAGTCCGTTAACCATGAGGATTGTCAGTGAAGAGGTTGATAAAATAGAGGATGATTTGAAAGACCGTTTAGGTAAAACTTTTTCCGGTAAAGGAGTAAAGGTTAAATACGTTTTAACCGGAACCACTGCTAAACTGGAAATCAGGTTTGACGGTCAGCCGGAAATTACCAACGAAGAAGTCAGAAAAATCTACGAAGCAATTTCAAACTACTACCCTGGCTAATATCCACTTCAGGCTTTTTTACTTACTCAATTTAATTTAAATCGAGAGCAGATTGTTCTATTGTTATCGCTCGGGGACTCGCTTATTGTTACATTGTTTGAAAGCGCAAATAACAATGACACAATATAGCAATGAAACAACCAAAAATTACTTTTCTAAAGAATAAGCAGCCGGATATATTCCTATCTCAGTTGCAGGCCAGTAGCGGAAAAATACCTTGCCGATAATTTCTTCGCGGGTAATAAAACCCCATTCCCTCGAATCGGATGAAGCTGAACGGTTGTCACCGATAGTGATATAGTGTCCCGGTACAACTGTTATTTCCTGACCCTCTTTAAGAAAAGATCCGGGACTGGTGATAACACTTTTGGCCAGGTATGGCTCGTTAATCTGTTCCCCGTTCAGAAAAATTTTACCGCTTTGGACTTTTATTCTGTCGCCGGGTTTGGCTAAAATCCTTTTGATAAAATCCTGGGTCTCGTCCCGCGGGTTTTTAAATACAACGATATCGCCCCGGTTAGGTTCGGAGACCTTGTAACTTAGCTTATCAGTGATAATGTAGTCACCATTTTTAAAGTTTGGGAACATTGAACTGCCGGAGACCTTATGGGGCTGGGCAACCAGCCAGTAAACTGCCGTGCCGATGGCTGCAAAAACCACCAAGGTCTGAAAAAAATCTATAACATGATCTTTAAACGAAACCGGTCTTTTCTCGGGTTCCTGTCTGTAAGCTAAATAGTCTTCATGCATAAGGGATATTATATCGCAAATTTATATAAGCTTGCGAGGTAATTGCATGCAATTATAATCAAAAATCATCAGTTTTGTAAGCCGGAATTAAGAGATTCTTAGTCAATTTGGTAAAATAGCGGCAAGGACTCGTAGCTCAGTGGTAGAGCGCTGCATTCACATTGCAGATGCCAGAGGTTCAAATCCTCTCGGGTCCACATTCTTTAGGTTCTCAGCGTATGCTGAGGTTCTAAAGAATTTGAGCTAGGTTAGGATTGAAACAAATCTTCGACAAGCGAAGTTTGCAAGCTCTGCTTATTTGGTTCACCTTCGTCCAGAGGACGAAGGGTGTATTATCCTCTCGGGTCCACAGAATTGTACAACTATAGGTTGAATGTTTGAATGCTAAGTGCTAAAATAGATTCATGTCTGCAGGAAAAGAAGCATTTAAGTCGACAGTTTCAAATAATCCTAATATTTCAGTTAAGAAAGATGAATTTGGGTCTTTGACTATATATGAACGTTTGCCTTCAGGCTTAGTATTAGAAGCACATCCATTCAGCAGGAGGGTGGGAATTCAAAGAGAACGGTTAGTTAGCGTTAGCGCTAGAGACTTTGATCCTAAAGCGCAAGCAGATTCGATTCCTTGGACCAGGATGATTATAAGGCCCGCTGAAAGAGAAAGAATTTCGGTAGATGTTTATTTTGATCCCTTAGTTGACCCTAAGACTCGGAGGCCGGATATTGATCCTAAGAAAGTTATTAAAACTGTCGCCAATGGATTAGAAATTTATAGAGCTTATTTGAAGGCACTGGATGGACTTTCTTTGAAAGATTATAAGGGGATAGTTGATGATATGTATGGTGGAGACTCTACAGATATCCTTATTCTTGAAAATTATAGAGCTTTGGAAAGAGAAATTGCCAGATATAAACTTCTAAGAGATTTTAAAGAGTTAGCATTTTCAACATGATATTAATCTGTCATAATATTAAGAGTGCTTAAATCTATTTTTAGGAATTCTTCCTACCTTTTAATCAGCCAGTTTTTAGTCAAAGCTTTGGCTTTCGGGTATGCCATATTTTTGGCAGGTAACATCGGTGCGTCGGACTTCGGAACTTATTCTGCGGCATTATCTATTTTCGGGTTAATGTCATTATTTTCCGATTTAGGGATTAACCGGGTGCTAACCCGTGATATCGCTAGGGATGAGGCTAATCTGTCAAAATTTTTCTCAACTGCCCTGCTTTTAAGGGCGCTTAGTTCAGCCGTGTCCTTTTTGGGCCTGACTGTCTTTTTTTACCTGACCGATTCCTCAGGTTTAAGATTTGTTCTGACTTCAATCGCCCTTTTGTCGCTGGTTCCCCAGTCGATTGCCTTAAGTGTTGATGCGGTTCTAATTGCTTTAAAGAAAGCTCCTCTTTCGGCATTGGGGTTTTTCCTTTTTAACATGGTAAGTTATATTGCCGGTGCCGCTCTTATTTTCTCAGGATTCGGAGTTTACGGAGCAACTATTGCCTTTTTGGCCGGACATATTTTTTACGCTGTCTTTTTTGTTACTGCCTTGCTCTACAACAGGAAAATAGAATTTAAACCATTTGATTTTGGTTTAGCCCGGTCTATTTTAGTTAAATCCTTTCCTTATGGAATATTATCGGCAATAGGTTTTGCCTCTTTCAGGATTGATACCGTGATCTTATCTTTCACCCGGGGGGGTACGGAAACCGGAATCTATAGTCTGGCATACCGCTTTTTGGAGGCTGCCACTATTATCCCGATAGCTTTCGGAACGATCCTTTATCCGGTTTTTTCCGAATTCGGAAAAGATATTACCAAAACTAAAAAACTTTTCCGGAGCAGTTTGTTCTTCGGATTTGCTGCAGGCTGCCTGATTACGATAAGTTACTGGACAATATTGCCCTGGTTTCTGAACACTTTCTTTCCGGCCAGTTTTGCCGGTTCTTCGAAGGCTTTGCAAATATTATCTCTGGCAGTACCATTTATTTTTATGCACATTCCTTTAAGCCAGCTGCTTTTGTCAAAAGAAAATTTATTAAAAGAAATAGTCCTGCTCTATATTGGAATATTTTCCGTCAACTTAATTCTAATGGTTAACTTTATACCTCAGTACGGCTTCATCGCCGCTTCATGGATTACGGTAATTGCCGAGTCAATAACTTTTGCCGCGTTTCTAACTTATATTAAGAAAAAGGGATTGGCTTAAATCTTTTTGCCGATACAACAAATTGCCGGGTTGCCTTCGATATCCCTGACTTCGTCGAGTTTTAAAATTTTGAACCCTTTAAAGATAATTTCCCGGTAAGCATCCTCGCCGTAGCGGAAATAATCTTTAGGATGGCGGTGTAAAGGGAAGCCGAAAGTCGGGGTGGTGACGATTAAAAAACCGTCTTTTTTTACCAGTTGGTTCATAATATTAATTGTTTTAAACGGGTCATTGTCATGTTCCAGCATCTCACAACAAATAACTACGTCAAAAGAGTTCTTTCTAAATTTTTTCAGAAGGTCGTGGGCGTCAATTATTACATCGACTCCGAAGCCTCTTTCCATATCGGTTCCGATATATTCTCCGGCATCACTAAAAAATTCGCGGACGCTGCCTGTTATGTCTTTACTGCCGATTTCTAAAATCCGGCCGGGTTTATTGATAAATAGTTTTTTGGTTTTTTTAATCCAATCTTGTATTTGCGG
>DATDWU010000004.1:0-20536 GCA_035289525.1 Patescibacteria group bacterium | reverse complement strand
TTTGTGTAGCAAAACGAACTGCCGGCGAAAGCCGGATATAGGACTTCTAGCTCCCGGCAGTTGTTTTTTGGTTTGGGAGATGGCAAGGAGCCGGCCGGAGTTGTTTTTTAGAATGTGCAGATTATCAGAAATACCAATAATGGAATCTGATTTCCATTATACCAGACCAAATTATGGCATTGAGGTGAATAATGGCTTTAACAGCATACTGTTTGACTAGAAAAACGCATAAGCACTTATCTCCACCTTGCAGCGCCTCTTAAGGAATAAATATGGGATATTTGAAGCTGTTCTGTAAAAACAAGTTTTAACTGCATTGGCCGTTCCAGAGGGTGTCGACTGAGCAACTCTTCCCGCCGGGCAGGGTGCAGACAGCACTTTCGGAGGCTTCGGTCTCTCCGCCTAACCAGGCACAATAAGCCTGAGCATCATTATCAAAACCGATAGTTTTAACTCCACCCACCGGGCATTGTCCCCTCATTAAAGCCCATTCTTCGCAGGCCCGGTCGTCTTCAAACTGACATAACCCGAATTCTCCCCCGCTGCCGTTTTTCATAATTTTTAAAATTCCGCCTTTTTGCACACAATTTTCTGAGGCCGGATTGGCTAAAGTCTGGCTTTGTGCGGGTTTGGAAAAACTGTCTTTTGTTATAACCTGGGGATCTTGGGTTTGACTTATATTAGCAGGCATTTTGACAGGTTCGATATAGAGCTTATAAGCAATGTAGCCTAAGGCGACAACAATTATCAAAATTATAATAAGAATTAGAGTACTTAAGCCTTGCTGGGATTTGGGCATATATCCATATTAACTTGTCTTTGAAATAGCTTGTCAAGTAATGGGGTATTGACAGCAGTTTGAAAAAGATCAATTATTAGTTATGGCCAAATCTTCAGGTAACGGATTGGGCGGTTTAGAGGAAACCCTTGATCTTTATTTCAATAAGAAAGCTCCGGCTTTACCGGTTGGTGTCAAAGAATTTTTAGTCATGATCGCCCCCTGGATAACTCTGGTTTCGGTGGTGATCAGCCTGCCGGCAGTTTTGGCACTTCTCGGAATCAGTTCTTTTGTTATGCCGATGTCGTCATATATGGGTTATGCAAATACCGGCTCTTTATGGATGGTTTCTTCGGCGATCCTGGTTATTACTATTGTTCTTGAGGCTTTAGCTATTCCGGGACTTTTCTCGCGAAGTAAGCAGGGCTGGAATTATGTTTTTTACTCTTCGCTGATTGGTATAGCGGCTAATATTATTTCTTTAAACCTGATCGGCGGATTGATCGGTGCGGTAATCTCTTTTTACTTCTTATTCCAACTTAGAAGCCACTACCGCTAATTTCTCTTCTTTGGCAATCTTTTCTCTGAGTGCTTTTTTGCTACAATTTAACGTATGACTTTAGAAGAAGTTGAGGACATAGTAGACGAGGCAATTAAAGATTTGCCGGAGGAATTTTCCTCGAAACTTGATAACGTTGGTTTTGTGGTGGATGCCTGGCCAAATGATTTCGAGATGGAAAGTATTAAAGCCCACCCTTCGAATACTTTGCTATTCGGGTTATATAGAGGAATTCCTAAAACGAAGCGCCTTTCCAGTTATAGTGCTTTGCCGGATAAGATAACCATTTTCGCCGGGCCAATTTTAATGATTTCAAAGGACTTAGAAGATGCCAAAGGAAGAATTAAAAAAACAGTCATGCATGAAATCGGTCACCATTTTGGAATGAGTGACACAGAGCTTCGTAAACGGGGTATTTAAGCAATCTTTCGTGGGGTTAAAACAAATAAATCAAGTTTACTTCCCGTTTCCCGGGGGCCCAAGACCCTTGGTTGGGAATCACTTAAAGTCATTAAATAGGAAGTCCCGGTTAGCCTGCCTAAAGCGGCTAAGTGGTATGGTTTAGCATACAAAACCTTTTTGCCTTGATCTAAACACCTATGAACAAAAGGGCCATCACCTTGAGTGAATAGTATTTGCTGTTGTCTCAGCGCATCACCTAAAGGTGTCTCGTGGGTTTGAAGTTGAACCATTAACTCCAAAACCTGCTGTATATCAGTATAATAGGCTAAGTTTCTCCGACCTTCTGCAACCGCCTCAATTCCAAATCGGTTTAACAGTGCATCAATTTTGCCAAACTGCAAATCCCATTCAGGCTCGGTAGCCTCCGCTTGCAAAGCGTATTCAAAACTTCTGATTACACAACCGAACTCTCTCTTATAAAAAGGACGATTTTGATATGATAAAGTTAATATTCTTGCCTCAGGGGGCATATTTGGCTCCAGGTAAATCAAATACTGATTTTTGAGAAGTGGGTGGGATGTTATTAATGGTGGAATTCAATTTAATCATTAAACGGTTGGAGGGGTATTTTTTCCCTTAAGGCTTCAAGGTACCAGTTTACCAGATCGTGAGGTGGCAATTTAAAAGCCACTGCCAGTTTTAGCAAAACCTTTTTGCCAGGTAGCCGTTTACCGTTTTCTATAAGTGTTATATAACTTCGGGATACGCCGCACAAGGCAGCCAATTCCTCTGTTGACAGATTATTCTTTTTTCTCTCAAATTTAATATTTTTTCCAAATCCCATAGCAAGTAATAGTCCGAAGCCGTATTCTACTAACTGCTGTTCATTAAAACAAGCCAATGAGTAAATGTTGACAAATTTGTAACATAAGTACATCATAATTATGTAATGCTAATGTATGAAAAAAGTATTAGTCATTGAAGATGAGCCTGGTTTTCGGGAAATGCTAAAAAAGGCTTTTGAAAATGCCAACTTTGAGGTGATATTGGCCTCAGACGGTAAGCAAGGGATTATTGAGGCTATTAAACAAAGGCCTGATTTCATTCTAACTGACCTGATAATGTCCGGGATGGATGGGACGTCTTTTATCAGACACATTATGGATATTGAGGATTTAAATCAAATCCCAATTGCTGTTGTAACTGTAGTGCCGGATGGGGTTCCCCAAAACCTTGAAGGTGGAAACCTGTTTAAAAATATTGTCGGGTTTTGGGTTAAAGATCAGCTTACCACCAAAGAAATTGTCCAAAAAGTTAAAGACTATTTAAAATAACCTAGAAAGATAAATTGAGAGGGGGTGAAATTATGGAGGATAACAAAATCAATCCGCCGGCTGATGGAGCACTACAAGGAGCAGCAGAGATAAAGGAATCCAAAGAGCTTGCAGTGCATTATATGAAAACGCTGGTTGAGGTGGCCCGCGAATCTTTCCTAATCCTTGATTCCGATCTTCGGGTGGTTTCTGCGAGCCCAACTTTTTACCAAAGATTTCAGGTTTTAAAAGAACAAACGGAGAATCAACTTTTATATAATTTAGGAAATGGTCAGTGGAATATCCCGGAACTAAAGAGTTTGTTGGAAGAAATTTTGCCGGAGAAAAAAAATGTCACAGATTATGAAGTTGAACATACTTTTGAAACAATCGGTAGGAAAATAATATTGCTGAATGCCAGTCAAATAGATTCGGTACAACTGATTATCCTGGCTATGGAGGACGTTACGGAAAAAAAGAATCTTGAGGGAAAATTGGCCGGGTACACCAAAGATTTGGAGGTCAAAATAGAGCAGCGGACAGCCGAGCTCGCCAGCCGGATAGAAGAATTGGAGACGCTCAATAAAACCATGGTGGGGCGGGAATTAAAAATGGTGGAACTGAAAAAAGAAAACGAAGAGTTGAAAAGTAGGGTTTAAAGGTTGAAGGCTTGTCACTAAAAAGAATGGGGTATATGATTAAAGAAAGAGGAGATCCATCTATTTAATCATATGAAAATCGGTCAGAAATTATTTACTCAGGGAAAGGGCTGGGAAGACACGCTCCCTCAAGCGTTTCCTTCTCCTCCGCAACTGGTTTTGGCTTTTGGCTCCAGAACGCTGATGGAGGACGCAAAATATTTTCAGGAAATCCGGGCGTTTTACCCCAATTCCCGTATCATTGAATGCTCCACAGCCGGGGAAATTTTAGGGGAGGTTGTGCGTGATGGTTCGATTGCTGTGACGGCTGTTTTATTTGAAAAAACCCAACTTTCTTTTGCCGAGGCTGATATTACAACAGCCGGGGAAAGCGAAGCTGTTGGTAAAAAGTTGGCGGACTTGCTTCCTAAAGAAAATCTGGTTCATGCCATGGTATTTTCCGACGGACTTAAGGTTAACGGTACGGCGCTGGTCAAAGGATTAAATGAAAATCTACCGCCTGAAGTTTCAGTAACCGGCGGACTGGTTGGGGACGGGGCTGATTTTAAAAAAACCGCCGTCGGTTTAGATCAGGTTGCAAAGGAGGGGAAAGTTGTTTTAATCGGTTTTTCCGGCACCGGGCTCAAGATCGGTTACGGATCTTTAGGAGGTTGGGATGCATTTGGTGTTGAAAGAAAGATTACCAGGTCGAAAGGCAATATCCTTTTTGAACTTGACGGAAAGCCGGCTTTAGAGCTTTATAAAACTTATCTGGGTGATAAAGCGGCGGGACTTCCCGGTACCGGATTGCTTTTTCCGTTGCGGATGCGGGTTGGCGGAGATGAAACCGAAGTGGTCAGGACCATCCTGGGGGTTAATGAGGCCGACCAGAGTTTGACATTTGCCGGGGATATGCCCGAAGGCGCTTTGGTAGCCTTAATGAAAGCTAACTTTGAAAGGTTAATTGACGGAGCAAGTAAGGCCGGTAATATGAGCATTGAACCACTGGGCTCTACTCCGCCCGATCTGGCAATACTGATCAGTTGCGTCGGCAGGAAGCTGGTTTTAAAAGAGCGGATCGAAGAGGAGATCGAAGCAGTCCGGTCTGCGGTTGGTGAAAAACCCGCCATAACCGGCTTTTATTCTTATGGGGAACTTTGTCCGACCGCTTCATCGCAGAAGCAGTGCCGGCTTCATAATCAGACTATGACCATTACTACTTTTAGGGAAGATTGAAAGTGAATTTTCTTTATGCATTCTATCCTCCAAAGACAATTTAAGCGGGTATTTGGTGAGAATGTGACTATTCCGCCCGGACTGAGTGCCTTTTTAGAACTTATCAGTGATACCTACGCCGGCTTTGATGAAGACCGGGCGCTTCTTGACCGCTCGCTTGAAATAAGTTCAAAGGAGTATCTCGAAAACAGCCGTAATCTTTTAAAAGCCAAAGAAGAAGTAGAGAGGACAGTAGAAGAACGTACAGAAAACCTGCAAAAGTACCAGACCCTGCTGGATAATTTATCGGTTGGAGTATACCGTAATACTCCAGGCCCCCAGGGGCATTTCCTTGAAGCCAATCCGGCTATTATATCTATATTCGAAGCTGATTCCAAAGAAGAATTTATTAAGCATGATGTGAGTGATTTTTACCAGGATCCGGCAAAAAGGAATGCATTTGTAGAAAAAATTACAAAGTATGGATTTGTTAAAAATGAAAAACTGGACCTGATTACGTTAAAAGGCAAAAAAATAATAGGTTCCGTTAGCGCCGTAATGAAAAAGAGTCCCAACGGCGATGTTTATTTTGACGGCGTTATTGAGGATATCACCGACCATATGAGAATGGAACAAGAGCTGAAGGATGTCAACGCTGAACTGGAAACCAAGGTTAAAGAGCGGACCGGGCAGCTAAATGAGCATGTTAAAGAACTTGAGAATGTGCGAAGCGCTATGACCAACCTGCTTGAGGATCTTGAGGTGGAAAAAAAGAAAAGCGATGAGTTGGTAAAAGATTTGGAAAAGTTTAAGTTAGCATTGGATAATGCATCCGATATGGTTGTTATTACCGACCCGGAGGGGACTGTTATATATGGCAACCGGACGGTTGAAAAGATAACCGGTTATAAGCCGGAGGAGGCAGTTGGTAAAAAAAGCGGAGTTCTATGGAAATCACCGATGCCGCCGGAATTTTACCGGAATATGTGGGATGTTATTAAGAACCGGAAACAGGTCTTTACAGGCGAAATTCGAAATAAAAGAAAAAGCGGAGAATTATATACCGCCGAGATTAGTATTTCACCGGTTTTAAGTAGAGAGGGGGAGGTAGAGTTTTTTGTCGGAATTGAGCGGGATATAACCCATGAGAAAGAAATCGACAAAGCCAAAAGTGAATTTATCTCGATTGCCTCCCATCAACTTAGGACGCCGCTTGGGATAATGAAATGGTATTTGGAGGCTTTGCAGTCTTATGAGTATTTGCAAAATGCCCCCGGGGAAATAAAAGATAACATTGACCAAATCTATAAAAGCAATGAAAGAGTTTTAAGCTTAGTTCGGGCTTTATTATCGGTTTCCCGAATTGATCAGGATAGGGTTAAAGATGATCCTAAACCGGTGGATATTATTGAGATGGTTAAAGAAGTAGTTGAAGGGGTGAAGATTCTGGCAGACAAAAAAACCATCGGATTAACAATAATACTTCCCGAGGAAAAAGCTGCTCCCATCCAGATTGATCCGCTAAGGTTGCACGAAGTTCTGGATAACTTGGTTATAAATGCCATTAGATACACGCCGGTTTCCGGAAAAGTAGAGGTGATAATCGAAAAATCAGGAGCCGGTTATGTGATTAAAATCAAAGATACAGGTATTGGAATATCCGAAGATGATAAAAAGAAACTGTTTACAAAATTCTTCCGGGGGGAAAAAGCTGTAGGAACAAACCCGGAAGGAACGGGACTGGGACTCTATGTTGTTAAGTCTTATGTTGAAGGATGGGGGGGGGGAAGTATCTTTTGAGAGTATCGAAGGGAAGGGCTCGGTTTTTACCGTGGTTTTACCGTTTACGCGGTGATAAAAACGCGAGATAAGTAGACTGGATTATTTTGAGAGGAGGTGAAAGATGAAAAAAATAGTTATTATTGAAGACGAATTAGCTTATCTGAAGTTATTGCATGAACAGTTGGCTCTAAAGGGTTATCAAATTATTGAAGCTCATGATGGGATGGAGGGTTTGGAAATAATAAAAAGAGAAAAACCTGATTTGGTTTTGCTGGATATCAGAATGCCGAAAATGGATGGAATGACAATGCTGGATTTATTACGGAAGGAAGAGATTGGAGAAACAATGAAAGTGATCTTTCTTACTAATCTGGAAGCGGATGAAAAAATAACCGAAAAAGTAGTTGAAGAGCTGCCGTTATATTATTTTGTAAAAAGTGATACAGATTTGGATAAACTAATAAGCAAAATTGATGAGGTAATTAATTGAGAAGGATTTGTACTTGATTTAGGATATAGTAAACTTTAGACTAGGTTACAGTAATGTAGCTTTATAAAATGAAAAACATACTTCTGGCTGAGGATGAGCAGGCTATCTCTAAAGTTTTAGCATTAAAACTTACCAATAGCGGTTTTAGTGTAACTGCCGCTGATAACGGGGAAGAAGCTTTAGCGGAAATTGCCAAAAACAAATACGATCTGATACTTCTTGATTTGCTGATGCCGAAAATGGATGGCTGGGCAGTACTGGAGAAACTTAAAGGCAGCAATTTGAAGATTATAGTCATGTCCAATTTGGCGCAGGAAGAGGATATAAAAAAAGCAAAAGCCCTAGGGGCGATAGATTTTTTTATTAAATCCGATATGCCGCTTTTGAATATTGTCCAAAAGATTGCTATCCTTCTTGCTTGATATCTTTTTTGTAAGTATTCAGTATTCCCCAAAGCCTTTATCATCCCGAGCCCCGGATCAGAGTCCGGGGTAAACTCCGTCGAGAGATCTATAGTCTAAATAATATTGAAAAGTTCTATTAAAATACAGGACATTTCATGCCTGAAAGTTATGGTATTTTCAATTCGCTTTGCGATAGATTCCTCTCCGCCAGCTGGCTGATCGGAATGACAATTCACTGGGAAGAACTGATTAGTTAGCCTTTTTTTATATATCTTTTGACGACTGATTTAAATATAATGAATTCAGTTACAAAATAGTAACTAATTTCACTGCCCATGACTCCTGATGAACAGGCCATTTTAAACATTCTTGTCAAAGAAAGCTATATTACTGAGGTTGAAGCCAAAGAAGCAGCTCAGAAGTCTCAAAACAAACAAATCCCGCTGCTCGAATACTTTTTAACTAACCGGATAATTGATAAGTCTTTACTGGGCCAGGCGATTGCTGAAGGTTTTCAGGTTCCTTTTACAAATTTAAGCCTTAATAAACCGTCCCAGGAACAAATAATTAAGATTCCTCAGGATTTGGCCTTAAAATATACCATAGTTTTAGCTAAAGATGCGATTGACAGCGTAACCATAGCCAGCGGCAATCCCAAATTGCCCGGACTTCTCGAGGGTTTAAGAAAGATTTTCCCGACTCAGGCGATTACCATTACTTATGCTTTTCCTAAGGATATCGAGGATTGTTTTATTCATTACCGGGATCCTCTAATTGTCCGGTTAGGCAATATACTAAAAAGTGAGACCAGCTTTGCTCCGGATCTGTTTGAGGAAGTACTAAAAGAAGCATTGATCCAGCGGGCTTCGGATATCCATTTTGAACCCAGGCAGGCGTTTGCCGTAATCAGGTTCCGGATTGACGGAGTTTTGCACCGGGTGGGTGATTTGCCGAAACCCTTATACGACAATATTCTAAACCGGGTTAAAATATTGGCCCATTTAAGGATTGATGAACATACCAAACCCCAGGATGGCGCGATCAGGTTTACTGAAAAAGGTATGGAAACCGATTTAAGGGTCTCCATAGTTCCGACTTTAGACGGGGAAAAAATTTCGATCAGGATCCTGTCTAAATATATTGAAAGTTTTTCATTGGAAAATTTAGGACTGACACCGAAAAATAAGGAATTGCTTCTGCTTTCGGCCAAAAAGCCTTTCGGCATGATTTTAGTAACCGGCCCGACTGGTTCCGGGAAAACGACGACTCTTTACGCGCTTATTAAATTATTAAACCGTCCTGAGGTAAATATAACTACTATTGAGGATCCGGTTGAATATAAGATTGACGGCGCCAACCAGATCCAGGTTAATCCTCAGACAAACTTAACTTTTGCCTCCGGATTAAAATCGATTGTCAGGCAGGACCCGAATATTATTTTAGTCGGCGAGATCAGAGACTTAGAAACGGTTGAAATTGCCATCAATGCAGCGCTGACAGGTCATTTACTTTTCTCGACTTTTCACGCTAACGATGCCGCCAGCGCTATACCCAGGTTGATTGATACCGGAGCTGAACCATATATGCTTTCCTCAACATTGGAATTAATTATTGCTCAAAGGCTGGTCAGAAAAATTTGTGATGCCTGCCGGATGTCCCAGACTTACCAGCGGGATTACCTGGAACAAACATTCCCGGCTTTGATAAAACATTTTTCAGATCAAAGCATCACTTTATATATGGGAAAAGGTTGTGCTAATTGCGCGGGTACGGGCTACAAAGGACGCCTGGCAATTTTTGAATTTATCAATATTTCCCATAAAATCAGGGATTTGATAATCAGGCACCCCTCAGGTAACCAGGTTTGGGAGGCTGCTAAATCAGAGGGGGCTGTTTCTTTATTTGAGGACGGTTTTGAAAAAGTTAAAGCCGGTATAACCACACTGGAGGAGCTTTTGCGGGTTACCCAACCTGTATAAAGTAAAATCCAAGTGTCTAAGATACAAGTAACAAATAAATTACAAACTCTAAATCTTAAATAATCAAATATTTTGGAATTTGAATATTTAAATATTGGTATTTGTTTGTATCTTGTTTCTTGTAACTTGCATATTGGTCATTAATAAACTATGGGTGAGGAAAAAAACCAGTTAATCGAAGATCTATCAATCACCCTTTCCTCCGGAATGGATTTAATTTCGGCGCTAATTTCGATTAAATCCGAGTCAACTTCGAAGAAATTCCAAAAAATTATCGACCGGATGATAGATGATATTAAGAACGGTTCACAGCTTTGGAAAGCGATTGACAATTCAAAGCTTTACCCAAACTATGCGGTTTCTTTAATCAGGATTGGCGAAGAAAGCGGAAATTTGCCGGAGAATTTAAAAATTGTCGTCTCCGAACAGCAAAAACAAAAATCCCTCCGGTCGAAGTTAATCTCAGCCCTTCTCTATCCTGTACTGGTGCTTTTTTTAACGCTGGTGATCGGTATCGGGATTGCCTGGTTTTTATTGCCTAAACTGGCCCAGGTATTCAGCTCCTTAAGGATCGAACTGCCACTAATTACCAAAATTCTGATAGCAGTCGGATTATTCCTGGGCAAATACGGCATTGTTGTCGTACCGCTTTTTATCATGGCTATGATAGCTCTTTTTTATCTGGTGTTTATTTTTAAGCGGACTAAATTTATAGGTGAGGCTATAACCTTGCAAACTCCGGTTTTTAAAACCCTTTATAAGGAGATTGAGGTAACCCGGATGGGCTATTTATTAGGGACTTTGCTTAATGCCGGGATTACGATTATTGAGGCGCTCGATTCGCTTTCCCAGGCTACAACCTCCGCTGCCTATTCAAAATTCTATAAATTTCTGCAAATTAAAATCGAACAGGGAAATTCTGTGCTAGGCAGTTTTAATTTATCCAAAGATGCCCGCCGGCTTTTTCCCAACCACATTATCCAGATGATCGGAACCTCTGAACAATCCGGATTATTACCCGATACCTTTTTGAAAATTAATGAGATTTATCAGGAAAAAATAGACGATACAACTAAGAATTTAACTGTACTTCTTGAGCCGATATTGCTGGTTATTGTCTGGCTGGGAGTTTTATTTGTGGCGCTGGCGGTCATCCTGCCGATTTACAGTTTGATAGGAGGGATTAATAAATGAAGAATGTACAATTTAAAATGTACAATTTACAATTAAAATTCAAACAGTTTTTACATTCTACATTCTACATTCTACATTCCCAACAGGGCTTTACCCTTATTGAAGTTATCCTCTCCCTGGCGATAGTGGCGATTTTAACCGGGCTTTCACTGCCGGTTTACCGGACTTTGATGACCAAAAACGATCTTGATATAGCCACCGTTACTGTTGTTCAGTCGCTTCGCCGGGCACAAACACTATCCCAGGCGGTTGATGGCGATACTAACTGGGGAGTAAAAGTCCAAAGCGGAGGCATAACGGTTTTTAAGGGTACAAGCTATGCTGCCCGCGATGCGACATATGACGAAACTTTTGTCATACCCGACACAATAACAACCGGAGGAGTTACTGAAACCGTATACAGTAAACTTTTCGGCGCACCTCAAACCACCGGAACAGTTACTTTAGCTACCGACGAAGACTTGGCATCAATAATCCTTAATTCGAAAGGAATGGTGAGTTATTAAATGATTAAAGATGAAAGATTAAAGATTAAAGAAAAAAATCATCAATCATCAATCACTAATCTTTATTCCTCAAAAGGATTTTCGTTATTAGAAGTCCTGCTGGCCGTATCAATTTTTGCAATTCTGGTTACCGGTTTAGTCGGCGGTCTGATATACGGTCAGGAAGCAACGGCTACAGCCGGGTTAAGATCCAGAGCCGTTATGCTGGCTGAAGAAGGACTCGAAGCGGTCCGGAATATCAAAGACGGAGGGTTTAATGACGTAGCAATCGGTACCCACGGATTGGCCACTGCCTCAAATATCTGGGAGTTCAGCGGCAGTTCGGATACAACGGGTGTTTTTACCAGGCAAATTGATATCGCCAATGTTGACACCGACAGAAAAACCATCACCTCAACCGTTACCTGGCAGCAAACTCCCTCAAGAACCGGGTCAGTTGTCCTGACAACCCGGATGGCAAACTGGCTTCAGACAGTCAGCGACTGGGCAAATCCGGCGCAGGAAGCCAGCCTGGATTTTTCCGGAACCGAGGACGGTCTTAAAATACAGGTGTCCAGCAATTATGTCTACATTGTCAGGAACGGCGGAACACCAGATTTTTTAGTGGTTGATATCTCCACCCCGGCCAGTCCTTCGCTGGTTGGTTCCTTAAGCCTGACGGGTAATCCGACCAATATATACGTTTCCGGAAATTACGCTTATGTTTCCAATTCCGATGATTCGGAGGAGTTGCAGATTATAAACATCTCAACCCCGGCGAGCCCTTCGGTCACCGGGACTTTTAATGCGGCCGGCACGGCCGACGCTAAAGGGGTATTTGTTGTCGGCACCACGGTCTATTTAGTCCGTGATACCAGTTCTTCCGATGAGTTTTACATCATTAATGCCTCAACCCCTGCATCGCCGACTTCAACAGGAAGCTTAAACCTGGGTGCCGCCGGGTATGAGGTTTGGGTGTCGGGGACAAAGGCTTATGTTGCCTCAGGTGACAACAGTCAGGAACTTCAGGTGGTTGATATCACCACCCCCGCGTCCCCGTCCATTTTCGGATCCTACGGTATCGGCGGTAATACTGATGCCATCACAGTATCGGGGCTCGGGAATACGGTTTTTCTGGGACAAGGGTCTGATGTTTATTTAATTGATATCTCCACGCCCTCCACGCCTTCCCTTACGTCCACGTTTGCCGGTGCGGGAACTGTTAATGATATTGCCTTAAATTTCGGCAGCGCCGACACCTTTGTTTATTTTGTAACTGCCAATTCCAATAAGGAGTTTGAGTTATTCGATATTTCGGTTCCCGCTTCTCCGGTTTCGGTCGGGAGCCTTAACCTGACCGCTTTTAATGGAATCGCTTACGACAGTGTTCATGACCGGGCATTTTTAGTTGGACCTGAGGACGGGTCGGAATTTGTTGTTATCAAACCGCAATAAATGAAACTACCAAGTACGAACTACGAACTAAGAACAAACAGGGGTTTTACCCTAATCGAACTGCTTCTTTATGTCAGCATTGTCAGCGCCATGATTCTCTCGATTGCTGCGATTTTGCCGCTTTTTATGCAGTCCCGCGTTAAAAACCAGACCATTTCCGAAGTTGAACAGCAGGGGACAGCCGCGCTGCAGATAATTACCCAGACGTTGCGGAATGCCGAAACTATCACCAGTCCAACCATAGGAACAAGCGCATCATCAGCGACGATTGATGTTGTAAGCGCAGGTGTTGACCCGACTGTTCTTGACCTATCCGGCGGGGTCTTGCGGATAACCGAGGGGGTTGGTTCTCCCGTGTCACTCACAAACTCCCGTGTCACGGTTTCCGGTCTGACATTTTATAACCTTTCACGGACTTCAACCCCGGAAAATTTACGGATCCAGTTCACGGTAACCAGCGTTAATACTTCAGGCCGGAATGAATATGATTACAGTAAAACTTTCTATGGAGATGCGTCGTTGAGGTAGGAGTTAGTTAGTTAGTTAGTTAGTTAGTTAGTTAGTTAGTTAGTTAGTGGAGGGAAGTACCATGAATCAATTTTTTATAAGAGCGAAAAGCTACAAGCAATATCCTGCTAAATCTCAGCAGCAATCTGAGAATGGTTTCATTGTTTTAATAACCGTCCTGGTTATCGGGGCGGTTAGTATGGCTATTGCTGTTTCCGTGCTTTGGCTGGGGGTAGGGGACAGCCGCAGCAGTTTTGCCCTGGAGCAATCAAACCAGGCAAAAGCCCTAGCTAATGCCTGCGCTGAGGAGGGGCTGCAGCAAATCCGTGACTCGACGCCTTTTACCGGCACCGGAAATTTAACTTTGGGACAGGGCACCTGCACTTATACCGTTACCAGCCAGGGCGGGCAAAACCGGACGGTTACCTCGACCGCCACTGTAGGAACTATTCTCAGAAAAGTTAAAGTAATAATTGACGATATTAACCCGGATATTAACGTTACCTCCTGGCAGGAAGTGGCGGACTTTTAGTACTGAGCGAAGTTGAATGTATTTCTGATTGATTTTTGTAAACAGAAATGAGATTCTAGATTTTGAGATAAAAAAATGAAATCAAGCCGAGCTTTTCTTCCAATAAGAAGACTCAACTCAAGGGAGAAGTTTTTAATCATATTTGATGCGATTTTACTGTCGATTTTTTTATCAATGTTGTTCCCGAGAATTGTATATTCTGGATTAATTTGAATCGTGCTATGATGTAAAAGTATTATGAAAAAGTTCCTGCCCCAATTAGTTATTAGTTCGTGGTTATTGGTTCATAGCAAAAAATCGATGAACGATCAACCAAAGCGCAAGCGTACCCATAACCAATTTGGCTTTACACTGCTTGAAATCCTTCTTGTTGTTGCAGCCATTGCAATTTTAGCCGGGATTGTCATTTTAGCCCTGAATCCGACAAAACAATTAGGCGATACCCGTAATGCCCAGAGAAGAGTGGACGTCAATACGATCTTAAACGCAGTTTACCAATACGCTATCGATAATAACGGGACCTTGCCCTCCTCAATCACAACTACCCAAACGGAAATATGTAAAACCAGCGCCACTTGCACATCATTAATTGATCTGTCTGTTTTGACTGCCAGTGAAGAATATATCGTCACTATGCCTTATGATCCGACCGGAGGCTCAACCAACGGCGCCGGCTACGAAATTAAAAAATCCGCCAACGGCCGGGTGACCGTAGTTGCTCCTGATGCCGAACAAAGCGCCACTATTTCGGTAACCAGGTAGTTCGCCCGATTTCCATCCTTGTCACAAATACCACAATATAGTAAGGTAATAAACATGGCTGAAGAAATTTGTCCCAAATGTGGTTCGCCTTTAGGCGAGATTACCGAAACCCCGACAGGTAAAAAACTGCAAAGATGTTCGGCCGGTTCCTGGAACCGGGAGACCCGTAAAAACGAAGGCTGTGATTATGTAAAATGGCTGACCGATGCCCCCCAGGAGCTTGATGAAAAATGTCCCAAATGCGGCAATCCTTTAATTCTGCAAACCACCCGTTTCGGTAAAAAAATGAAAAAATGTTCAACCGGCGGTTGGGATGCTAAAGAGAGGAAAGCCACAGGTTGTGATTACGTTGAATGGATAAATAATTCCAAGAGCGAACCCCTGGATCTGGATTGCCCGGAATGCGGCAATAAGCTGGTTTTATTCACCACCAACTCAGGCAAAAAAGCTGAAAAATGCTCGACTTCAGGCTGGGACGCCAAAGCCCGTAAAGCCACAGGCTGTACCTATATCAGATGGCTTAAGCCGGGTGAAGTACCTGTTTCCAATGCCGGTGAAGAGTTTTTGCCGCCTCCTCCGAGTGAATAGTCACTCCAATTTTTAAAAATTTGCCCTCAAGCGTATAATAACCCAATGGATGATCTTGCCAAACGGAAGCTGGATAACTTTTTCGGTAATTTTAAAAAGCATAATTTCCGGGCTAAGGAAATTGTAATCAGGGCTGACGAGGATCCCCAGGGGATATTCTATTTAACCGGCGGGATGGTCAAAATGTATGCCATTTCTGCCAGGGGCGAGGAGTTGGTAATCAATATTTTCCGGCCGGTGTCTTTTTTTCCGATGGCCTGGGTGCTCAATAATTCCATTTCCCATTATTATTTTGAGGCGGTTTCCCCGGTGACAGCCTGGAAAGCCCCGAAGGAAGAGTTTCTTAAGTTTATTAAGAATGAACCGGAAATTTTATTTGATCTGGTTAAAAGGATTTATGCCGGGCTCGAGGGTTATTTTTCCCGGATGGAATACTTAATGAGCGGTAGTGCCCGTTCGAAGTTGATTATGGAAATCTTAATTTCTGCCAAAAGGTTTGGTAAAAAAGAAGGAGATGCCGTAACGGTTGATCTTAAATTGACCGAAAAAGATTTAGCTTCCCAGTCCGGAATGACCCGGGAAACTGTCAGCCGGGAAATAAGTAAACTGAAAGAAAAAGGAATTCTGACTTATCAAAAAAATATCCTGGTGATCAAAGACCTTTATAAACTTGAGAGCGAGTTGGCCTCAGACTAGAACTTCCGGTTTTGGTGATGATTTCTTTACTCGGTACAATTCTGGCTCTTTTGTGACTTTCTTTGGGCAAGCCCGTTATCAGTAGATACCCCTGCCAGATTCCCTCTCCGACGAATAATTCCAGATGGATAGTATCGGTTAGTTTAGCTTCATCTTTAACTTCATAAACACGGTATTTTCCAATAGCCAGGGTGTGACCGGTTGGATTTTTTCCGGAGGCGACCAAGATTTCCCCGATTCCGGCAGCATAAATCCAGGCATAAACCCCTAGGCCCGAGAGACGAAGCATTTTAACGGAACCGGTGGTCTCGGTAAGTAAATAGTCACCGTGCTCCAGCAAGCGAATCATTTAACCAATATTCCATAAGTCATACCGAAAAGCTGTGAGCATAATCACTTCGGTTAGATTCAGATTGGAGTTTAATTCAGCCAATGGTGTACACTGGATCTATGGGTGCTGTTTTCATCAAAAAACTGTCGGAAGTTTCTATCAAGGACGTCCCCGAAGTCGGAGGTAAAAACGCTTCGCTGGGGGAAATGATTCAGGAACTGACTAAGAAAAAAGGCATACCTGTTCCGGGTGGGTACGTTGTGACTGCAACAGCTTACAGGTATTTTCTCAAAGAAACCGGTCTTGATCTTTTTATTAAAGAAGCGTTGGACGGATTAAATACAAAAAATCTCCAGGATTTAGCAAGCCGCGGTAAAAAAATCAGGGAAAAAATTGTTGCCACTGAATTTCCTGAAGATATTAAGGAGGCAATACGAAAAGCCCATATTGAAGCTGAGAGAGAGTATGGTAAAAATGCCGATTTTGCAGTCCGTTCATCAGCAACTGCCGAAGATTTACCCGGTGCATCCTTTGCCGGCGAACACGAAACATATTTAAATGTGCGGGGTATTGGGGATGCCATGCTGGCGATTAGAAAAGCTATGGCTTCGCTTTTTAATGACCGGGCGATTTCTTATAGGGTTGATAAAGGTTTTGACCATTTTAAAGTCGCGTTATCGGTCGGTGTCCAAAAGATGGTCCGTTCGGATTTGGCCTGTTCGGGCATTATGTTTTCCCTGGACACTGAGACCGGATTTAAAGATGTTGTGATTATTAACGGATCATGGGGCTTGGGGGAAATGATTGTCCAGGGAGAGGTGACGCCGGATGAATTCATTATTTTTAAACCGACTTTAGGCCAGGCTATGGGGCAGCATCCTCTTAAGCGGTTGCTCGGCAAAAAGGTCTATGCTCCGATTATCGGTAAGGCATTGGGCAAGAAGAACCGGAAAATGATTTACGGAAAGGAAACGCCAACTAAAATAATTGAAACCTCTCAAAAAGAATTTAATAACTTTGTTTTGACTGATCGAGAAGTTTTAAAATTGGCTTCCTGGGCGGTGGAAATTGAAAAGCACTATACGGCAAAAGCCGGCAAATGGACACCGATGGATATGGAGTGGGCAAAAGACGGGGAAACAGGGACGCTTTATATCGTCCAAGCCCGGCCGGAAACAATCCATTCGGAACGTGACCTGACTAAAATCCATGAATATGAAAGAACTCAGGATGGTAAAGAGTTGGTTAAAGGCGCTTCGGTCGGCAATAAAATCGCTTCCGGCAAAGCCAGAGTTATCCTTGATGTTGCCGATATAAATAAGTTCCAGAAGGGCGAGATATTAGTGACTGAGATAACCGATCCTAATTGGGAGCCGGTGATGAAAATTGCCGCCGGAATTGTTACCGATAAGGGCGGCCGGACTTCCCACGCCGCAATTGTTTCGCGGGAACTCGGGATTCCCTGCATAGTTGGTGCCGAAGATGCGACCAAAAAAATAAAAACCGGGGAGATAATAACCGTTGATACGACCGGCTCTGACGGGTTGGTATTGGCAGGTGAGTTGAAATTTAAAATAAATGAGATTGATATTAAAAAACTTCCCGTAACAAAAACCAAAATCATGATGAATATTGCCACTCCGGATACGGCTTTTGAAAAATCGTTTTTGCCAAATTCGGGAGTAGGATTAGCGCGGGAGGAGTTTATTATTGCTTCGGATATCGGGATTCATCCGAACGCTTTAATTAATTATGACAAGCTGCCGGCCGACCTAAAAGCCAAAATTGATAAAAAGACTGAGGGTTATGATAGCAAGTTACAGTTTTATGTTGACAAATTGGCCTCGGGAATTGCCAAAATCTGCGCCGCTTTTTATCCTCATCCGGTGATAGTCAGGCTGTCTGACTTTAAAACCAATGAATACCGGAGTTTGCTGGGCGGGGATTTATATGAACCGAAAGAAGAAAATCCGATGATCGGCTGGCGTGGCGCTTCGCGTTATTACTCTCCGGAATTTATTGAAGCATTTAGGTTGGAAATCCGGGCGTTACGCAAAGTCCGGGAAGAATTCGGACTTTTAAATTGTATGGTAATGGTGCCGTTTTGCCGGACAGCCGATGAGGGCAGGAAAGTGATCGGGATAATGGAAAAAAATGGTTTATCCCCAAAAAAGGACAAGAGTTTAAAGTTTTATGTCATGTGTGAGATTCCCGCTAACGTGGTTTTAGCCGATGAATTTTTGGATGTATTTGACGGAATGAGTATCGGATCAAATGATTTAACCCAGCTGACTTTAGGAATTGATAGAGATGGTAATGAAAAAATCAGGAGTATTGCCAATGAAAATGATGAGTCGGTTAAAGATTTAGTTTCCCAAGTTATTAAGGCTTGCAAAAGAAGAGGCAAATATATCGGCATTTGCGGCCAGGCGCCGTCGGATTATCCGGAATTTGCCCAATTTTTAGTCCGGGAGGGAATCGACAGCATTTCTTTAAACCCGGATACGGTTATCAAGAATATTATGAAAATCCACGAGCAGGAACAAAAATTGAGGGCTTAAAAGATGGCCGGGGAAAAAATAACTTTAACTTACTTAAATATCAGGCAAAGCATCTCAATCCTGATAGCCAGGTTAATCCTGATTGATGTGGTTCTAGCGGGACTGGTAATTGGTGCCTATTTTCTAATCGTCCAAAGCCGGATTTTTGCCGATAACCCGGGATGGGATGCAGTAGTTTTTCTGTCTTTTTTCGGTTTCGCCGGTTTGGTCAAAATTATCATAACCTGCTATGTTGTTTTACTTTGGCTTAACGAGTACTATGAAATCACTCCTGAATATATTTATCACCGCAAAGGTTTGATTTTTAAGAAAAGGGAGCAATACCGGATAGATCATATCAGGAGGATTACGGTGGAGGATTCATTTTTGGGGGAGATGTTTAACTTTGCTACGGTAACACTTTTTGACATCAGGTTTCAGAAATACCTGGATATGTATCTGATACATAACGCCAGGAGGTATGCCAAAGTTCTCCAGCAGCTCCGGCCGGAAATTGAGATTAAAGAAGACCACGTCTGGATGCCATTTTTAAAAAGGGAAGAATTTAACGAAGGTGAAGATGTGATCGGGAAGACTAAAACAAATGACTAAAATATTTTTTACAATTAAAATCCTGTCAATAATCGGAGTAATTTTGGCTGTCTACCTGCTGGTTGAGCAATTTACCCAGTCATCCTTCCGGCCCTGCACTATTAATGCCACTATAAATTGCGACGCCATTATTTCCGGCCCGGTGGCTAAAACTTTAGGAATTCCGACCCCTCTCTACGGATTAATAGGCTATATCGTTATTTTTATTGCTGTTACGTTTCGGAAGAAGAAATTACTTTTATCGATGGCGGCTTTCGGTTTGGTCTTTTGTCTTTGGATCGCCTACCAGGAGCTGGTAATACTCCGGGTTATCTGTCCGGTCTGTATTGCCTGCCAGGTAATTATGATATCGGTATTTAGCCTGGCCGCTTGGGTTTGGAAAAAAGACAAAGTCTCTTAACTATTTTACAGATGGTCTGTAGTATCAGCCTCAGCCTGAGCCTTGGTTTGGTGTATGATTCCGTCTTTATGGTGGGGCGGGCTGTACAATGTGTAAAGCTTTAACGGTCCGTTTCCTGTATTAATAACATTGTGCTGCGTCCCTGCGGGCACTATAAAGGCGTCGCCGTCGCCAACTGCATGTTCCTCGCCGTTCATAATAACTTTACCCTCGCCCAGCTCAATCCGTAAAAACTGGTCAACTATTTCGTGGACTTCCATTCCGATTTCTCCGCCCGCGTCAATGTTCATTAAGACCAGCTGAGTATGTTGGCCCGTAAAAAGCACCTGCCTGAAGTTGCTGTTTTCCAGAGTTAATTTTTCAATGTTTCCTAAAAATCCTGCCAATCGACTTCACCTCCTGAAACTATCTTAACAAAAAAAACTACAATTAAAGTGATGAAGATCAAATGGTTTTGTAAATGTCCAGAAATCTTGCAGCAAATCGGTAGTCAAGACTTTTTAAGAATTAGCTTAAATGTTAGAATTATCCAATGTTCAGATTTTTCTCCTTCTTATTTTTAGGTTTAATTTTCTTCGTTTGGCTTCTTCCGGTTCCGGTTAGGGCCACCGGTGTTTTTACCAATGAAAAGTTAATCAGTGTCGATCTGGGTTCCCAGAAATTGACGGCTTGGGAAAATGGCCAGGTCGTTTATGAGACAAAAGTTTCAACCGGGATGAAATTAACGCCTACTGTTAAAGGCAGTTTTAAAGTTTATAATAAAATTCCCTTGCATGATATGCGCGGGCCTTCGCCATACAAAAATATTTATCCTTCAGGAAAATACCATATTAAAGATGTTCCTAACTCAATGTATTTTTATCAGGGATACGCG
>DATDWU010000003.1:0-3114 GCA_035289525.1 Patescibacteria group bacterium | reverse complement strand
AAAGCCACGGGAATTGTCTATACTTCAAACCAACCTCCAGATTAAAATGGCCTTGACCTGTTTTTAGTATCAAACTTCCGTTAACTCTTTCAGCTATAACTTTACCATGACGGATTCCGCAATCATAAGGATCATTATCAGAATAGATTAGTATAAATTCCTGACAGGCCGATTTAATTTTTTGCCAGCTGAACGGGTCTTTTATTAAATCTTCTTTATAGGGCCAGAATTTCTTAATCGTGCCCTTATCAATAGGCCCGGCAACCAGAATAGCTTTCTTAATTTTTGCGCCTTCCGGCAACTTTTCCAGAATCCTCAGTATCAATGTTGCCCCGGACGAGTGACCAATTAATACTGAATCCCGGTCAAAAACCCATTGCTTGTTTTTAAAAATAACGTTTAACCATTGGGACTCGACCGGAATATCGGAATTGGGTAAATCAGGTGACCAGACTTTGTAACCCTTTTTCTCCAGTTCCAACTTCAGCCACGGAAACCAGTTGCCGGAAGAATTATTCCCGGCGCCATGAAGAATTAAAGCGTTTTTCATCCTGATGCGAGTTTTTTAAAATTGGTAAATAATCTTTGACATTGAGCTATCATTAAATCCTTTTTCTCTTGTGCCTGCTTTAACAGTCTTTCCTCATCCATTTCAAAATCTTCGTGTATCCATTTTTTGTCAACTTTAATTAAATTAGCAATCAATTCCGGACTTAATTCAAAATGGAATAGAAATCCGTAGGCGGATTTCCCCAAACGGAATGCCTGGTTTTCGCAAAGCGGAGAGCCGGCCAATTTTACTCCCCCTTCCGGAATATCAAAAGCATCCCCATGCCACTGGGTAACCTCCATTGGATTGGGAAAACCGGTCAGAAGCGGATCGGTAATTCCTTTAGGCGTCAAGTCGACTGTGTAATAACCGATTTCCTTAATTCTTTTACCCAGCCTGCGGTTTTGATAGACTTTGCCGCCCTGGGAATATGCCAACAGTTGGGCTCCTAAGCAAAAACCGATAACCGGTTTTTTGCCGGCTATGAATTCATTAATAACTCCAACTTCTGCCTCCTTGGAAGGAAAAACATCCGGACCCTCATATACCCCCATCGGCCCGCCCATTATTATTAAGCCGTCAAATTTTTTAGTATCCGGAATTTTCCAGCTCTTTTTCCAGAATTCAATTATTTCTATGGTGATTTTTTGTTTTTTGAGAACCGGTCCGATTAATCCAATTGGCTCATGTGGTACGTGCTGGAATACGAGGTATTTCAAAGCAGTCAGATATTACAATTATTTTTGAGGAGATGCAACCGGCTTATTCGGCCTGACATATTTATCCAAAACCTGCTGGATGCCTTTGGATGTGACACTTAAAACACTTTGGGGATCGGAATTATTAAAAACACCATTGACCGCATCTTCGTAATATTTAATCATTTCATCATTTAATCCCTGATCCCGGGTTGTTGAATTTAAATACCAGGATTTATAGTACGGCCCCTGGGCAACAAATGCCCCAACCAGCGGATCATTAATCAGTTCTTTCTGTAAATCGACCCGGGAATAAGGCAGGCCATACAATCTGGTTTTAGCAGCCTCCCTGTAGAGCAATTTTTCGGTTTCGGCCGAAGTCAAAAACTTCAAAAAATCCCAGGCTTCAAGGGGGAATTTGGATTTTGACGAAACGGTATAACCCCAGTAGTTAGCCCAGGCAACTTGTTTTCCGGCCAGCTGGGGAGCCGGGATAATCTTAAAATTAAGTTTCGGATTCATCTGGCGCAATTCATGGGCCCGCCAGGACAAACCAAAGTAAAATGCCACTTTACCGGCGGCAAAAGCCTGGGTGGAATTCTCAAAAGTATTGTCCCAAACCCGTTTATCGGAGACCTTGGCAAAATCGGTATAAAAACGCAGGACATCACCGCCATTTGAATCGGCCGGTGAGTCAATTTTTGCCCCGGGCTGCTGCAAAAACAGCAGGCCGATTATATCCGGCCAGTGATCAACATTACCGGTCGTACCTATTGACGCTCCTGATGTCTTAATGACGTTATTTTGATCGGCCACCGTCAGCTTAAATGCCTCGTCCCTGAATTCATTCCAGGATTTTGGTAAAGAAAGGCCTGCCGCATTAAGTAAATCCATATTGACGTACAAAGCCAGACCGTCAATCCCCCTGGGGATGGCATAAATTTTGCCCTGGGCATTAAACTGTTCCTGGATAGTCTTGTTCTTGTCGGCAATATTGGCTGCGCTGTCAACGGCTGCTTTAATTGCCGGATAGTTGGTAAAATCGTCCCTGACAACCGGATAAAAAGTCTGCGAGAATTCCTGGGGTGTAAAGTCTTCTTTAGGGGCCGGGTAAATTGAGCCGCTTTTTAAAAACATCGCCGTCCATGTGTTGTTAATCATGTAAATATCCGGGCCTTCGTTGGCGGTAATTTTGGTTTGAGTCCGGGTCCGGTAATTTTGTGAGGACTGGAATTGGTAGACAACTGTCACATCGGGTTTGATTTTCTTATATTCATCGATCGCCGGTTTCATTAACGCTTCTTCTTCCCAAAGCCCCCAAATAGTCAGCGTAACCGGTATTTTTTCAGGCGGTTTTTTGTTAAAAGAAGGCCCGAATTTCCAGAATAAAAACCCGGCTATAACCGCAAACACCAGCACTCCGATGATTAGATATTTCATCATATTCTAAAATTATATCTCAATTGTTAAGTTGTTACATAATTCAGCGCGAAGCGCGAGCTTCGCTCATTGTTAAAAAAACAGTTACTAAGCAAACTCGTCGCAAACTTGCTACTTTCAAACCTGTTACTTGTTACCTTTCTTTAGTAAAATACTCTCCATGTCAAAGAAAAAAGTTAAGCCTCAGTTGAAATTTCCCGTTATTATCGTTTCCCTTCTCGCTATACTGCCGGTGGTTTTAATTATCTTTTTGACTGTCTGGCTGTTTTTGTCGGCCCGGATCTATCCCAATATTTCAGTTGCCGGAGTCGATATCGGACTTTTAACACGGGAGCAGGCTTTTCAAAAAGTTACAGCCGAGGTGACAAAAAGAAGTTCCCGTCCTCTTGAAATGGAGCTCAACAATAATTCCCCGGAAAAACAAAT
>DATDWU010000002.1:0-2669 GCA_035289525.1 Patescibacteria group bacterium | reverse complement strand
ACCAGAGTCAAACAACTCCCAAGCCATTGTAATTTTAGTTAACTGTTGCACATCCATATTTTACTGGAGTGCCGGAAATTAAACTTTAATTAAGCGAGTAATTGACAAACATTCAGCCTCAAGTTATATTTACTTGTCATGAAAATTCAGATTGCTGCGAAGCCCTTAACGGAAATTAAAGACGGATTTTTGGTGCTGCCGGTTTTTGAAGATGAAAAGCAAGATTACGGCATATCTTTAGTCAAAAATTACCTGGCTGATAATCCTAAATTCGGCAAACTATTCGAGGGCCAAATCTTATATTCGGACAATTCCAAAATTTTACTTATCGGAGCCGGTAAAAAAGAGAAACTTGATTTTGTAAGTCTGCAAAATCTGGCCGGGGCTGCAGTAAGAAAACTTCTCAAAAAATCTAAAAGCTTGAGTCTGGTTTTGCCTAAAGCAGGGAAATTATCGGAAGAAGAAAAAACTTACGCGGCAGCTTTGGGTATTGAAATTGCCGCCTTTGATCCAACTGCTGACTTCAAATTTAAGCACGAGCCGTCAACACTTACCCAAGTTGAGTTATTGGTCGACCGGGCCGAAAGGGGATTGATGGAAGGATTGAAAAAAGGCCAGATTATCGCTGAAAGCATTAATCTAACCCGGAAACTGGGGGATTTGCCGGCCAATATTATGACCCCATCCTACTTTTTGGAAGTTGCCAAAAAAGTTGCTAAGGATAATAAGTTGAAAATTACGATTTTGGATGAAAAACAAACCAAGAAAAAAGGTATGGGCGCTTTCTCAGGCGTTGCCCAGGGTTCGGAAGAGCCTTCCTTTATGATTGCATTGGAATATACCGGTGATATTAAGAATAAAGATAAGTGGGCGTTTGTCGGTAAGGGAATCACTTTTGATACCGGAGGGCTTTCGATTAAACCTTCGGGCGGGATGCATGAGATGAAATATGATATGACCGGAGCTGCGGCAGTAATGACTGCGATTGTTGCTGTTGCCAAGCTGAATTTGAAAACTAATGTTGTGGCGGTGATGGCCGTGACTGAAAACTTACCCGGAGGACGGGCGCAAAGGCCGGGGGATATAGTTAAAACTTACTCGGGTAAGTTTGCCGAAATTATGGATACCGATGCCGAAGGCCGACTGGTTTTAATCGACGCGGTTTCATACGCCCAAAAAGATTTTAAGGCTAACAAGGTGATAGATTTGGCAACTCTAACCGGTGCAATCATTGTATCCTTGGGTGACCATATTACCGGAGTTTTTGGAAATAGAAACGAGTTTACAAAGAATTTTATGGAAGTATCCCGCAAATATGGGGAAAAAGTTTGGGAGTTACCGATGTATGATGAATTTGATGAAATGATTAAATCGCAAATGGCAGATATTGCCAATATCGGCCACGGCGGCTCGCACCGCAGCGCGGCGGGTTCTATAACCGGAGCCAAGTTTATTGAGGCTGGGGTAGAAGAGGGGACAGAATGGATTCACCTGGATATTGCCGGAACTGCCTGGGACATGAAACCTAAGCCCTATAGGGGTGTGGGAGCAACCGGAGTGGGGGTTAAAACCTTGGTAGAATTAATTTCATAAAGACATGGCACAACTTAACGCATCGGAATTACGCGCGGGGATTGTCTTTGTTGAAGACGGCAACCTTTGGCAGGTTATAACTTATGAGCACATTAAAATGGGCCGAGGCTCGGGAACTATTAAAGTTAAAGCCAAGAATTTGCGCTCAGGTGCAATAACCGAAAAAGCTTTTATAACTGGAGCCCGTGTTGAAGAGGGGGATGTAGAAAAGAAAAAAACTCAGTATCTATATAAGGAGGGTGATATTTATAACTTTATGGACCCGGTTAGTTTTGAACAATTCACAATTTCGGAAAAGATTCTAGGAGATAATGCCAAATATCTATATGACGGACTGGAAGTCCAATTGATTGTTTCAGGGGAGGAAGCCTTAGACATCGAGCTTCCCAACAGTTTAATTTACGAAATAACCGAAACCGGTCCGGAAGAAAAAGGCAATACTGTCTCTAATGTTTACAAAGAGGCCACTTTATCTAACGGATTGGTGGTAAAAGTGCCGATGTTTATGCATGCAGGGGAGAAAGTTAAGGTTGATACCAGAACCGGGGCGTATGTCGAGAGAGTTAAGTAGTATTAGGTATTAGGTAGTAAGTATTAAGCTTAATGCATAAAATTGAGTCCTTTACAGATTTAATTGCTTGGAAAGAAGCTCATCATTTGGCCTTAGCTATTTATAAAGTTACTGAGGATTTTCCTAAAAAAGAATTATTTTCACTTATAGATCAAATGCGCCGTTGTTCTGTATCTATATCTTCAAATATTGCTGAAGGTTTTTCCCGACAGACTAAAAAAGAGAAAATTCAGTTTTACTATATGAGTTTGGGTTCCCTTACTGAACTTCAGAACCAGTTATTAATAGCCCGAGATATTGAATATTTATCTAAAGAAAAATTTAATGAGATTGCAGCTAAAACGGTTCATGTCAGCAAATTAGTGAATGGTCTAATTAAGTCTTTGCGACGGGCTTAATACCTAATACTTACTACTTAATACTTGATAAATAGCACAACAATAGTTTAGAGTTATAATGATTTTATGGCTAAAAAAATAACTAAAGCTTTAATACCCGCCGCAGG
>DATDWU010000001.1:0-8831 GCA_035289525.1 Patescibacteria group bacterium | reverse complement strand
ATTCGGGTTTAAATTTCTCTTCTATTGAAATGTCTTCAGTATGATTGGTTTCAAGCTCTATGCTTGTTTCGGAGATTTCAATATTTCTAACCGGGCCCTCATTGACAACCGAAATTTCTTCCGTCTTTAAATTATAGAAATCATGCCAGCCCTCACGGATAAGTTGCTTTCTTTCTTCGGTATCATCAACTAAATTGTTCTCTTCGGCAACTTTCTCAAGCTCATTTAAACTTTCAAAAACACCTTCAAAAAGATTGCGGCTCTGGTTGTTTGGTTGTACAGCTGTAGGGTTCATTTGTGTATATTATACCAAATTGAGTGAAGCTAAACAAATAACTATAAGTCGAATATTGTGCAAGTGCCGGAGAAAGGAGTTGAACCTTCACGCCTTACGGCACATGATCCTAAATCATGCGTGTATACCATTTCACCACTCCGGCTTCAGTACAGGAGTATTCTACCAAATTATGAAAACTTTTTAACTGCGAAGTCATGAGCCCTGTTTTCTAATTGGTTATCCAGGAGTGCTAGCTCAATTTCCTCTCCATACTTCACTTCTAAAGCTTTTTTGATTAGCCAATCCGCAAGACCGGGATTTTTTGGCAAAAGCGAACCGTGCATATAACAACCAATGGCATTCTTATAAATACAACCTTCCAACTTATCTTCCCCGTTGTTCCCAAATCCTTTAATCACTTTTCCCAGAGGTTTAGCACCTTCCTGCAGATAAGTCTTTCCGGAATGATTTTCAAAACCCACCAGCAAGGTTGTAGGTTGTAGGTTGTAGGTTGTAGGTTCTTTGCCTTCACTATCACCTATACCCTGTAACCTAATCACTATGTTCCCTATCATCCTGTCATGTGACGCTTTGGTGTATGCCGGAAAAATCCCCACTCCTTCCAGCTTAGGCCCGTCGAAAGGCTGGTAGTATTGCCCCAAAAGCTGATAACCTCCACATATCGACAAAAATGGTGTGCCTGCCTCTGCTTCTTCCCTTAATACTTGATGCTTACTACTTAATACTAAATCCTTTGCTACATCACTCTGGGATTGATCTTGGCCGCCGCCAAAGAAAAATAAATCACACTCCCCCTTTTCCAGTTTATCCCCGACACTGATATTCCTGACCTCAACCTCAATTCCCCGCCACTGGCAGCGCTTTTTCAGGCAAATTATATTGCCGGTATCTCCGTAAATATTCATTAAATCAGGATACAAGTAGCCTATTATTATTTTGTTCTTTGCCATAATTATTCTGTCATTCCCTCGAAGGAGGGAATCCAATTAGCAACGGGACTTCATAAGCTGATTCCGTTTATTGGATCCCCGCATACGCGAGGATGACAAGTTACTCTTTCCAATAATGTTTCTTTACACCTTTATTCACCAACACCTTTTGTAATTCAAGCATCGCCGTATATGTCGGAAGAATAAATAGTTTTCCATCTCTATTTTTTACCGCCTCCCCAAAAGCCGCTTTGAGATCTTGATCAACTATTATTCTACCCTCATCCACTCCGGCGTATTTTAATCTCAATGCCATATCATAGGCCCTGATGCCTGACACAAAAATCTTTAATCTTAAATCCTTAATCTTTAATCTCTCCAGCTCAATATCCCAAATCCACGATACATCCGTTCCGTCAGCGAAATTATCATTTAAGGCCAGCAATAGTGTATCCTCCGGCTTTAAATTAGGAAGTACTGTTTCCATTACCTGAGTGGCTCCGGCCGGATTTTTTATGAGAAAAATATAACCCTCCTTTTCCTGAAAAGTAAACTTCTCGCTTCTGCCAAAAGCCGAACTGAAGTCTTTAAGGCTTTGGGCATCGGAAGCGGATAAGTCTTTAGCTAAAAATTTTGCGGCCAGAGCCGCAACGGCATTATCTACATTATAAGCGCCGGCAATAGTCAGACTTACCGCTATCTCACGGTTATCAAATTTAAATTTAAAAGCTGATTCGGTTAACGAAGTCTTGATGTCTATACCTGTGAATCTGACCTTCCTGGATTTTTTCGGTTTTAACTCACCTTTCAGGCCGGTTTCCGGTACGGAAAAAGCCTCAACCTCATTTTCTAAAGCGTAGAATCCTTCCAGACTACCATCATCGCCGTTTATTAATAATTTAGTGGAACTCGGAAGTTTTTTAACAGTCTCAAGCCACTTCTTAACAATGCTGTCTACCTCCCCATAACGGTCCAGCTGATCCCGGTAAACGTTTAGAATTACTACAATCTCAGGCTGTATTTTCAAAACTACGCTGTTAAATGCCGCTTCATCTACCTCCCAGACCGCCACTTCTTCCCTGATACTTCCCAACAGCGAACAGTGTATGATTAATGTTGAAGCAATGCCCCGCTCCAGGTTTGAACCGGTCTTATTTCTTAAGACCTTTACTCCTGAGTTCTTAAAAAGGCAGGCTAACATACCCGAGGTAGTCGTTTTACCGTTGGTGCCGGTGATTATAATTTGCTTGGGAATTTGGGAAGTTAAATTATTGATGAAATTAGGGTCAATCTTTAAAGCATATAAGCCGGGAGCCGCGAAGCCTCCGCCTAAACCTAAAAATCTGGACAGGAAAAAGATTGATTTGCCCGCAAGAATTGCAAGGAACGTTTTCATTTGTTAAAAGAATTATATGATACTTTTGATACCTTTCCTTCTTTTGAACTTATGATTAGTTTAAAAGATCCAAACTGAAGTCGTGATTTGCATTAGCAAGTAAGGTTTTCAGGCCCGTTGTTTCAGGCATATTTTTAGTAACCTCAATTTCAGCCAATTCAATATCAAACTGGTAATTTTGGGTATATTTATCCAAATCGTTCATAAAGAAGGTGACGTTTCTTCCCCAAGTTTTTGAAGCTGCATATTTGCGGTTCATAGCAAAAGGTTCAGTGTAGCCTTTATCAACATAGTCCTCTTTCAACCCTTTGGAGATGGTAAAGATAGCTTCCCTCCAGCTTTTAAAGCCTAGTGAATTGTCTCCGTACACTCCCCAACCCCATCCATTATAAGAGGTATAGGCCGGATCATGTCCGCCGGGAATATTCTTTCCGAAAGTCGATTCAACACCGGAAATAGATACGACTAATTTCCAATCCAGCCCGTATTGGTCGGCAGCATCAATAAAATCCTGAGCGCTGTCCTCTAAAGGAGAATTATATTTGGCTAAATAATCTTTAAGCACTTGGGCACGTTTATCAATAGGACGGGCCTCTATAGTTACAATTTGCTCGTTTTGAGCATAAACCGGCTGAACCTGGGCTATATTTACAGGAAGGCTTAAAAGAAAAAGAATCGAAAGACCCAAAAGTATTTTTTGAAGTTTCATGTTTTTTCCTGTAATCAACGATTGCTGATTAGAGGAATTCCGGAAGCTGGGGTTACAACCTCAAGAATTAACTGAAGTGCGTATTGTATACTATAAGCCTCTAGAAGTCAAATCTGAAGGGTTTTTGTGGAATGTCAAGCGGGTTAACTATTAGGCCGGCTACCGGGTACTGGAACCTTCCCGGATAAGTTAATGATAATCTTACTCCTTCCAGCTTGGTTGGGAGAGAATATCTGACTCCCCCGTCTACTAAATTGTCAAATGGAAACATTCCCCTGCCTTTAAGAGCATCCAATCTGAATCTGGCTAAGGGAATATCTTCTGTCCCAAGGGACGGAAGTAATTTATCGGTTGCAGACTGTTGAATATTCAGGAGTGTTCTTGCACTTTCTTCCCCCAGAAAACTCAGAATGACTTCTATCGTGTTGCCTCCCACTAAAGAAACTGTAGTAAGATCCAAAGTTTGCTTTAATCGCTGTTCCGGTTGACAAACCTCGACTAACCAATTTGCCTGGGATCTCAAGAACTGAACACCCACAACAAGTTCAAGAGCCTGCTTTGCATTATTTTTAAATAACTCTTCAGGTAAACCCCTATTAAATAACTCTTCCCAAATAAATTGCGGTGTCAGCAGAAGCCTGTTGGTTAAATCAAGCTGATCAGGATTATCTTCCAAAATCCTAGTCACTTTATTCAGGACATCTTCCTTAACTCCTATGGCACTTTCATACCTGTTTAAGTAACGCTGTTCTAACTCATAACTCATAGTAATATTATAAGTTAATAAATTCCGCAAAGCAAATTTTATACAAAAAAGGAATTAAGAAAGAAGTTAGAGATCTAGTAGAATTTTGGCTAATTTCTCAGGATCGTGCCTAAGTAAGTGCTCTTTGGGAGAATACTTAGCCAGAGGGGTTTTAATGATCTTAGCTTTGGGAGAAAGTTTTTTGCATTCCTCTTCGTCAATATTGACAATTTTTTGCCCTTCTTTAGCGTAAAGTTTTTCTATTTCCGGATCGATATGATTGTCATTGGCCACAATAAAATCAACTCTGTCTACCCCACCCAAATAAAAGATCAGGGACTTCAAAAAGTCAGAGGCTTTAAATGAGTCGGTCTCACCTCTTTTGGTCATCAGATTAAGAACAAAAATAAGTTTAGCTTTGGATGATGAGATAGCTTCGGAAACTCCGTTAACTAAAAGGTGCGGCAGAATGCTGGTATAGAGGTCACCTGCCGATAAAATTATTTTGTCAGCCTGGGCAATTGTTTCCAAAGCTTTAGGATTGGCATCGGCAGTTGAGTCAAAATAAATTCTTGAGATTTTATCCTTGGGGTTAAATTTATCTTTCTCTCCCCGGGTGTCAATTAAGGTCTCGCTCTCTATAATATTACCCTCAACCGTTTTGGCACAAAGTTGTAAATCGTCCAGAGAAACCGGAACAATCTGGGCCCTTACCCGAAATAAAGCTCTAGCCGCGTCAAGCCCTCGGTCTGCGCCCTGGTATAAAAGCTGTAGTTGCGACTGGATAAGGTTGCCCAATGCATGGCCCTTTAAAGGCCCTTCAACGTCCTTAAATCGTTCGTTAAAGAGTTTTTGAGCTACTTGTCTCTGGTTGTCATCTTCCATTAGGGCTAACAAACATTGACGTGTATCGCCCGAAGGCAAAACCCCCATCTCTACTCTTAGCCTGCCCGAACTCCCGCCCGAATCCCATGTACCGGTTATGGCGCTGATAAGTTCCGGTTCATTAGAATCAACCAGTCCCCGAAGTAAGGAGAAATGTCCAGTTCCTCCACCTAAAGTAACTATTTTTTGAGATGCTTTGCTCATCTGTTGATAAAGATACCATAACAACGCAATACTAATCAAAGCTTGCAATGATAATCCATTGTAGGAAATATTAGTAAATTGAGGTAAAATCTCATATAATTTCGGGCGGTGATGAGGGATGGCAAAAATCCTCCATTTGTCCCGGAAGTTGATTTAAAAAATACATTTGGGCGAGTGGTGGAATGGCAGACACGCAGCGTTCAGAGCGCTGTCTTCGCAAGAAGGTGGAGGTTCAACTCCTCTCTCGCCCACAGTTTTCAGTTTTCGCGCGGATGTGGTGAAATGGTATACACGCAACCTTGAGGTGGTTGTGGGCGCAAGCTCGTGGAGGTTCAACTCCTCTCATCCGCACCAAATTCAAATTGCGTCCCCTGACGCGATTGAATTTGTGGATGTTTGAGGATTGGATTAAATCTCTGATTTGGTTCAACTCTGGCGGAACCAGAGGGCGTATTATCCTCTCATCCGCACAATATTGTATACTCGCAAAGTAGGGTGGCTAGCTCAGTTGGTTAGAGCGACTCGTTTACACCGAGTAGGTCATGGGTTCGAATCCTATGCCACCCACAGATATCAGGGAATCAAGTCCTCCCGGGTCCACAAAATTTTAGGAACATTTTCTAAATGATTGAACCGCAACCTAAGGCCGCATATCATCCGGAGGCACATACCTACTTAGCTGAAGACATTCAGAAGAGAGGTACTCACTTTGAATTTGTTTATATCCTACACAGCTCCCATACTGTTGTTGAATTAGGTGTTAAATGGTTGTTATTATTTTCTTCACCGCATGAGTATCGCGGTACTTCTTTATTGTTACAGGATTGCCGATTGGCAACCGGGGGTTTAGATAGAGGACAAGTACTCACACAAGTAGTTTCTAAATACTCTTACCCGGCACCTTTCTTTGGTAGATCAGAACAACTGGTTCTGGCCGTATTTAAAGGTAACGATCGGCATGGACAAGTTTTATTTAACGCTCCCGGTTTTAATGTAGACAGATATAGGCAAGGTTCTCAAAACAGCTTGATTTAAGCTAGTTCCTAAGCTACATTTAATTCATGCAGGATAGTATAAGGATTCTAACTTTGTTTGGAGGAATTTTTTTCCTTCTGACCTTAATTTTAAATTTTTTAGTCAGGCAATTTCCACGGATTCCCGGAGATGTAGACATAAGACAGCCTAATTTCTCTTTTTACCTTCCTTTCACTTCCTCTATTATATTAACCGTATTAATCACCCTCCTATTCAAATATTTCTTCAGATGAGGTAAAATACCAAAGTTTACTGCCACAGTAGCCAAGGTGGTCAAGGCGGGCGCCTGAAGAGCGTCTTATTCGGGTTCGACTCCAGACTGTGGCACCAATCCAAACTGAGTTTTTTGGTGTTTTTTGCGGTGGTAGTTCAGTGGTAAGCCAGCATCGCTGTCTTGCGAGCCCCTGCTCGTAAGCAAGCTTTCCCCCGAACTACTGAAAAATGATATTTAAGCGGTGGTAGTTCAGTGGTAAGCAAAGCTTTCCCCCGAACTACTGAAAAATGATATTTAAGCGGTGGTAGTTCAGTGGTAGAATGTCTCGTTGCCAACGAGAAGGTCGGCGGTTCAAATCCGCTCCACCGCTCTTAAAACAAAATCGACCCTCGAGGTCGAATTTTTGTTTTAAAGTGTGTGACTAGGGTTTTAATCAAATCTCGGATTTGGTTCAACCTCGCCGCAGGCGAGGGGTGTATGATCCGCTCCACCGCTTTTTTTTGCTGAAACGCAAATTTTTAAATATTCTTAACCCTATAGTTTTTGCATTTTCACTGGTAATTTGTTATTATCTGATCAGATTATGCAGGTACTTATCGAAAGTGAACGTAGGATAATAGTTGGTAAAGCAGGCGGAACTTCTACTGCAGACTTTGCTCGGCTCCAGAGACAACACGAGATCATACAAGCGGATCCTCGCAGAAAAATATGGGTTTTATCAGCTCCGGGAGCTCTGTTTGAAGGGGACACAAAAATTTCCCGTCAGTTAGCTTATTGTCATGAATTATTCAAAGACCACGCTAGTTCAGGGCAAATAGCTACTGCCTTTGATCCGATAATTAGTAGATACCTGGATATAGCAAATGGATTCAATTCCAGAATAGTCGAAGAAGAGGCTAACCAATTTTTAGAACAAACCCTGGGGGGAATAATCTTAGGAAAGTGGAATCCTGGCCAAACCGTAGTTAGAGGTGAATATGGTATAGCCAGGCTTGCAGCTTTAGGTTGGAATGCTACTTTTGTGGATCCGACTGCCATTTTTAGAATTAAAGATGATGGAAGCTTTGACCCTCAAACAGCAAAACTTATCAAAGAAAGATTTAGTCAGATAGATGGACTTGCTATAGTCCCGGGTTGTTATGGATCTGCTGCTAATGATCCTGATAAAACAGTGATGTTTGATTGGGGGGGTTCAGATATAACGGCTGATCTTATCGCTGAGCAAGTTGGAGATGGTCATGAGAACTGGACAGATGTTAAGGGAGTTAAGGCGGTAGACCCAAAAGATATAGCAGCAGAAGATCGTGAAAATATTCCTACTATCTACAGAGTTACTTATGAAGAAATGCTGGTTTTAGCCCAAGGAGGAGCTAAGGTTTTACATCCCAGGGCGATACTTGGTTGTAGAAGAGCCGGGTTGCCTATAAATATTCGGGATTCATTTTACCCGGAAAATCCCGGGACACTAATTGTAAGCTCTCGCGAAGTACCCGAAGATGAAAGGGTCATCGCCATTGCAAGGGATCCAGTAAGACAAACGGTTACTTTGGTTGGGTCAAATTTGGGTAATCCTCGGATACGAGCGGAAGTTTTAGAAAGGTCGATCCTGGCCTTGGGGAATGAGTTAGTTGGTTCAGCAAAAATTATTCAAGACCCGTTAAGCCTGACATTTAACTTAAGTTCCGTACAATCCGACCAGGCCCTAAGATCCCTTTATACTGAATTTTTTTCATAAAAATCTCCCTTTAAATTTACCCCTTGTACAAATTTTTTGGCCTTTGGCTAGAGTAAACCTTAAGGGAGATTCTAATTTAGGCAGTCCCTTCTACTGGTGCAGTAGGTGGTACTACCGGTGCATCAGTTGGTGCTGCGGGTGGTGCCCATGGTTGTGCAGGTTCTTCAGTTGCAGGTACAGCCGGTGGTACTACCGGTGCATCAGTTGGTGGCGGCGGAACTACCGGTTCTGCCGGTGCTCCCGGGACAGCGGGATTTTGTGTATTTGGATCCATATTAAAAATCACCGCCTTTCTATCGGAGCAAACTTCTTTGCGAGTCGATTCTGAAAGAATCGCAGGAATACTAGTTTGCGAGATCGCTTGCCGGCTTAAGGGCCGGTCAAGGGAAAATACTCTTCATCAGTTTAATCAGGATATTTAAGATAAGTCAACCCTTCATTTTTGATTGCGGGTTGACCCTGAGAATAATCGAATGGGTCAATAGCGGTGTCTAATAGGTTATCTGCAAAAAACTGTCGGCGGCCTGGGCCGGGTAACCCGGAACCTGAGTATAAAGCTGGATTGTATAAGTATTTGCTCCTGCGGGTAGCTTAAATCCGGCGGAAGTTAAGGCAACTGCCGAGAAAGAACCTGTTGAAACCTGCGAAGGAATTATCGCTAAGGTATTTGCCGTATTCACC